>CAJWEF010000008.1 GCA_913031305.1 uncultured Acidiferrobacteraceae bacterium
CGAGGAGATTTTTGAGAAATATCCCCAGTTGGCAGCGCGTCGCAAACATCAGGCTAAAGTGCTGTCAGGCAGGGAGCGACGGCTACTGGAGATCTCACGGGCGCCGGTCATGAACCCTGACGTTTTATTGGTCGATGAGCCCTCGCTTGGCCTGGGGCCGCGTTTTATCGATATGGTTTTTGACATTCTGTATGATCTTCAACATAAAGAAGGTAAGACGATCATTATGGTTGAGCAAAATGCCAAGAAAGGCCTGGAGTTTGCCGACATTGGATATGTCATGGTGTCGGGGCAAATTGCTATTGCCGGCAAGGGCGACGATTTACTCCAGAACCCAAAGGTGGGAGAGCTGTTTCTGGGAGGCTAGGCAGTGTTTGCCGGCCTTGATTAGCTCGATAGATTCATCGCGATTACCCCACCCGCCACCAGCAGTGCAGCCGCAATACGCAGTTGGCCAGCAGGCTCGCGCAGGAAGTAAACACCAATCAACGCTGCCATGATGACGCTTGTCTCGCGCAGTGTGGCTACCACAGCCATCGGGCTGTAGTACATAACAAATATAACGGTGCCGTAGGCGATCGCTTTCGCTATTCCTCCGCCCACGACCCGTGCTGTATCCTTGCGCCACAAGCCCAGCATTTCGGTTGGGCGTCGAAGAAAAACAAAAAGACCAAAGACCAGCCCGTTTATGAGTAACAGCCAACCGATATAAGACAATGCAACCTCACCCTGGCGTACGCCCAACCCATCGACCAATGTGTAGGCGGCAATAAAGCCCCCAGTAATAAGGGCTCGTGGTGTTGATCGATGATTTGGCGTTTTCGAGTTAGCACCCGATATGGCCAGCAACATGATGCCGATGCTGGTAATCACGATACCAAACAGCGTTAGTAACGGGAGTTGTTCCTGGACAATTACGATGCCGCCGAGGGCCACCAGCAGCGGCGCGCTGCCTCGTGAAATTGGGTAGACGTGACTCAAGTCGCCTACCCGGTAAGCGCTCACCAGAAACAGGTAATACCCAAAGTGGAGGACAACGGAGCCGGCCAGGTAGGGTAGCGCAGTAAGTGTTGGAATTGGCACTGCCAAGACCAGCAATAGCCCTGGGCCTGCAGTGACCAGGCTGAGGGCGCCCATCGACACCAAAGGGTCAGCGGCGGTTTTAACCAGGGTATTCCAGGCGGCATGCAGCAGTGCTGCGCCAAGAACCAGAACGGTAGTTTCAATCAGCACGAAACTATAGGTGTGGGAAGTTTAGATCCATACTTATAAGAGCATCCCAGAGTAGACGATAACAAAAATTTTGGATGCTGAAAATTTTCCTTGTTTAGTTGTGGCATTTGCCGCCTTTCACACAAATTTGTACGCCGGGGGAGTATTCAATATCTTAAGGCGAACGTAGAATAACGCCGAACAGTAAGCGTATTGATGCAAATTATGACACGGAGATATTTTGAAGATTCTTTTTGCAGACAAGTTTCCAGATTCGGGAATGGCACAACTGTGCCAGCAGGGTCACGAATGTGTTTCTCAACCGGACTTGGATGGTAACACCCTGGTAGAGGCAATTGGCGATGCCGAAGTGCTGGTTGTTAGAAGCACCCGGGTGACTAGTGACGCAATCGCCGCCGCGGCGGCGTTGCGCCTTGTGATTCGCGCAGGTGCTGGAACCAACACGATTGACATCGAAGCCGCCGCAGCTCGCAAGATTCCGGTCTGTAACGTGCCCGGAAAAAATGCCATAGCGGTCGCTGAACTGGTCATTGGCTTGCTGATAGCTATCGACCGCAACATCCCCGATAACGTAATTGACTTGCGAACGGGCCAATGGAACAAGAAGAAGTATGCTGCAGCGAAAGGCTTGTACGGCCGCCACATGGGCATCGTGGGCCTGGGCGCCATTGGCCTTGCTGTTGCACAGCGGGCCCGTGCTTTTGGTATCCAAGTGTACGTTGTAGATAAGCCCGACCGTAAAACGGAAATGCATGAGCAAATCAGCAAGCTCGAACTACAGACCATGCCAGATTTACCAACGCTGCTGGCTTATTGCGATATTGTCAGCCTGAATGTCCCAGCAGCACCTGAAACTCGAGGCTTGGTGGATAGCACTTTTCTGGCTGCGGTGCAGCCGGGAACGATTATCCTGAATACATCGCGCGGCGACATGATAGACGAAGCCGCCTTGCTTAAAGCAATGGATGAAAAAGATGTGCGTGTCGGGCTCGACGTCTATGCTGATGAGCCCGCAGCAAGCCAGTCATCTTTTGATTCGCAATTGGCCACGCATCCCAACGTCTACGGTACGCACCATATCGGCGCTTCGACCGATCAGGCCCAGGCAGCGGTAGCTGATGGTGTATTGGAGATCATTAAGGCTTTTGATACAGGGCAAGTTCTGCACTGTGTCAACGGTCAGGCGTAGTGTTGATTTTTTCGTGGAGCAAGAATTATGAGTGAACGGATGCACAATTTCAGCGCGGGCCCCTGTACGTTGCCGCTTTCAGTACTTGAGGAGGCTCAGGCTGAGTTCGTTGATTACCAGGGAGCTGGCATGTCTCTGATAGAGATGAGTCATCGGGGGAAGCAATTTGTCGCGGTACACGAGGAGGCAGTTGAACTGGTCCGCAGTGTGTTTGGGGTTCCTCGGGACTTTGATGTACTTTTTCTACAAGGTGGTGCCACGCTGCAGTTTGCGATGGTGCCGATGAACCTGCTGGGTGAAGGGCGCAAAGGGGGGTACGTTAACTCTGGCAGCTGGGGCAAGGGGGCTATCACTGATGCTCAACCCTATGGAGAAATCTACACCGCCTGGGACGGAGCGGAGTGTAACTATACCCGCATGCCCGAATCCGGTGAGTTGGAGATCCAGCCCGGTAGCCGTTATCTGCACATCACCTCCAACGAGACTATCGGCGGCGTCCGCTTCAGAGACTGGCCGCAGGTAGAGGTACCGTTGGTCGCTGATATGTCATCGGACTATATGTCCCGACCGATTCCCTGGGAAAGCTTTGACCTGGTGTACGGTGGCGTGCAGAAAAATCTTGGGCCAGCGGGTATGGCAATGGTGATCGTCCGCAAGACAGCGATCGAGGACAATAACCGCGACATCGCCCGATATCTTCGCTACGACATACACTCAGATAAGGGCTCCATGTTTAACACGCCACCGGTCTTTCCGATTTACATTTTAGGTAAAGTCCTGAAATGGATGCAGGGCAGGGGCGGCATAGAAGCTGTAGCGCGTGAGGCTGAAGCGAAGGCGGACATTCTCTACCAGGCCATTGATACCAGCGATGGCTACTACCATTGCCCGGTAGATGTCGAATCCCGGTCAGTGATGAATGTGGTGTTTCGCCTGCCCAGTGAAGATCTTGAAAAGAGCTTTCTTACCCAAGCGGGCGAGGAAAAGTTATTGAATCTCAAGGGCCACCGCAGCGTCGGTGGTTGCCGGGCGAGCATTTACAACGCGATGCCACGCGAGGGCGTGCAGGCGTTGGCAGATTTTATGGCGACTTTTCGTTTGGCACATCCCGGCTGAGTCCCGCGTCGCGTTAGGTTGAGAGATTGGATAAGTGACGCAGATTCGCGCTTTCAGGCCGTATGTAGTGGCTCCACAGCATGCCACCGCGGTGGTGAGCCCGGCCTATGATTCGATGAGTCCGGCACAGCGGTGCATATTTTGCGAAACTCATCCGAAAAACTACATCAATACTATGCAGGTAGTGGATGATTTTCCCACCGGTGAGCGGCCGACAGAAGCGAAAGTCCTAGAGGGCAACGTCCAGCAATTACAGGTGATGTTGGAAAACGGCTCTTACCGGAACTCGGATACCGATGCTGTTTTTATTTACCAACTCAGTATTGATGGCCATACACAGACCGGTGTCGTCGCTGAGATCCCGCTCGGTGAATATGAGAATGGATCTATCCGTAGGCATGAAGAGACCCGTAAGGAGCATGAGGAGCGTCTCAGCCGTTATCTGGATATCGTGGGTGCGAGTTCTAGCCCGATCTGTCTGGCATATGTCGGATCTGCCCAAATTGATGCGATAGTTGAGTCTGTAACCCAGGGTGACCCAGTGCTCGATTTTGTGTTGCCGGATGGCGTTTGCCAGCGGTTGTGGCGGGTCACCGATACTTCACAGTACGATGGCCTTTGCCAGGCATTCTCTGGTATTGATGCAACCTACCTGACCGACGGACATCATCGTGCGGCTTCGGCATTGCGACATGCTGCCAGCCGTCGGGCTACCGGCAAGACTGGTGGCCCGTGGGATTATCTGCTGGTCGCGTTGTTTCCAGCGGACCAGCTGCGGGTTTTAGCCTTTAACCGTTGCGTGCGGGATTTGGGTGGTAGGACTCCAACCGATCTACTAACCGAGCTGGAGAAAGACTTCGTGGTTGAGCCTGTAGGCGACGATCGTGCTGCCGAGTTCCCCGCACAGCACGGCCAGTTCCTGATGCTATTGGATGGGCAGACCATACTACTCACCCTGCGTCGCCCGGCGTTGGACAAATCGCCCTTGCGGAATCTAGACGTTTCTATCTTGCAGGCGCGCATTCTAGAGCCTTTATTGGGGATTAGTGACGTCCGCGGCGATCCACGGCTGGATTACGTGACTGGTGACAGTGGCTTAGAAGGCCTGCAAGCTCGCTGTAACGAGGGCTGGCAGCTGGGATTCGCCTGTTTTCCTACTTCATTGGCAGAACTGATGGCGGTTGCCGACGCGAGCGAGGTCATGCCACCCAAGTCGACTTGTTTTGATCCCAAGACTCGCTCCGGAATATTCGTGCGGATGTCCTGACAATTGTTTCTGTTGGGCTATTGCTGCGACTTAAACCAGAATTTTAGTTCTAAGCGTAGCGTATACTTGGCACGGTGGGGCGACTACTGGAGCCTTTATCATAGTGCTTTAGTCCGTAGTGTCGCGTTGTGATGGGGGCGTGTCGCGACAAAAACAACTCTGTCTGGCTTCCAATCTAGAATGCCGTCCAGTGCCCAGTATTGATACCAACAAAGGTAGCCCAGCGATGAGTGATGAGCAAGAGGATGATCTGGACCTGAAAAGCCTGTCTGACGAAGAACTCGTCGAGCAGATGCATGATGACCTCTATGACGGCCTCAAAGAGGAGATTGAAGAGGGGACCAATATTCTCCTGGAAAGAGGTTGGGGGCCGGATAAGGTTCTGGCTGATGCTCTGGTCGAGGGTATGCGTATCGTCGGTATCGATTTTCGTGACGGGATTCTTTTCGTACCGGAAGTCTTGATGTCTGCGAACGCGATGAAAGGCGGCATGACGATCCTGCGGCCACTGCTGGCAGAGACGGGTGCAGAATCCATTGGCACTGTCGTTATCGGTACGGTCAAAGGCGATATTCACGACATCGGCAAGAACCTGGTTGGAATGATGCTTGAGGGCGCAGGCTTTGAAGTTTTTGATCTTGGCATCAACAACCCGGTGGAAAATTACCTGGCCGCGATTGCGGAACACAAGCCGGATATAGTCGGTATGTCTGCACTGCTTACCACCACCATGCCGTACATGAAAGTAGTGATCGACACGCTGGTTGAACAGGGTATGCGGGATGACTATGTTGTGCTGGTGGGAGGCGCTCCGCTGAATGAGGAATTCAGTCAGGCCATCGGGGCTGATGCGTACTGCCGCGATGCCGCGGTCGCGGTGGAGACCGCCAAGCAATTGATTGCTGAGCTCAGGGCGCGGCGAAAGTCCGCATAACTTAGCGTGGGCTGGCAGCGGTTTGACCCGGTCTTTCCCTGCTAAAGATCATCTTCCCATGTTGGAGGTGAAGAACGCCGTCACCTATTTGCGAGAGAAAGGTTATGCCCGCAACGCCGTCGTCAGGAAAGAGCCTGGTTATTGCCTGTGGAGCGTTGGCTCATGAGATCACTGCGCTGGTTCGACTCAACAAGTGGCACCACCTTGAGATCCAGTGCCTTCCGGCAAGCCTGCATAATCACCCACGCCTGATTGCCCCGGCGGTGCGCGAACGGGTGCGGCAGTCTCGAGATGCGTTCGATTCTATTTTTGTCGCTTATGCCGATTGCGGTACCGGAGGTGCACTAGATGTGGTTCTCGCAGAAGAACAGGTGGAAAGGCTTCCTGGCGCTCATTGTTATGAGTTCTTCTGGGGATCACAAGCCTTTCTGGACAGGCATGATCGTGAACCCGGGATTTTCTATCTGACCGATTTTCTGGCGCGGCATTTTGACCGACTGGTGATGGAGGAGCTTGGTATTAAACGCCACCCACAACTTCTGGAAACTTACTTTTCGGCATACACCAGGCTGATATACCTTGCTCAGACTAGCTCGAATGAAACTCTGGAGACTGCCCGCTCGGCCGCGCAAACCCTGGGACTGGAATTTGAACATGTCAGTACCGGATATGGAGAGTTGGAGGTGAGTCTGGCAGCATTCTGCCGAGATTCGACAGCAACGGAGATCTAATGGCAAAGTTGATCACTATTTTTTGGCGGGATATCCCTTCACAGGTCATGGTGCGCAAGGGTCGCAAGACAGTAAGACTTATGCTGGCGCAGCGTTTTCAGGATGCAATTGATCGTGCCGCCATGCGGGCTGGTAAAGGTTCGTCGTCTGCTTACCTAAGCGAATGGCGTCGCGAGAGCGTGACCTGCAGTGACGATGATCTTGATCAGATGGCGGCGCAAACGGTAAAACGCCTTGAGGCTGCGCACACGGATGAGGCCCTTTTGGCCCTGATCAGAGCTAAGGGCAGCGCCAGCGCTGACACTTCACAAACTGACTGAAACTGATGTACGCCCTACGACAATGGTCTGTCCGCAATGCGCGAGTACTGGAGTGGTTATATGAGCATTTCGAAGGCGCTATGCTTGTCTTGCATCCGCTCTGGTTATGGATGGGGTACGACCGTATCGAGGGGCCGATTTGCGCCACGGAACGGCGAGTCAAGGCGGCATTGTTCGATTGCCGGATGTGTGGGCACTGCGTGCTCAGCCAGACTGGTATGTCCTGCCCCATGAACTGCCCTAAGGAATTGCGTAACGGCCCCTGTGGTGGTGTCCGGGAAAACGGGTTTTGCGAAGTAATGCCGCAGATGCGCTGTGTCTGGGTGGATGCCTGGGAAGGTTCCAGGCGCATGCGTGACGACTCCGGTATTCAGTGTGTACAGCCGCCGTTGGCGCAGGACCATCGCGGTCGCTCGTCATGGTTGCGTGAAGTGCGTGAAAAACGGGATCACCGATTCTTCGACACAGCGGACTAATATGGTGGAAATTGAAAAGCCAGCACCTGGTGAACCCTTGCCAATCTTGGATGGGCATTCTTCGCCCGGCCGACTCGAGAGGGTGTTACGTGCAGGCCAGTTTGCAGTCACTACGGAGATTGCGCCGCCCGATGCAGCAGATGCGCAGGCTGTTTTTCAGCGCGCCAGTAGGTTTGATGGCTGGGTTGACGCCATCAATGCGACGGACGGGTCTGGCGCGAACTGCCACATGTCGAGTGTCGGGGTCTGTGCGTTACTGACGCGAAAAGGTTATGCAACGGTGATGCAGGTCTCCTGTCGGGATCGTAACCGGATCGCTATTCAGGGCGACGTGCTGGGAGCAGCGGCCATGGGCGTAACCAGTATCCTTTGCCTTACGGGCGATGGGGTTCAGGCCGGTGACCAACCCAATGCTAAGCCGGTGTTTGATTTTGATTGCATGAGCCTGTTGCGAACGGTTACATCCATGCGCGATCAGGGTGAGTTTCTCAGTGGGCGGGCGCTCAGCAACCCGCCACGAGTTTTTGTCGGTGCTGCGGCTAATCCTTTTGCCCCGCCATTGGATTATCGCCCTTTGCGGCTGAAGAAGAAGATCGATGCCGGCGCGCAGTTTGTGCAGACCCAGTACTGTTTCGATATTCAACGACTCAAGCAGTACATGACTCAGGTTCATGACATGGGTCTGACCGAGCGCTGCTACATTCTGGTAGGCGTTGGCCCACTCGCTTCGGCCCGTACCGCTGCGTGGATTCGCGATAATGTACCTGGCGTGCATATTCCTGACGAAATTATTCGCCGCCTGCTGGCAGCGCACAATCCGCGGGAAGAAGGTATTCGCATATGTGTTGAGATGATCCAGGCGATCCGGGAAATTGAGGGCGTGCACGGCGTCCATATCATGGCTTATCGACAGGAAGAGCGGGTCAGTGACATAGTCAGGGATTCCAGCGTGCTCGAGGGGAGAATCCCTTGGCATCCGGGTATATCACAACATTCAATTCATTAAGAGGGTAAGCAGGTGACAGTAACTGTTGTCAGTTCCGCGACGAAGGAAGTGAAGATTGGGTTTGATCAGCCATTTTGCATGATAGGAGAGAGGATTAATCCGACCGGACGCAAGGCGCTGGCCGCTGAAATGAAAGCGGGTGATTACGCTCGTGTGGAATCAGATGCACTCGCCCAGGTGGCTGCGGGCGCTCATATGCTCGATATCAATGCTGGAATCCCGCTCGCCGATGAGCCGGCTATATTGGCCGAGTGTGTTCAACTGGTGCAGTCACTGACTAATGTACCACTGTCTATCGATTCTTCTATTGTCGCAGCACTAGAGTCGGGGCTAGCTGTCTACCAGGGTAAGGCGCTGGTTAATTCGGTAACGGGTGAAGATGAAAGAATGGAGCAGGTCTTACCGCTGGTAAAGAAATACGGTGCAGCTGTTGTGGCTATCTCGAACGACGAGACGGGAATCTCCGAGGATCCGAACGTGCGCTTCGATGTGGCTCGAAAGATCGTTGAGCGCGCGGCCGATTACGGCATTCCCGCTGAGGATGTGGTGATTGATCCACTGGTGATGCCGATCGGCGCCCTGAATGATTCGGGCCGACAGGTGATGCATATTCTGAAGCGACTGCGCGATGAATTAAAGGTCAACAGCACCTGCGGCGCATCGAACGTCAGTTTCGGCTTACCTAACCGCAATGGTTTGAATGCGGCGTTCTTAACCATGGCCATTGGTGCCGGGATGACATCAGCTATTACCAGCCCATTGCACGGCGAGGTTATGGCGGCTGTGATGGGGGCGGATGTCATGATGGGGCACGATCCAGATTGCCTGCGCTGGATTGCACGCTATCGCGACCCACTGGGCGAAGGTCTGTCCGGTGTTCGAGAGGGCCGCCGTCGTGGCCGGCGTCGTGCGGCCGATGGCTGAGCAACACACTTCAGGCAGTTGTCTATGCGGGGCTGTGTCGTTTACGGTCCGTGGGCCGCTTCGTCCGGTGTTGGCCTGCCATTGTTCACAGTGCCGTAAGACCAGCGGTCATTACTGGGCGGCAACAGCAGCGCCGTCGGACTGTGTGGAGATTACCCGCGAGGGCGCTCTGGAATGGTTTCAATCCTCGGCTCAGGCGCAAAGAGGGTTTTGTCGTCGTTGTGGGTCTAGCTTGTTCTGGCGTCACGCGTCCCGGGATGCCTGGGGGATAGCGGCTGGCGCGTTGGATAGCCCGACCGGCCTACACACCCAGGCCCATATATTTTTTGCCGACGCATCAGATTACTACCTTATTCACCCCGATGAGGCAACAATTGAGGGCAGTCCCAGTTGAGTACTGCTCACGCTACTGAAACTGCACTCGCAGCAGGTGGGGATGTGCTGGTGGTATTTACCCCATCCGGTCGCAGGGGGCGTGTTGCCCATGGGACGACCGTGCTGCAGGCAGCGCGCGAACTTGGCGTCGATTTGGATTCGGTGTGCGGGGGTCGGGCGATCTGTGGTCGCTGCCAGGTGACTCTAAGTGAGGGGTCATTTCCCAAACACGGTATTGAATCGCGGCCGGAGCACCTTTCCGACTTTGGTGGGAATGAGGTTGATTACAACGCGGTAAGTGGTCTGGCCCAGAGTCGGCGATTGGGGTGCTCAGCCCGGTTGCTTGGTGATGCTGTGATCGATGTGCCACCTGAGAGCCAGGTTCATCGCCAAGTGATCCGCAAGCGAACCGAAGTGCACGATCTGTCAGTTAACCCCCTGGTGCATTTGCACGTGGTTGAAGTCAGCCCACCCAACATGCACGAGGCAGTGTCTGATCTGCGCCGCCTGGAAGAGGAATTAGAATTCGAATGGGCTTTGACGGGGCTCAGCTGTGACCCGCAGGTACTGGCAAAACTGCAAGCCGTGATGCGCGAGGGTAATTGGCAGGTCACGGTTGCCGTATTTCAGCAACGCGAGATTATCGCTATCTGGCCTGGTTATCACGACACGGCGCTAGGGCTTGCGGTTGATGTGGGTTCAACCACGATTGCCATGCATCTTATTGAACTGACCAGCGGCCAGTCTCTTGCCTCGGTTGGTCAGATGAATCCGCAGATCCGGTTTGGCGAAGATCTGATGAGCCGCGTCTCTTACGTGATGATGCATCCGGGTAGCGAACAGGAGATGTCTCGCGTAGTGCGCCAGACTCTGACAGAACTGGTAACACAGGTCTGCCAAGAAACTGACAGCAATGTTGATGACATACTCGACTGCGCTTTTGTCGGCAACCCGATCATGCATCACCTGCTGTTAGGACTTTCTCCAGTTGAATTAGGCGCAGCGCCGTTTGCGCTTGCCACGGACAGCGCTATCACGATGCCCGCACACGAACTTAATCTTGGTCTCAATCGCGGTGCACGCTGTTATGTGCTGCCTTGTATTGCGGGCCACGTTGGCGCTGACTGCGCAGCTGTGGTTTTGTCCGAGGCACCGTATCTGCGCAAGGAAATGACTTTGCTGGTTGATATAGGTACCAACGCAGAGATCGTCCTGGGAAACCGAGACCGCCTGTTGGCAGCCAGCAGCCCCACGGGCCCAGCCTTTGAAGGAGCGCAGATCAGCGGTGGTCAGCGTGCCGCCCCTGGGGCGATTGAGCGGGTGCGTATTGATCGCGAAACCCTGGAACCTCGGATCCGGGTGATCGGTTGCGACCTGTGGTCTGACGACCCCGGGTTTGACGAGGCGGTCGCCGCGGTAGGTATTACGGGCATTTGTGGTTCGGGGATTATCGAAGTGGTGGCCGAGATGTACCTTGCTGGCATACTCAGCTCCGACGGAGCCATCGATGGCAATTTGTCTCAACACTCGGCCCGGGTGATCGCAGATGGCAGAACCTTCGCTTTTGTCCTGTACAAGGGAGATATTACCGTCACAGTTACCCAAAACGATGTGCGCGCCATCCAGCTTGCTAAAGCAGCGCTTTACGCCGGGATTCGATTGTTAATGGATAAACTTGACGTGGAAGAGATTGACCGTATTCGTCTGGCTGGTGCGTTTGGTTCCCATATTGATGTTAAGTACGCTATGGTGCTGGGTCTGATTCCTGACTGTGAATTGGGTAATGTCACCTCGGCAGGCAATGCGGCAGGGAGCGGCGCTCATATTGCCTTGGTTGATGTGAACGCCCGCCGGGAGATCGAAAGGGAAATCCGTAAAATAGAGAAAATCGAAACTGCCGTCGAACCCAGATTCCAGGAGCATTTTGTTGAGGCGATAGCTATCCCCCATAAAAGCGCCCAGTTCGCCCAGTTGTCCAAGGCGGTCACATGGCCAACCCGCATAACCGGGGCAAAGACGCAGACGATGACGGGCAACCAGCGTCGCCGCAGGCGCTGACTATTTCCCGCTTGCCCGGACACGGTGGTGCGACTACCCTTGAATCTCGCGATACCTTATTCGGGAGATTGGTGCTGTGACCATCGATATCTTAAGACAGGTAACTTTGTTCTCCACCTTGGAGGATCACGACCTGCAGGCCCTGACCGCACTGGCCAGGCCGATCACAGTGCAACGTGGCGAGATCATCATCAGCCAGGGTTCGGTCGGGGACGCGCTTTATGTCGTCATCAGCGGCCGTGTTCGGGTTTATGTGTCAGATAAGGACGGCAAGGAGATGGTGCTCGCATTGGAGGGTTCCTCAGCAGTATTTGGAGAAATTGCTGTGCTTGACGGAGCCGTTCGTTCGGCATCTATCGCCGCTATGGAGAAAACTGAATTACTCAAGATAGGTGCAGATGATTTTTTTGCTTTACTTGAGCGCAATACTGAGCTCAACCGCTCGGTGATCCAAAGCTTGGCCGGGCGAATTCGAAAGCTAACCCACGGGGCTCAGGGGCTTGCCTTAGATAGTGTTTACCGGCGGCTGATCGCCCGTCTACAAGAGTGTGCCGTGGAGGAAAACAGCGAGTGGGTTATTACCGAACGGCTGACCCACCAGTTGCTCGCCGACATGATCGGTTGCTCCCGGGAAATGGTTAGCAGAATCATGAGCGATCTGGTTAAGGGTGGATACATCCGTATTGAGCCAGGTCGCTGGGTTATCGAACGCAAGTTGCCCGCGGACTATTGATAGTTGCCAGTTAGCAGCTAGAGCCTATCCAGCCACTCGACGGGCTTGGAATCTTCACCGATACCTTCGCCCGATGTTCCCACTCGGCGTTATAGTGGCTGTTCAGTAGGTGACAGTCGGTCCTTATTTCGCGATTTAGTTCGCTGGGTAGTATCTTATGGCTGGCTGCTCCTTTAACCCCAGGTGATTCCGTGTAGAGGGAGTCCCGCAGCTTAATCGAGATGGTCGGCCAGTTTATTGGTAACGAGGTCAAGGAGGCATATGTGTCAGCCGGGGTGATTCAAAAAATGCACACCAAGGCCGCTTCGCCAGTGGAGTATCAGTTACCTATTGGCGAAGCACTGGTAGGGCTCAATGCGTTATTGGGCCGTGAACTTGAAATCGAATTCTGCGGTGAAATATTTTGCCTAAGCTGTGGGTGTAAGACCAATAAAAGCTTTAATCAAGGGCATTGTTATCCCTGTTTCAAACGGCTCGCGGCCTGTGACCAATGCATCATAAAGCCAGAGTTGTGCCATTTTCATGAAGGAACTTGCCGGGAGCCAGAGTGGGGTCAGGCCCATTGCCTGCAGTCCCATATCGTGTACCTTGCTAATTCATCCGGGCTGAAAGTCGGCGTCACCCGGGCTACCCAGATTCCCACTCGCTGGATTGATCAGGGGGCTTCCCAGGCGCTACCTCTCTTTGAGGTCAGCGAGCGGCGAATTGCCGGATTACTGGAGGTTGCGATACGTACTGTCGTATCCGACCGTACGAACTGGCGCGGTATGCTCAAGGGAACTCCTGACCAGCTTGATCTGGTGGCTGAGCGAGAACGGTTGCTCGCGCAGGCGGATGCTGCCATAGACCCCGTGACCGAAGCTATTGACCCAGGCCAGGCGCGCTTGATGAAAGAAGCCTCTCCGATCCAGATTCAGTACCCGGTGAGCGAGTATCCGCAAAAAATAAGCGCCCTTAACCTCGATAAGACGCCCCGGATTACGGGACGTCTTATCGGTATCAAGGGCCAGTATCTGATTTTGGACAGCGGTGTACTGAATATCCGCAAGTTCGGCGGTTACCGGCTTACCCTGGAGTACTAGCAGGCCTTGCTTCCGGGGCGCGCGTGCGCGAGCCTGGAGAGGCTTGGTTAGGCTGCGGCGACTCCCAGATGGTCACGCCAGCCCGGGTAGAGTGCGTCGGCATCCTGTGGAAACGACTCGAAGGCGCGCGCGAACTCCCTGTGATCCTTGGCCCATTCGATGGGATCGACGCCAGCGAGCCAGCACTGGTAGGCCTGGCGCAGTGAAACTGCTCCCGCAGCCGGACTGTCGATATGCCCATAACTGCCACCTCCGGCCGTGTTGATGAGGTTGCCGTGTCCCAGGTTCTCGAGAAACCCGGGCAGTCGCAGTGCGTTCATGCCCCCGGAGATGATCGGGGTGGTTGGCTTCATGCCTAGCCATTCCTGGTGATAGGCCGGCCCGGTGTAACTGTCGCGCTCGATGATGTAAGCGATCGCACGGTCATCGCGCTCACCTTCCATCTTGCCGTAACCCATGGTACCCACATGTATGCCTGAGGCACCTTGCAGGCGCGACATCTTGGCGAGTACGTAGGCGGTGTAACCCCGTTTCGCTGAAGGTGAGGTTACTGCGCCGTGGCCGGCCCGGTGGTAGTGCAGGTACTGATTGGGAAACCAGCGCCGGGCCGTAGTAACCATGCCTGGTCCACCGACATAGCCGTCGACCAGGAAAGCGCAATGGTCTGCAAATTCGCCGAATTGCGAAAGAATAAATTCACCCCGGGCAACCATCTCGTTATGGCAGTCAGCGGTAATGTTTGCAGAGAACAGCTTGGCATCGCCAGTATCGTCCTGCGCCCGCGCCATTGCGTCGACTACCAGCGGAATAACCTCCTTCATCGGTGCGAAAGTCTGGTTACCCTGGGGCTCGTCATTCTTGATGAAGTCACCACCCATCCAGAACTGGTAGGCTGCCTCGGCAAATGGCTTCGGCCGCAGTCCCAGTTTAGGCTTGATAATGGTCCCGGCGATATAACCCCCGTCTACGATCGGGCGTCCCAGGACACGCCACAGATCGGATATGTCTTTGGCAGGCCCATCGAACAGTTGCACTGCCCTTGGCGGCACATAGAAGTCATACATCTTAGCGTGTTCAATATCGCCCATACCCTGGTTGTTGCCGATCGTGAGGGTCAGGAAAGAAGCAATCATCATGCGCCCATCGGTGATATTGCGATCGAACAGTTCCAGCGGGTAGGCGATACGCATATCCTCGCTGGCTTCGTCTATTTGATAGACCAGGGCATCGACCCCTTTGGTAAAGTCATCTGTAGTAGAAACGTCCACGTTCGTTCCGGTGGACGATTCAGCGGCAAAGTGGGCCGCCCCTTCAAGATAGCCGGTGCCGGGTTTGGGTTTCATCCGGTAGGCACAAAGGATATGTCGACCTTCGTCGATGAGAGCCTGCTCATCAAGATTGAGGTCGGCGTAACGACTGGATTGATTTAAAGACACTGCCTTTTACTCCCAGGTTGTCCCGCACCTGTCCGTCAGGCCTGTGTTAAGCGTTGATGGGTCTGAAGCGGGTAATGTTAATAGCGTCTGCAGGTCTAACGATAAACTGGCATAACCATAAATAAAAGTAAGATTAAATGATATTAAAAATAAGTAAAACATTATGCGACGATGTTGCACTCATTTCTGGTCTGGCGTTTTGATGGCGGCCTATGGCGCGCTTATCCGCACCGGTGCCGGTTGGCCCAGGATCATGCCATTGGCAGGTCCAGGACGGGCGGGTATGTTGCAGGACAACAGGAGCGACAGGCCCGCTAGGGCAGCGCCGACAAGAAATACCGTCGCCGGCGAGTTCAACCAGAGTATCCCGAGTACCACCGGCAGGATCACCGCCGCGATATGGTTGATCGTGAAAGCGACTCCGGCACTGGAGGCAAAGTCAGCCGGATCGGCAATTTTTTGAAAATAAGTCTTGATGGCAATTGCCAGGGCAAAAAAGAAATGGTCGACGATATACAATCCGGCTGCCAGTTCTGCATTGTTGACGAAAGCGTAGGCGATGAACACGATCACCAAGCCAGTGTACTCAAAGACCAATGCCGCTCTTTCCCCCACAATGCCGATCAGTCGTCCAATGCGTGCGGCAAACAGTACATTCAATGTGGCGTTGATCAGGAACAGGACAGAGATGGCGGCGACACTGTAGCCGAACTTCTCGACCATTAGAAAGCCGGCAAAAACGATAAATATCTGCCGCCGTGCGCCGGACAGAAAGGTCAGGGCGTAGTACAGCCAGTATCGCTTGCGCAGAACCATGTGCCGGTGCTGGCGAATCTTGACGGGGAACTGTGGAAAAGACACAGCACAGATTAGAGCGATCAGCACCGTGGCAGCACCACCGAGTGCGTAGACCACAGTGAAGCCGAGACCCGCTAGATCAAACGCCAGCCAGATCATGCCGAAGGTTACAATCGAGGTGAAAGCGCCCACCGCAATGATGCGCCCCAGCACTTCAGGCGCTTTGTGCTTATCCAGCCACTGTAGCGACAGGGAGGTCTGGATGGTCTCATAGTAGTGATAGCCGACGGACATGATGACCGTAGTGATGTATAGACCCATGACATTTGGGAAAAATCCGGTAATCAAAGTGCCCACCCCTAGCAGCGCCAACGAGATCAGCGCGATGGATTGCTCCCGAAGAAGAAACAGCAGAAAGACCACGGCAAAGGCCAGGAATCCGGGTATCTCCCGAAGGCTTTGCAGCACACCGATCTCAACTCCAGTGAATGCGGCACGCTCGATCGCAAAGTTATTCAATAGTGCTTGCCAGGTGGCGAAACTCAGCGGCACGGCACCCGCCATCAGCAGCAGCAGGATCTCGGGATGGTTTCTGATATTTTTTAGGTTCACTGGTTTTGTTGGTCTGTCCACCGTAACAACGGATAGCAGGGTTTTGTGTATTGACTACTGTTGTACAAACAGCGGAGCGATGGTGAAAAAATGATGTGAATGGTACAGTGCCGACCGACTCAACGGGATGAGTTATCAATGAATTCCGATAAAATAAAAACATCGACCCAGGTTGGGCTGTTTGTTACCTGCCTGGCCGACCTTATTCGCCCCCAGATTGGTTTTGCGGCGGTGGCGTTGCTGGAGCATGCTGGCTGCACAGTCCGAGTGCCACGTAACCAGACCTGCTGCGGACAGCCTGCGCTCAACAGTGGGGATAGTGTCAGTACAATCGCAATCGCGAAAACGGTGATCAAAACTTTTGCCCAGGATGATTACGTCATCGCCCCTTCAGGTTCCTGTGTTGACACTATATGCCACAAGTACCCCGAGCTTTTCCATAATGATGCACTTTGGGCGGGGCGAGCTCGCGCATTGGCAGCAAAAACCTGGGAACTGACAAGTTTTCTGGTCGAGGTCATGGAGTTGCAGCAGGTGGAAGCCACCTACGACGGTGTTTGCAGTTACCATGATTCGTGTTCAGGGTTACGGGAACTTGGCATCCACGATCAGCCGCGGCAACTGCTGGCCAGTGTCGTGGGTTTGGAGCTCAAGGAAATGAACGAGAATAACGTTTGTTGTGGTTTTGGAGGGCTATTTAGCGTCAAGTACCCTGATATTTCCACCCGGATGGTCAGTAATAAATGCGCCAATATCGGTCACAGTGGGGTCGATACCTTGCTCGGTGGAGATCTAGGCTGTCTGCTCAATATCGCCGGTCGCCTGCGCCGTGAAGGCGCTCCGGTCAGGGTGTTTCATGTAGCTGAAGTGCTTGCTGGAATGACCGACGGACCTGCGATCGGCGAAGGAGAATCTGGCTCATGAGCGCTGCTGCCAGCCAGAAAGTGGCGTTTCGTGAGCGTACAACACGCGCCTTGCGCGACAGCAATCTGCAACAGGCTATGGGTAAGGCCCGCGGCGGTTTTATTGAAAAACGCCTTGAAGCGATGGCCGCGTTGCCGGAATTTGATGAGACTCGGGATGCGGCCCGTGACATTAAGGACCATGTGCTGGCAAATCTTGATGGATACCTCGAACTGTACGAACAGAAGGTGATTGAAAATGGCGGCCAGGTGCACTGGGCCCGCACTGCTGAAGAGGCCTGCCAGATCGTTGCGGATATCTGCCGCGAGGCCAATGCCCAGGTGGTAACCAAAGGCAAGTCGATGGTTTCGGAGGAAATGCACCTGAACTCAGTGCTTGAGGCCGCCGGCCTGAAGGTGGTTGAAACCGATTTGGGGGAATACATCGTCCAACTGGCAGGGGAGACGCCCAGTCATATTATTGCCCCAGCAGTACACAAGACCCGCGAGCAGATTACTGAACTCTTTCATGAACATCATAGCAAGCTTGGCTACACCGACCGGGTGACACAGCGCGAGGCTTTGGTTAATGAAGCTCGCAGTGTACTGAGGGGCACTTTTGTCACGGCTGATGTGGGGATCACCGGAGCCAACTTTCTGGTGGCAGAAACCGGAGCAAATATTATCGTGACCAACGAGGGTAATGGGGATCTGACCAGTTCCCTGCCTCGGGTACACATTGTGACAGCAGGGATCGAAAAAGTGATTCCCTCGCTGGATGATTTATCGGTTTTGTTGCGAGTACTCGCGCGCAGCGCCACCGGGCAAGAAATGTCGGCTTACACCTCGCTGTATTCGGGGCCACGCCAAGATACCGACAGCGAAGGCCCTGAAGCCTACCACGTGGTCTTGTTGGATAACGGACGCTCTACCATGCTGGGTGGAGACTATCGGCCTATGTTGCGCTGTATCCGCTGTGGGGCTTGCCTGAACCATTGCCCGGTCTATAGCGCGATCGGTGGACACGCTTACGGCTGGGTCTATTCCGGACCTATGGGGTCGGTGCTTACCCCTTTACTTAATGGTTTCGACGATTCGGTTGATTTGCCTAATGCCTGCACTTTGAACGGGCGCTGCAAGGCGGTTTGCCCGGTACGCATACCTTTGTCCGATCTGTTGCTCAAACATCGCCTTGAGCAGTATCGTCGTCGACTGACGCCATTGTTCGGAAGGTTTTTAGTACGAGCCTGGGCTTGGGTTGCGACTCGGCCGAGGTTGTATCAGGGATTGATGGCTTTGCCGCTGTGGTTGATGCACCGTCGCGGGCGCCGTCGCGGCGCACTTGAACACATTCCCTTTGCTGGTGGTTGGACCGACAGTCGTGATTTCCCAACACCCGCTGGCCGTTCTTTTATCCGTCAGTGGCATTCGCGAAAGGGTAAGTCATGACTGAGGCCCGCACTCAGATTCTCGCCAACATTCGTAGCGCCCTGACCGGTGGTGAGCCGCGAACACCCTTGCGTATGAATGAACTGAAAGCGCGCATCGAGTCCTCTACTCCAAAGGCTCAGCCACAGTTTGAAGACGATTTGCTCAGACGCTTTTGTCAAAAGCATGTCGCAGTTCATGGAACCTATGAGCGGGTGGCAGCACAAGATCTCGAAGGTGCCGTGCTCCGCCACATTGGCGCCCATCAGGTTGATCCGCAGTTGTATCTGGGCGCTGGACCCTTGCTTGATGCGGTGCAGTGGTCAGCTCAGGTATTTACCTATTTCAAGAGTGCGGACCAGCACACTCAGGTCGCGGTCAGTGAAGCCTTTGCTGCGATTGCTGAGACGGGAACGGTTGTGCTTTGTTCTGGGGCCAGCACGCCCACTTCACACAATTTTTTGCCTGAAGACCACATTGTGGTCGTCGACAGCGCCCGGATCGTCCGTCACCAGGAGGATGTCTGGTCACTTCTGCGCAATCGGAAGGGTGTTGCCGTCCGGGCGGTCAACCTTATTACAGGCCCTTCGAAAACCGGTGATATCGAGCAGACAATCCAGTATGGCGCCCACGGACCGCGGCGCTTGCACTTATTGATCGTTGAGTCTGCCTAGTGTTTTGACGCTCGTGTGGCGTTCGCACGCACTCGCTATAATTCCCCTGAGATAACCGGGTAAGCCGGCAATTCCCACCGCGCCTTCAATCGAGACCGGACGACGCGGCGTCAACAACAGGGCGCGATCAATGCAGACAAGTTTCACGCATGAACAGTTGCTGGAATGCGGGCACGGCAGGATGTTTGGACCAGAGAATGCCCAATTGCCGCTGCCACCGATGCTCATGTTCGATCGTATTATCCGGATTTGTGACGAAGGTGGCGAATACGGAAAGGGAGAGATTGTGGCTGAGCTCGACTTGAACCCACAGTTGTGGTTCTTTGATTGCCATTTTAAACATGACCCGGTAATGCCTGGCTGTTTAGGTCTTGATGCCCTCTGGCAGTTGGTGGGATTCTTTTTAGGCTGGAAAGGGGGCTTGGGCCATGGGCGGGCGCTTGGCGCGGGTGCGATTCGTTTTACCGGCCAGATTACCCCACAGTGCAAACTGGTCCGTTACCGGGTTTCACTTAAGCGCGTGGTGATGCGCCGACTGTACATGGGTATCGCCGATGGCCAGGTGGAAGTCGATGATCGTACGATTTATACCGGAAAAGACCTTCGGGTAGGCTTGTTTACCGATACCAGTGAGGAGGCTGCAAAATGAGACGCGTAGTCATCACCGGCATGGGTATCGTCAGTAGTATCGGAAACAATTGCAGTGATGTCGCCGCATCGTTGCGCTGCGGGCGTTCGGGGATTGTTTTTGCCGATGAGTATCGTGATCTGAATTTTCGCTGCCAGGTGCATGGCAGTATAGATATCGATCTGGATCAGTTAATTGAGCGCAAGCTCAAACGCTTCATGGGCGATTCGGCTGCCTATAACTATATTGCGATGCGTGAGGCCCTCGAGGGCTCAGGGCTCACCGAAGCCGATGTCTCGAACCCCCGTACCGGATTGGTAGTTGGTAGCGGGGGCGGCTCACCAGAAAACATTGTCGTCGCTGCAGACCTGCTTCGCGAGAAAGGGGTTAAGCGAGTGGGACCATACATGGTGACCCGGACCATGGGCAGCACCAACTCAGCATGTCTTGGTACAGCGTTTGGTATCAAGGGCGTCTCCTACTCAATCAGTTCTGCCTGCTCGACCAGCGCCCACTGTATTGGCAATGGCATGGAACTGATCCAGATGGGCAAGCAGGATATTGTTTTTGCGGGAGGTGGTGAGGAACTGCATTGGTCCACCTCGGTATTGTTTGATGCGATGGGGGCGATGTCATCGCGCTACAACGAGTCACCCCAGGCGGCATCTCGCGCCTACGATGTAGATCGGGATGGTTTCGTTATTTCGGGAGGTGGTGGCGTTCTGGTGCTGGAGGCGCTTGAGCATGCACAGCACCGAGGTGCGACCATCTATGCCGAACTGGTGGGATACGGCGCCACCGGCGATGGCGTTGACATGGTCCAGCCCTCTGGAGAGGGCGCAGTTCGTTGCATGAACCTGGCGCTTCAGGATGTGACAGAGCCTGTGGATTACATCAATACCCATGGCACCAGTACGCCGGTGGGGGATATTCGAGAACTGGAGGCAATCCGCGAGGTTTTTGGCGCTAAGGTTCCGCCATTGAGCGCGACCAAATCTCTGACAGGACATGCTCTTGGCGCGGCGGGCGTTAACGAGGCCATTTATTCTCTGTTGATGCTGCAGGGGGGCTTTCTTGCTCCGTCTATTAATATCGAAAACCTGGACCCGCAGGCGCTGGGTTTTCCGATTGTCCGACAGGCCATAGAGGTTGATGATCTAAATACCGTGATGTCTAACAGCTTCGGCTTTGGTGGCACCAACGCAACTCTGGTTTTTCAGCGCTTCACCGACTGAATCTTTCTTAACTGCCTTTTGCGTTGCGGCATTGACTATCCCGTAGTTGTTTTGTCGACTTTCCGGGTTACTCTGGTATCGGAGTCAAATCGATCTTGGACATAGTTCTCGACCAGAGCGACAAACTGTACTGCGATATCGTTACCTCGCAAGGTAAGTACTTTTTTCCCATCCTGGTAGACGGGTGCCGCCGGTTGCTCACCGGTGCCCGGTAGGCTAATGCCGATGTCGGCATGACGACTCTCCCCGGGCCCATTGACTATGCAACCCATCACTGCGACAGATAACGACTCTACACCGGGGTAGCGCGCCCGCCAGTGAGGCATGCGTGCTTGCAAGTGGTCTTGTACCTCACTTGCCAGGCGCTGAAAAAAATCGCTGGTGGTTCGACCACAGCCGGGACAGGCAGTGACCTGTGGCGAAAAACTGCGCAACCCAAGGGACTGCAGTATTGTCTGGGCAACCCGAACCTCCCGAGTGCGGCTCTCACCGGGCTGCGGCGTGAGCGATACCCGGATCGTGTCGCCAATGCCTTGGTGCATCAGAATTGCCAAGGCGGCGGTCGACGAAACGACACCCTTGTCCCCCATGCCTGCCTCGGTCAGGCCCAGATGCAATGCCAGGTCCGAACGGCGCGACAGTTCGCGATAAACATGAATAAGGTCGGATACGCGGCTGACCTTGGCCGAGAGAATAATCTGGCTGGGTTCAAGGCCTTCCCGCTGTGCCAGTGCTGCGCTGCTTAATGCCGAATCGACCAGCGCTTCCCGGGTGATTGCCTCCAGGGAGTGTGGCTGCTTGGTTGCAGCGTTCTCATCAAGTTTTTGTGCCAGGAGTTGCTGATCGAGTGAGCCCCAGTTGACACCGATCCGTACTGGCTTGTTACGACGGCAGGCTTGTTCAATCATCTGGCAAAAACGTATATCGCGTTTTTGACCCTTACCGACATTGCCTGGGTTGATTCGGTATTTGTCCAGCGCATCGGCACAGTCGTCAACATCGCGCAACAGGGTGTGACCGTTATAGTGAAAATCACCCACCAGCGGAACGTCGCATCCTGCCGAGCGTAAGCGATGGTGGATCTTGGGTACGGCCCGCGCCGCGGCCAGGGTATCGACTGTAATGCGGACGATTTCGGAACCTGCTTCAGCTAGTTCCAAAATCTGACTGCTCGTGGCTTCGACGTTTGCAGTATCGGTGTTGGTCATTGACTGCACCACCACCGGGAAATTGCCACCAATTCGTATACCGCCCACGTTGACAGTGTGGTTTAGTTTTCTGGGAATAAGAATCTCGTCCATGCTGATTTACCAGGAGCAGGAGAGGGCGATCCTAGCGGGCCTACATCCGAAATACGCCGAAATGACTTTCTTCAATCGGCGCATTATGAACAGTTGCCAGAGCCAGGGATAGTACCCGGCGGGTATGAGCCGGGTCGATGATCCCGTCATCCCAAAGGCGAGCACTGGCATAAAACGGGCTTCCTTGGTGCTCATACTGACTGGCGATGGCAGAGCGGAATTGCGCCTCAGCCTCAGTGGACCATTCCTGACCCGCCTGCTGGGCACCGTCGCGCCGCACTTGCGCCAATACCTGTGCTGCGGTATCTCCACCCATCACGGAGATACGTGCATTGGGCCACATCCACAAAAATCGCGGGTCATAGGCACGGCCGCACATGCCGTAATTGCCAGCGCCAAAACTGCCGCCGATGATTACTGTGAGTTTGGGTACACGGCTACAAGCAACCGCGGTTACCAGTTTGGCACCATCGCGGGCGATGCCTCCATGCTCATAGCGGCTGCCAACCATGAAGCCGGTAATATTTTGCAAAAACAGCAGTGGAATCTTGCGTTGACTGCACAGTTCGATGAAATGGGCGCCTTTAAGTGCAGATTCGGAAAACAGAATCCCGTTGTTGGCGATAATGCCGATGGGGTAGCCGCCAATCCGGGCAAAGCCGCAGACCAGGGTTTTGCCATAACGCGCCTTGAACTCGTCGAACTCGCCGGCGTCGACAATGCGGCAGATAATTTCACGAACATCAAATGGCAGGCGTGGATCAGTTGGAATAATGCCGTAAAGCTCCTCCACCCCATGGATGGGGTCGGCAGGCTCAGGTTCAAAGGGGAAGACCGCGGGAGGCGGGCGGTTTAGATGAGAGACGATGCCCCGTGTCAGCTCCAGCGCATGCCGGTCGTCATTGGCGAGATAGTCGGCCACCCCCGAGATACGGGTATGCACATCAGCGCCGCCGAGCGCCTCGGCACTCACTTCCTCGCCAGTCGCCGCTTTTACCAGTGGCGGCCCACCGAGAAAAATAGTGCCTTGCCGGCGAACGATAATAGCCTGGTCTGACATGGCTGGCACATAAGCGCCCCCGGCGGTGCACGACCCCATGACTACCGAAATCTGAGGAATCCCTGCAGCAGACATATTCGCCTGATTGAAGAATATTCGGCCAAAATGTTCCCGGTCGGGAAACACCTCATCTTGGCGGGACAGGTAGGCCCCACCGGAGTCGACCAGATAAATGCAGGGCAGGCGATTTTGTTCAGCGATGGCCTGGGCGCGAAGGTGTTTTTTGACCGTAATCGGGTAGTAGGTGCCACCCTTCACAGTGGCATCGTTGGCGACCACTACGCAGGGTCGTCCGTGGATCTGGCCGATACCCGTGACAATACCCCCACAAGGTACTTCGTCTTCGTATAATTTCCAGCCCGCGAGCTGTGAGAATTCGAGAAAAGTGCTGCCTGGGTCGAGCAGTCCTTCGATCCGCTCCCGCGCTAGCAGTTTGCCCCGGGCGGCGTGGCGTTGGCGCGCCTTTGCACTTCCGCCTTGGGCAACTCTTTCAATAACGTTGCCAAGAGCGGTCGTTTTTTGCAGCATTGCCTTCCGGTTTGCAGCAAAGTCGGCTGAAGTGGTATCTATCCGGCTGACGAACGCACTCATGTGATTAGTCCAATTAGTGTTACCAGCCGCCGCGCGACAGCCGCTGGTCAAGATGCTCGAGGCGGTCGGCGCCCCAGAATGGTTCCTGGTCTACAACCAGAAACGGCGAGCCAGAAACGCCCTGGCAGAGCGCTTCGTCATTGACTGCGCACAACTGGCGTTTGCGATCCTCGGATTGAATGCCAGCTTTAATGTGCTGTGGTGCGTTGCCAGCCAGTTTGTCAATCCGCTCACTGGCGAGATAGTCATAGGGCGATGAAAAATCAAAGAAGAACTCGATGGGTGTAGTCATGGCGATCTCACTATTGGGAAGTCGATCAGCTAATACGTTCGAAAGCCATCGCGGTGGCTTCACCACCGCCGATACACAGCGAAGCTACACCCCGGCGCAGGTCGTATCGTGCCATGGCGTGAAGCAAGGTCACGATGATGCGAGCGCCCGAGGCGCCGACTGGATGTCCCAACGCGCAGGCGCCACCGTGGACGTTTAGCTTTTCGTGCGGTATGGCGAGATCACGCATAGCTGCCATCGCCACTACGGCGAAAGCTTCATTGACTTCAAAAAGGTCAACCGTATCGACACTCCAGTCGATTGAATCGAGTAGTCTGCGCATGGCGAATACAGGCGCGGTGGTAAACCAGCCAGGCTCGTTGGCAAAACTGGCGTGCCCGAGTATTCGTGCCAGTGGCACATGGCCCCCTTTTTCGGCATCGGATAAACGCATCATAACTAAGGCGGCGCCACCGTCTGAGATCGAGCTCGAGTTGGCAGGGGTCACGGTGCCATCTTTACGAAAGGCCGGCTTCAGATGCGGGATCTTCTCGATATTGGCATTGAGCGGTTGTTCATCGAATTCGACTGTCACGGTCTCTTTGCGTCCAACAATTGAGACCGGGGTGATTTCATCGCGAAACGCACCACTCTCTGTCGCTTCCTTGGCCCGGGTGAGCGACTCGATAGCAAAGTCGTCCTGGTCTTTACGGCTGAAGCCATAACGCTCAGCGCAGTCTTCCGCGTAATGGCCCATCAGTTTGCCGGGTTCGTAGGCATCTTCAAGTCCGTCGACAAACATGTGATCTAGCAGTTCGCCATTACCGAGCCGGTAACCCGCGCGGGCTTTAGGCAGCAAGTAAGGGGCATTACTCATACTCTCCAGTCCGCCGGTCACAGTGACGCGAGCGGCACCGGCACGAATGATATCGTGGCCCAGCATGGCGGCTTTCATGCCTGAGCCACACATCTTGTTGATGGTGGTGCATGGTATGGCGAGCGGCAGTCCAGCCCCGAGTGCTGCCTGGCGGGCAGGGGCCTGACGTTGTCCGGCCGGGAGTACGCATCCCATCAGTACTTCATCCACTGAATCTGGCGCACTACCTGAACGCTCGATCGCTGCGGCAATAGCCGCGGCCCCCAGTTCGGGGGCTTTGAGCCCTGTTAGACTGCCCTGGAAACTGCCCATTGGGGTTCGGGCGGCGCCAGTAATGACGATTGGATCATCGTGCATGATGAGTCCTCCTTCAGTTACTTTCGTTAAAGAGTTCGCGGCCAATCAACATCCGTCGCATTTCACTGGTACCAGCACCAATTTCATAAAGCTTTGCATCTCGCAACAGTCGGCCGGCGGCCTGTTCGTTGACATAGCCTGAAGCGCCAAGCAATTGGATCGCGTCCAGAGCCATCTGAGTCGCCCGCTCGGCACTGTACAGGATTGCCCCAGCCGCATCTTTGCGTGTGGTTTCTTTGCGGTCACATGCTCTGGCCACTGCATAGACGTAGGCGCGACAGGCATCGAGTGTAGTGTACATATCGGCCAGTTTGGCCTGTACCAGTTGAAATGTACCAATAGGCTGGCCGAATTGGTGACGCTCGTGTACGTACGGCAAAACGATATCAAGGCAGGCCTGCATCAGGCCAAGTGGCCCTCCGGAGAGAACCACGCGCTCATAGTCCAGCCCGCTCATCAGCACGGCTACCCCTGCATTTTCGAGTCCTAGTATATTTTCCCCAGGAACCTCACAGTCTTGAAATACCAACTCGCAGGTGTTCGAGCCACGCATTCCTAGTTTATCCAGCTTGGCAGAGGTCGAAAAACCCGCAAAACTGCGTTCGATAATGAATGCGGTGATGCCGTGAGCCCCTGCTTTAGGTTCGGTTTTGGCGTATACCACTAGTGTGTCAGCATCTGGCCCGTTAGTGATCCACATCTTGGTGCCGTTCAGTACGTAATGATCGCCGTGCTTGTCTGCCCGCAGGCGCATACTGACGACGTCGGACCCTGCGCTGTGCTCACTCATGGCCAGCGCGCCTACACATTTGCCACTGATCAGATCAGGGAGGAAGCGCGCTTGCTGGTCTAGCGACCCGTTACGGCGAATCTGGTTGACGCACAGGTTCGAGTGGGCTCCATAGGACAGACCAACAGCCCCTGAAGCACGACTGATTTCTTCCAAGGCTATGGTGTGCTCAAGATAGCCCATTCCAGAGCCGCCGAACTCAGGATCAACCGTAACCCCGAGTAAACCCAGATCACCGAACTTAGCCCAAAGGTCGGGGGGGAAAGTGTTTTCGCGGTCTATCGCTTGCGCGCGCGGCGCGATTTCACGGGCAGCGAACTCGGCGACTGTCTGGCGCAGTAGTTGCGCTGTTTCTCCCAGATCAAAATTGAGTCCGAGGGTGGAATGCGATGAGATCGTCATGCTTGAAACCGTTACTGAAGGCTGTTTGGTGGGGTAATTTTAGGTTGACGTTTACGTAAACGTCAACCTAAGGTTTTAATCGACCGGCACCGGATCGCCTGAGCTGGCCCAACGCTAGAATTTTGAGGCCTAAAAAGGGCTGATTTGTAGTAACTGCTGAGCAATACTATGGGCGACCAACATGAAATTCCCGGACTATCCAGGCAAGGACAGCTGAATTGCATAATTTTTGACCATGATGCGCTTAAGGCATGCCTACTGATCGGTTACAAAAGGCGCTAATTAATGACAAGCGTGATAATCACATGGGTGATGAATGACACGATATATGGGGAACACAGCTTTGAGTGAGAAGACAATATGGGTCAGCGGTACTCAAGGGGCATCTCTGGCAGTCAGGGTCTTAGCGGGCCAATTGCCCCGGGTAGTTTTTCTAGGAGGTTTTCGATCGGATATGGACGGTACCAAGGCGCAGTACCTGTCTGAGTGGTGTAGCAAAAGAAACCAGGCCTTCTTACGCTTTGATTATTCGGGCCACGGGTTGTCCGGGGGGTATTTTGAGGAGGGCACTATCAGCCGCTGGACAGCCGATGCGCTGGATGTCATCCGTGACCAGGCAGGAGGCCCCTGCGTGCTAGTTGGCTCCAGTATGGGTGGTTGGATCATGTTGCATGTGGCGTTAGCGCTGGGTCAGCAGGTCAAAGGCCTGCTGGGTGTTGCCGCAGCGCCTGATTTCACCCGGGATCTCGTATCACAGGAAATGGATGATGCGCAGCGCGACGAACTTGCGAGCACGGGCCGCGTGCACCTCAGCAGTGATTATGATCCCCAGGGGTATCCGATCACTGAGGCACTGATCAGTGACGGTGAGAGACAGTGCCTGTTGGACTGGCCTGTCAGGATCAGCGCGCCGGTTAGGTTACTTCAGGGATTTGCTGATACTGAGGTGTCCTGGCGCACGGCATTGCGCTTGTCCAAGGCCCTGGCAGCGCACGATGTACGTGTGCAATTACTCAAGGATGGCGATCATCGATTGTCGAGCCCTACGCAATTGGGTCTACTGGGCGATACGCTGGCCGAACTTCTAGAGACGGTCAGTCAGGATTGAGGCCTTGATCAGAATTAATCACCGCCGGCCCACGTTAGTGGCTCCGTTCGGGGCGTGAGCGCACCAAGGCATCACGCGATTCTCAAATGTGTAAGCCTGGTGTTAGTCAATTGCTTGCACGAAGGTTCGAATGAGGGTTTTTGATCTTTGTGACGGTTTGAGTGCCGTAACTTCCGGGTACGGCCTGCCAGATTGAAGCCCCTTTAGCGCTCATAAAAACAGAATGACAAATCCGCTATCGAGTTTATTTTCAACACTATGGTGCAAAATGGAACCAGGTTGATTCCCAAGATTATGAAATTGATTGGCCGCTAGATTGGATCAGGAAATAGACTCAACTCAACTGTGGTATTGGGCTTTTGCGCTTGATTGCGAGTGTTTGCCTGCATGCTAGGATTGTCAGGACAACTGAAGGGGGTGTAATGCAGGAACTGATCCAGAAAATTGAGCACGAAGGTGAGCACGTCGGTGGCGGTATCGTCAAAGTCGATAGTTTTCTTAATCACCAGGTCGACCCGGCACTGACCGAGCGGATGGCCAAGGAGATGAGCGAGCGGTTTCGCGCTGCGGGGGTCGGCCGGATCACCCGGGTATTGACCGCAGAAGTCAGCGGTATTCCTGTTGCATTGGAGGTTGCCGGGCAGTTTGGAGCCCTTCTGATTTACGCGCGCAAAAACCAGTCGCGCACCATGACGGGAACCTACTATGTTGCCGAGGCGATCAGTCGGACCCGCGGCACAAGCTCTGACCTGATGGTTGATCGCCGTTTCCTGGGCTCACAGGATGAGGTGTTGATCGTTGACGATTTCCTTGCCACTGGCGCGACCCTCGGCGCACTGGCCAAGCTGGTCTCAGAAAGCGGTGCACGCCTGTGTGGTATTGGTTGCGTGATCGAAAAACCAGCCGAGGGTGGACGCGATGCCTTAGGTAGTGTGGACGCGCCGGTGATAACGTTGGCTAAGATCCTGTTTGAGGATGGTGGCCTGCGGGTGGTGCCCTGAGGGTTATCATGGGAGATGGTATTTACCAAGTTATCTATACGCTGGTGCAAGCGGTGCCTTTTGGACAGGTAGCGACCTACGGTCAGATCGCTCGCCTCGCCGGTTGCGGTGCACGCCAGGTGGGTTATGCCATGGCTGCGGTGAAGGCGCCAGACATCCCCTGGCACCGGGTGGTTAATAGCCGCGGCGCGGTCAGCACCCGCTCAGTCGGTGCACCCGATCCTGAGCAGCGTCGCCGGCTCGAGGAAGAAGGCGTATTGTTCGACCCCTTTGGGCGAGTGAATCTTGCCGTTTTCCAGTGGTCGGGCCCGGACGGCAGCTGGTGGATTGAAAAGGGTATGGAGCCGCCTTTGCTGATGCCCACGCCTTCGAATAATTAAAGATATACGCAGCTCAGGGAGATCAGACGCTATGAGAAGTGGTCGTTGTATTCATGTGGTCAGTTGCCATGCGGAAGGCGAGGTTGGGGATGTCATTGTCGGCGGGGTTACGCCGCCAAGTGGTGAAAATCTGTGGGAACGCTCGCGAGCATTGGAAAGTGACGCTGAACTGCGTGATTTCCTGCTGAATGAGCCTCGTGGCGGAGTATTCCGACATGCCAACCTACTGGTACCTCCGATGGATAACCGCGCGGATGCCGCATTTATAATTATGGAGCCCTCGTTCTTTCCACCGATGTCTGGATCAAACGCAATATGCGTTACAACCGTTCTTCTGGAAACCGGCATATTGCCTATGACGGAACCTGAGACAGTGCTGCACCTGGAAGCGCCTGGTGGGCTGGTTCGCGCCACTGCGACCTGTCACAACGGTACTGTCGAGCAGGTAAGTATCCGCAATGTGCCGTCTTTCGTCGATCAACTCGGGGCCGTAATTGAAGTAGCAGGGATTGGCTCACTCACGGTTGATACCGCTTATGGAGGCGATAGTTTCTGTCTGGTAGATGCGAAGGAGCTTGGGTTTGCTGTTAGCGCCGATGAGGCGGCCGCGTTAGTCGACTGTGGCCGCAAGATTACTGTTGCAGCTAACGAACAGCTCGGCTTCACCCATCCGGACAATCCACAGTGGACGCATTTATCTTTTTGCATGATGACACGTCCGTTAACTTCAGAAGACGACGCCTTGGTCGGTCGTCACACCGTGGTGATTCAACCCGGTAAACTGGATCGCTCACCATGTGGTACCGGATGCAGTGCCCGGATGGCAGTATTGCATGCCCGTGAACTGCTACAGACGGGCCAGCGCTTTATCGGTGAATCAGTGATCGGCTCGCGTTTCAATTGCCAGATCGACGAGACCGTTAGCATGAGCGACGGTCGCAATGCGGTAGTTCCGTCTCTGGCTGGAAGAGCCTGGATAACCGGCGTACATCAGCATATGTTGGATCCAAATGATCCATGGCCAACCGGATACCGGCTATCGGACACCTGGCCAAGCGGCGATTAGCGATGCCACAGGTGGGCGGCACCACGCACACCCGCGCTATCACCATGCTGATTGCGCCGTATTGGGGTGTCTAGTGAGGCATTAAAAACATGGGCGGCAACCCGTTGAGCGCCCTCGGTATACAGACAGTCGATGTTGGAAAGACCACCCCCGAGAACCACGACATGTGGGTCCAATATGTTGATCACGCTGGCAAGAGCTTTACCGAAGCGTTCAAGCAGGTTTTCGAGCGCGAGCTGTGCAGTTGCATTCTGGCGTCCAGCGTCGGCAACGATCTCTTGGGGTGATAGAGCTGGGTCGCCGCCGAGGCGCTGGTAGTCGGCGCTGAAGCCCGAGCCCGAAAGGAAGGTTTCGATGCAACCGTGTTGGCCGCAATAACATAAAGGCCCATTTTGTTCGAGGCAGTTGTGACCCCATTCCCCGGCAATGTGCTGCAGTCCGGGCAACAGTTCTCCGTTGACCACAATGCCTCCACCGACCCCTGTTCCCATGATGACCCCAAAGACACTGGCTGCATTTTGCCCGGCGCCATCGACCGCTTCAGCAAGCGTAAAACAGTTGGCATCATTCTCAAGTCGCACGGGTCGTGACAGAAGTGTCTCAAGGTCCTGGAGCAGCGGCTGACCAATGAGACACTGGGTATTCGAGTTTTTTACCCTGCCGGTATTATCCAGTGCACCCGGGGCCGCGACCCCAATTGAGCAACGCGTCTCACTGCGTGCCTCAAGGTCAGTCACCAGGGAGGCGATATTCTCAAGGATCGCCTGGTAGCCTTGTTGTTGCGGAGTCGGGCGGCGTTGTCGTGCGGTTTCTGCGCCTGTGGCATCGAGGAGAACCCCCTCGGTCTTGGTACCACCTAGGTCGATCCCGATTTCCATTCCGCTTGGGGAGGGTGCCGCTGTGGGTGGCTCGCGGATCAGTTATCCCGAGTGAAAGTAATCTGGGCGTAGGCTGAATGGTTGTGGATAGATTCAAAGTTTTCCGCTTCTACCACGTAGCCGTTGATACGCTCATCCTGGTTTAGTTGACCCGCGACATCACGCACCAGGTCTTCAACGAATTTGGGGTTATCGTAGGCCTTCTCAGTCACATATTTTTCGTCTGGCCGCTTCAACAGGCCGTAGAGTTCGCAGCTGGCTTCTTTCTCAACGATATCGATGATCTCTTCTATCCAGATAAACGCGCTGGCTTTGATACTGATGGTGACATGAGAGCGCTGGTTATGGGCGCCGTATTCAGAGATTTTTTTGGAGCAGGGGCAAAGACTGGTTACGGGGACGACAACCCGCACCTCGGTTGAAACTGTGTTTCCGGCGATTTCACCGATCAGAGTGACCTGGTAATCCATTAAACTCTTTACCCCGGTGATGGGGGCTGTCTTTTCTAAAAAGAAGGGGAACGTCATCTCAATATGGCCGGTCCCAGCATCCAGGTGTTCGCAGGTCTCCTGTAGCATGGCCCGAAAAGAGCGCACCGAGATTTCACGTTCGTGATTGCTTAGTATCTCCACGAACCGGGACATATGGGTTCCCTTGAAGTTGTCTGGTAATTCCACATACATATTGAAAGTTGCAACAGTATGTTGCTCGTTGCCGCTACGGTCCTGAATACGCACGGGGTGACGCACATCCTTGACGCCAACCTTGTCAATAGTCAGGTTGCGGCTATCAGGGCTGTTCTGAACGTCGGCTATATCATCCGTACTCTGGCTGAGCACGGTTTCGGCTTTAGGCATGAAAGGAGATGGTCTTGGGTTGTGGCTGGGGAAGTTTAAGCAGAATGGCGGGAAGCGGCAAGGTTGCCAGGCTTGCGATGACGTACCGATCTCACGATACCAGTTGCATCGAGTCCGCATTGGGCAAGCACCTCGGCCGGGTCACCTTGCTCAATATGCTGGTCGGGAAGACCCAGCATCAATAGGGCGCTAGCCCGTTCATATTGAGCAAGGGTTTCTGCAACACCTGCGCCTGCCCCACCGCGAATACTGTTCTCCTCCACGGTGACCAGAAGCTCGTGTGTGTCGGCCAACTGCTTTATCATCTCGGTGTCGAGCGGCTTGACACTACGCATGTTGACCACAGTAGCATCAAGGTCTTCTCCAGCTTCAAGGGCTGGCGCCAGTGTCGACCCAAAAGCCAGCAGTGCTACCTCCCGTCCTTCACGGCGCAACTGGGCTTTGCCGATTGGCACTTGGGTCATCTGCTGATTTTCTGCAACACCTGGTCCAGATCCGCGCGGGTAACGCACCGCTGTGGGGCCCGGATGCAAAAAAGCTGTGTACAACATATTCCGACACTCCGCTTCATCAGCTGGCGCGAATACCGTCATCCCTGGAACGCAACGCAGGAAACTAAGGTCAAATGTACCCTGATGGGTAGGGCCATCGGCACCGACAATGCCGGCGCGGTCAATGGCAAATGTCACATCCAGACCCTGCACGCTGATATCGTGAATCAACTGATCATAGGCGCGTTGCAGGAAGGTGGAATAGATGGCGACCACAGGCTTGAGTCCCTCGCAGGCGGTGCCAGCGGCAAAAGTCAGCGCGTGCTGTTCCGCAATACCGACATCGAAGTAGCGTTTGGGGTAATTCTCGGCAAAGCGGGTCAGTCCAGAGCCCTCGCGCATCGCCGGAGTAATGCCAACCAGTCGTTTATCGGCGCCAGCCATGTCGCATAGCCAGTCGCCGAACACCTGGGTATAGGTTCGCTTGCTGGACTTTTTCTCGACTTTACCTGTGCTCGGGTCGAAGGGTCCGATACCGTGGAATGCTACCGGCTCGCCTTCGGCGGGTTTGAAGCCTTTGCCTTTTTGGGTCGCAATATGCAAAAAGCGCGGTCCTTCCATCGCTTTCATGTTTCTCAAAGTTGAGATCAGCGTGGGCATGTCGTGTCCGTTGATTGGGCCGATATAGTTAAAGCCAAGTTCTTCAAACAACGTGCTGGGCATGACCATGCCTTTGAGGTGTTCCTCCCAGCGCCGCGCGAAGGCCTGCACTGGTGGCGCAGTGCCCAGAACAGTTTTACTGCCCTCTCTAACGGTGGTGTAAGCCCGGCCTGAGAGAATACGTGCAAGATAGTTGGACATGGCGCCGACGTTGCGCGAAATTGACATCTCGTTATCGTTAAGGATTACCAAAAGATTGGCATCCATGTCTCCAGCGTTATACAACGCTTCCATGGCTTGACCCGCAGTGAGCGCGCCGTCGCCGATGATGGCGGTCACCTGTCGTGGCACATCGTCTAGTTGGGCAGCAACCGCCATGCCCAGTGCAGCACTGATTGAGGTGCTGGAATGGCCAGCACCAAAGGTATCGTATTCACTCTCGGTGCGCTTCAAAAATCCCGAGAGCCCGCCGGCCTTGCGGATAGTGGACATTTGCCGGCGCCGGCCAGTGAGGATTTTATGGGGGTAGGCCTGGTGGCCGATATCCCACACCAGCCGATCATTAGGGGTATCGAAGACGTAGTGCAGCGCAATCGTCAGTTCCACCGTTCCAAGGCCCGGCGCGAGATGCCCACCGGTGGTTGCGGTCACCTCGATCAGGAACCGACGCAACTCCTCTGCAAGCCCAACCAGCTCGTGCTCGTCCAGCTGACGCAAATCTGCAGGTGAGTCAATGGTATCAAGAAGAGGCGGCATAAACGGGGGTTGTCAACGCTAAATGAATAATGGATTGGCCTGGAGGGATCTGAGGCCTAATGGATTGATCATACCGTGTTGGCGGCAGTCAGTGGGATCGTTCAATAGTAAACCGGGCCAAAGCGATCAGCAGCGTACTGTTAAAAGCGGCATGATCAAGCGCCGCGATTGCCTCATCACCCAGTACCTGGGCATAGTGTCGTGATGATGATTCACCCAGCGCGCTGAGGAAGGTGGGTTTCCCTTTTTGACGGTCAGCGCCGGCGAGTTTGCCAAGAGTCGCGGTATCGGCCGTGCCATCGAGGATATCGTCTACTACCTGAAATGCGAGGCCGAGTGGTCGGGCGTAGCCTGTAAGCTGTTGCAGCACAACGGGATCAGCGGTTGCGGTGAGCGCTCCCAGTTGCACGGCTGCCTCAACTAGGGCCCCTGTTTTTTTACGATGCATGTTGGCGAGGGTGTCGACCGGGGGATCGCAGGCAACCAGGTTAAGGTCAATCGCCTGACCACCCGCCAGCCCTAGCGAACCGGCAGCGTGTGCCAGGATCTGCACCATCTGCAGTTGACGAGCCGGTGGCAGGCCTGTCGCGGAGTAGGTGCACAGCGTCTCGAAAGCAAGGGTCTGTAACGCATCGCCAGCTAAAATGGCAGTCGCTTCATCAAAAGCCCGGTGGCAGGACGGTTTACCCCGGCGCAAATCATCATCATCCATCGCTGGCAGATCGTCATGGATTAAAGAGAAAGCATGTATCAGTTCTACCGCACACGCAGGTATGTCCAGAGCTCTTTCATCAGTCCCGAGAGCCCTGCCACTGGCATACACCAAAGCCGCTCGGTATCGCTTACCCGCGCCGATGCTGGCATAGCGCATAGCCTGGTGAAGCTCGCAAGGCTCGCAGTCCGATGCCGGTAACAGGATTTCCAGGCGCTGATCAACTTGTTCCCGCCACTGTGTCCAAAGGGGAGCAAGCGGTTGATTGTTTGTCACGCTTCGTCCGGGTCGAAGGGGGTGCTTTGCAGTTCCCCTTCTTTTTCAAGTAATTGCTGCACTCGGACCTCAGCTGCCTGCAGGCTGTCGCGACAATCGCGGACCAAGCTCATTCCGTCCTCAAAGTCCTTCAGCGATGCTTCCAGAGATTGCTCTCCGCTTTCCATTCTCTCAACAATCGTTTCCAGTTCTTTGAGGGATTTTTCAAACTCCCCGACGCGGGAACGGGATTTTTTAGCCATGAAATTGTCTCTGTCGTGGGTGCGGTCAGCCGCCCCCGGGTGGGGCAGCACTCGATGTTCAGGGATTCTATCCCAGCGTCGGAGTAATCAACAATCGCGCCCACTGGACATATCGGCCGGGATCAGATTTGGTGCTGGAGAGAAGGGGCAATGGCTTTGCCGCTCGGGCCTTCTGTCAAGAACTCGTAACAGTGGCTTAAGCGTGTCTCAGTGATTAACAACGGTTGTCCGTGGCGCAAATACTGAGCCAGAGGATTAAGAAAATCTGGGCTGACAGCCGGATGGCTTTAGTTCTTCGTGTATGATTCGCATCGATTCGATTCCCTGGTACCTGCAAACCTGTAATTGATGGTTGAAAGTTACGACGCCTCAGCAATCGAAGTCCTTACCGGGCTTCAACCGGTCCGCAAACGTCCGGGTATGTACACCCAGACTGATCGGCCTAATCACCTTGTCCAAGAGGTGGTGGACAACAGTGTCGATGAGGCTATCACCGGGTATGCGCATCGGATTGAAGTGATTCTGTATAAGGATGCTTCAGTCAGCGTCAGTGATGATGGACGCGGTATGCCCGTTGATCGTCACAAGGGCGAAAAAGTAAGCGGCGTCGAGGTCATTCTCACGCGATTGCATGCCGGTGGAAAATTTTCGGATAAATCCTACGCTTATTCCGGGGGTTTACATGGGGTAGGTGTCTCGGTGGTTAACGCGCTGTCCTCGAAACTCGAGGTCAGCGTCAAACGCGGTGGCCAGCAACACCGAATGCAGTTTCGTGATGGCATGCCAACAGCGCCACTCAAAGCCGTCGCTAAGGTTGGGGTACGTAATACCGGCACCACGGTACGCTTTTGGCCGGATCCCCAGTTTTTTGATTCTCCCACAGTTTCAATATCCCGACTGAAACGGTTGCTCAAGGCGAAGGCGGTTCTGTGCCCTGGACTGAGGATCGATTTTCGCGATGAGCAGAATCGCAAAAATAACGAAACTTGGGAGTACGAAGACGGTTTGCCCGATTATCTGTTAGGAGAAATTGGGGCAGGTGAACTGGTACCTGATCCGCCGTTCGTCGGTCACATTGCGGCAAAAGAGCAGCAGGTACATTGGGCGGTTACCTGGCTCGAGGACGGCGGTGAAGGCATCGGCGAAAGTTACGTCAACTTGATTCCGACAACACAGGGCGGCAGTCACGTCAGTGGTTTTCGCAGTGGCTTGACTGATGCAGTGCGAGAGTTCTGCGATTACCGGGCACTGTTGCCGCGCGGTGTCAAGCTGGCGCCCGAGGACGTCTGGCAATACTGCGCTTTTGTTCTTTCGCTACGGATGAAAGAGCCCCAGTTCACCGGGCAGGCCAAAGATCGCTTGTCGTCACGAGACGCCGGGACCTTTACCAGCGGTGCAGCTAAAGATGCGTTCAGTCTGTGGCTCAATCAACACGCGGACCAAGGTGAACGTATCGCCCGTCTTGCCATTGACAGTGCGCAGTCGCGGCTTAAGTCTGCTCGTCAGGTCGAGCGCAAGAAAGTGGCCACAGGCCCGACCCTGCCGGGCAAACTGGCCGATTGCACTAGCCAGGACACTAAATACACCGAACTCTTCCTGGTAGAAGGCGACTCTGCGGGTGGTTCAGCCAAGCAGGCGCGTGACAAGAACTTCCAGGCCATCCTGCCGTTGCGCGGTAAGATTCTGAACACCTGGGAGGTCGATCCGACAGAGGTTCTTGGGTCGCAGTCAGTACACGATGTTGCCGTGGCTTTGGGGGTCGATCCTGGCGCATCGGACTGCTCAGGGTTGCGTTACGGGCGGGTTTGCATACTCGCCGATGCTGATTCTGACGGCGCCCATATCGCGACCTTGCTTTGCGCTCTTTTCGTGCGCCACTTTCGCCCTTTGGTGAGTGCTGGGCGGGTCTGTGTCTCTTTGCCACCGCTTTATCGGATCGATGTCGGCAAGCATGTTTTTTATGCGGTCGACGATGCAGAGAAGGAGGCTGTGCTGGAAAGTATCCGCAAGGAAAAGCTGCGCGGATCGGTCAATGTTCAGCGCTTCAAAGGCCTGGGCGAAATGAATCCCTCGCAACTTCGAGAGACCACCATGGACCCTGCATCACGGCGCCTGATTGAACTGACTCTGGACAGCGGCCACAGGACCGACAACATGCTGGATTTGCTGCTGGCGCGAAAGCGGGCTTCGGATCGTAAGGCCTGGCTGGGCAAGATTGGAGACCGGGCCGAGGTTGCATAAGCGATATCCGGCGCCTCTGCGAGCCGTGGTGCTTTTCGCCTCAGGGGCTGTCCGCGGGCGGTTGATTCCAGAACGGAGCGCTTCGTGGGTCAGTAATGGTGCAGGTTTCCTGTCGGTAAGGTGAAAAACCCGCGCGTTGGTAGACAATAATGGCCTTGGGGTGATCCAGGTTACAAGTATTCACTATTAACCGAGAGGGGCCGCTTGCCCAGGCAGTCTCGACTGCCCATCCCAGCAGCCAGGGCCCAAGGCCCATGCCAGTTTTCTCAGGAAACAGGCCGAAGTAGGCGAGTTCAACCTCGTCACTGACACGGTAGTCCAGTTCCACATAGCCTGCCGGTACTCCGGATCGGTAAAGGACATAGACGTGTACTTTGCTGTCATTGAGAATTGCGGCCAATGCGTCATCTGCCAGTGCTCGGCGTTCGTACCAGAGCCACGGCTCGCCGACATGGTTGTAAAGGAATCGGTAGAACGCTACCGTGGGCTCGCGCGCACGCAATATGGTCAGGTCATCCGCTCGCGATCGGCGTAACGAACTGGTTGGTGGCCGGGTCATCTGCAGGTAGGTGACGGTGACCTGCAGCGTACCGTCGGGACGCGGCTGCGGGATCGTGGCAAACGGCGGCTGAGGTGAATTCAAGGGTGTACTCGTACTCAGGTGCTGTCGGCCGAATTGCCTGTGGTTGAATCGTCTTTCGGGTGTGTATTTCGGTCTACCAGTACCGCCAGCCCCCCCAGCAAAGACCAGGCGGCGACGTGCACCCGGTGCAGTACCGACAAAGCGACGCCGCGCGTACGCATCACCTGTTCTGCGTCGGGAATCCCGGGCAGTGTGGCCGCACCAAACTTGCCGATCAATGCCCCGTAGGCGGCTTCACCGATGCCCCAACCCGCCGGGGCAATGGGGATACCCTGGATAACCGATGCTACCGGGACAATGAAGAAAAGATCTGTCAGCGACATTCCGACTCCCAAGGCCTGGCTCATACAGTAGTAACTGCCAACAAACAGGGTATAGATAGCGGGGCTGGCCAAAATCCACCCTCCAATCCCAACAAGGTGGCCGCGGTAATGCAGTACTGCCTGGTCAAGTTCGGTAATAATCCCGCCGACCCGTTGCGGTAGTCGGGACACCAGCACGTCAAAGCGCAGTAGCGCCCGTAAACCAGGGCTGATCAACAGCAAACAAAAGCACAAGGTGCCAAGGCCGGTCAGCCACATTGTGCTGGCAAAGACGGGAAAGCGGTCCATCGCGAGCAGGCTCGCCAGGCTGCCCACAAAAAGTAGTGACAATACGCCAAGGATTCGGTCAACCACAATCGACACTACTGCCCGGACCTTATCCGCCGAGCAGCGCCGCACAATATAGACGGCCTTGATCACGTCACCGCCGGTTGCCCCGGGCAGGACGTTGCTGAAAAAAAGCCCAATCCAGCCGAATTGCTGGGCTTCCAGAAAGCGTACACCGAGGCCATTGGCTCGCATCAGGAACCACCAGCGTGAGTTAATGATGACCACAAAGACGAAGAACAGTGCCGCGCCAGCGGCGAAAAGCGCAAGGTCGAGATTACGCAGATAGGTAAGAAAACCCGGCG
>CAJWEF010000009.1 GCA_913031305.1 uncultured Acidiferrobacteraceae bacterium
AATTCAGCGCTTCGACCATTACCCGGCGATGAAAAACGCATACCTCCCGTTCGCTTAGGTTTGAGGTTGTGGACTCTTCACCAAGCCAACGCTTCGTGCAATCGTGGACCGGGACTCCAGTATTCCGTACAGATATATCGGCGCATGTGCCGGAAACGATCGGTCTTCCTTATTGCCACCGGGCGCCGTCGATTAAGGTTCATGTACGAGTACCGAACCAGGATGGGTTCTGGTGCGCATATCATCCTGTAACCGACAGTTATGTCATGAGTACTTGACTTCCGACTTCGTAACCTTGATCAGTATTTTAACCAAGACTGCGGCTTGCCAGAAACCGGCTGTGAAAAGGTCGGCCTCGCTCAGGCCAGAACAATTACCGCCTCGGGATGAAGCGCAATACGGAGTCGGCAACCGACGTGTACGCCGTGGCGGTGCACAGCACCCGGTCTGAGCCGCATGCGCAACGGCTCACCACCGCTGTGGTCGACCGAAACCGTGACCAGAATGGAGCCTCCCATCGAGATAATCTCGGTAACCCGGGCACTGGCAAGGATGCCCAGGCTCGACTCATCAGGATGCCCATCCTTTACCAGAAACACATCCGATGAGCGAATTGTCCATGAGACTGTGGCCCCTGGCTTTGACACCACCTTAGTGGCAGCCCTAAGTACAAGCTCACCCCAGCGCAGGGTTGCTCCCTCGCGGTCTGTGCCAACCCATTCGGCCTTTGCCAGATTGGAAAAATCCATCAGCCGGGCCGCCTCAACGCTCGCAGGCTGGCGAAGCACTTCAGGAGTCGACCCAGACTGGAGTACGCGCCCACGTCGCAGCAGGCACAGTGTCTGCGATAACTGTGCAGCTTCATCCAGATCGTGCGTTACAAGAACCACGGTCATTCCTAAGCCGGCCTGCAATCGTTTGAGTTCCACGTGCAATCGTTTGCGCGTGCTGCGATCCAGCGCAGAAAAAGGCTCATCCAGCAGCAGCAACCGGGGTTTACGCGCGAGTGCCCGCGCCATCGCTACCCGTTGGCATTGGCCGCCCGAAAGTGCTGAGGGGCTTCGGCTCGCCAGGCCGCCAATACCCACGGCATCAAGGCCGGCCTGGGCCTCACGTTGGCGTTCGGCACCGCGCAGGTGCACTAATGCGGCCGCTACGTTCGCAACGGCACTCAGGTGTGGGAAAAGCGCATATCTCTGACCGACAAAACCCAACGGGCGCTGATACGCCGGAAGGAAAACACCCCTTTCCGTGTCAGCCCAGGTATCCCCCTCCAACGAAACCCGCGCAGACCTCGTGGACAGCAACCCCGCAACAGCCCGCAGTACACTGGTTTTTCCACTACCCGAGGGGCCCACGATTGCCGACACTTGCCCGCGAGGCAGTTGAAAATCCAACGCCAGCTTCGGGTGGTCATGTTCGAGTGAAACTGTGAGCATCAGCCTTGCCCAGCACCGCGCCGAGCCCGGCCCTCCAGCGCGCCGTAGCCGAGTGCCACAGTTACCAGTGAGATCAACAACAACAATGCCGCCATACGACCAGCGGCGCCTGGGTCAAACGCCTGGATTCGGTCAAAAATCGCGATCGACAGCGTGCGCGTTTCTCCGGGGATATTTCCCCCCACCATCAACACGACACCAAACTCGCCAAGGGTATGACCGAAGGTCAGGACCGCCGCCGACAATACCCCGGGCCAGGCCAACGGCATCTCGATCCGGGCAAAAACCCGCCACGGGTTCATGCCGCAACAGGCCGCCGCATCATGTAATTCCTGAGAGACCCCTTCGAAAGCGCGCTGCACCGGCAGAACAGCGAAAGGCAGGTTAACCAGCAGGGAGGCAAACACCAGCCCGGGGAAACTGAATACCAGGGACAAGCCGAACCAGGCGTCTATCGCGGTGCCCAGCGGTGAGCGCGCACCCATAAAGGTTAACAGGTAATAACCAACCACCGTGGGCGGCAGCACCAGTGGCAGCGCGCAAATGGCCTGCAGCAGTGGTCGCCCGCGGAATTCGGTTCGGGCCAGCCAGCGACCGATGAGGATTCCGACCGGAAGCAGCAACGCCAATGTCCAAACCGCGAGTTCTAAAGAAAGGCTAAGTGCACTCCAGTCCATTATGACAATTCTCCCGTCCTGCGCCGATGCGGGCAAGTCACTCCAAGGCCAAGGTAGGGAGTTTCAGGCCATGGTGAATAAACGCGGCTTGCGCATCAGTGGATTGCAGGTACTCGAAAAACCGCTGGGTGGCCACATCGCTATTTTGCAGCATGACCATCACCTGGTGCAGCGGCATATCTGGATGACTCGCTGCAGGAAGTAACTGAAGGTCTCCCAACTGGGCCAGCGCGGCTGCACGGGCCAGCGACAGGGGGACCAGTGCTGCGTCAACCCCAGCCTGAATGGAATACTGCACAGCCTGGCCGGCGTTGGCGCCGAGCAGCAGCAGGGGTCTGACTTTTTCCCACAGACCTGCATCCCCAAGAGCTGCGCGAGCCGCGCTACCGTAAGGGGCGTGCTCTGGATTGGCAATAACAAAACGTTCAATTCTCCCGGCAGTCAAGGCGCGCCGAAGCGCTGCCAACGGCTTGGTGTTCACATCGAGTAATCCGTGCCGGGTAAAAAGGGCCAACACCCCGCCAGCATAGACTACCGGCGCCCCACGGGTCCAACCCGCATTGGCAAGCCGTGTGACATAAGCACCATTCGCTGAGAGGAATAACCCGAACGGTGCTCCGTTTTCAATCTGCTGTGCCAGCATTCCCGATGACGCGAAGACCAGGCGTACCGATTCACCGGTCGCCTCAAGATAACGCGCAGCGACGTCTTCCAGCGCCGCTCGCGTGCTCGCAGCCGCTGCCACCAGCGGACCCTCTGCTGCGCTCGCTTCGGCGCCGATTAACAGCCCAATCGAAGCCAGTAGCAAAAGAAAGGTTCGCCCTAACCGGGTCATGGCTCCAATAATTCAAGGGCGGGAATCTCAGCAACTATCCGACGATTCAGTGTCAGGTCGTTTTTGCGGGCCGCATGGCACAACAAGTAACGCTGAAAGCGGGTCAAAGCCAGCCAATCCCCATGAATGCCGGTACGCGCCTTGAATGTCACGATCGACTCGGGCTCCACTTCCTTAAGCCAATCGGTAACAGCCGCATTAACAGGTTCAAATTGCTCGATCACGCCTCGGTTTGCCGAGATCAGCAGCTCGCGCAGCGCATTGAAATAATGGCGCCCCTGGGCTGAATCGCCAACTTGCAACTCGACCAGAAGCTGGCGGTCATCATCGGCCAGCACCTGCCAGTCCGCCAGGTGAATTCGTGCTCCAGCGAGATCCAGTTTCATACGCACGACCAGCGGTATGAAATGGTCTTGCGGATCTACCACACGCTCAAACGTAAGCACCTGGTCCATATTCTGTAACCTTTCTTCTTTCCCGCTTCTAGGTTGGCCTACCTACCGAGCCAGCACCTCGCGCACTATTTTGAGTACCTCGTCCGCCGGGGACCCATGTTGAATCAACGCGACAGCGCCCCCGCTCCGGCCGAGAAGGTATATAACGCCTGAGTGATCGACACTGTACCCCAATGCGGAGTCAGGAGCGGGTACTGCTTGGTAGAGTACACCATACTGTTTAGCGACCTGAGCTATCTGCGCGGCCGTGCCGGTCAAACCTCTGATCTTGGGATGAAAAAAGGCGCTGTACTCAGCCATGCGCTGTGGCGAATCACGCTCAGGGTCAAGGCTGATAAACAGCACCTGAACATTGTCTAATTCACTGGCGCCTAAAGTCTGTAACACACGACCCAGCACGGTCAATGTCGTGGGACAGATATCCGGGCAAAAGGTGTAACCAAAAAAGAGCAGTACTACCTTTCCTTGATAATCAGAAAGCGAGGCGGGTCCTGTGGCCGAAGCCAGGGTGAAGTTACCTCCAAGGTCTGGATAGGGGCTCTGCGTGCCGGCAGGTAGCGGGTCCAGCCACAAGACCTCGGCAAACACTTTCTCGGTCAAGGCTGCGGCAAGAAGCAGCGCCAACCCCGTCCGAACGCTCCACCGCAAGGCCATTAAACCCCCTGCCGCACCGCTCCGATCACCAACAGAATCAGCCCCCCCGAAAAAAGTACCGGGACGATGCCTCCGAGCGCAAACCCGCCACGCCAGGACAACATCGCGTCAAGCATCGCCAGAATCAGAAATACCACCCCGAGAAGTTTGGTCTTGGTACCTTTACGAGGTTCCGGGCGCTGTGGTTGCGGGAGCGCCGTTCGCATCAGCTTCGGACTCGCCGCATGGCGGTACGGGCCCACCATATTTCTAATAACAGTATCAGTACAAAAGCGAATCCGGCGAACAGCCAGGGCTTATTGCCCGGCTCGGGCTTGAGCAGCAACCAGTACCAGGTGGTCAACGTATGGGCACTACCCCGCTCACCGTTGCTGCCGTCCCAGGCAGAGAACGCCACCGGGATGAAAGCCCCTTCGACAAATTGCAGATCCTCCGCGGAACCCACCGTGGTCAACGGCCGGCGCAACACCACCTGCCAGGTCCCCTCGTGGTAGCTGCCACGCCCCTGCAGGCCAACCGTGCTCGCATCACGGACAATCTTGTCTGCTATCCCGCGAGCCGTCACTAAAGCTACGCTCGGATCCTCGGTGGTGCTACCGCTGCGCCATGACCACAGGTTGACCGGGTGACGTGAATCGCCGTGCAGGAAATACGGCTTCTCGGGGCCAGTAGGAATCTTCACCGGCAACTGAATCGCTACCGCATCCTCGCCGAGGCCTGGTTCGGAAACTTTCTTTGCCGCCCGGTCCCCGGGAATACTTCGGGTCCGGTCGTCCCATTCCACGTGAAAGCCGATCTCATCCTGGTTATACAGAGCGCGCACCGTGATGGTGTCGTTGGACGGGGTAAAGAACCGCTCTGCAGCAATCAACTGGGGTACCAGAAGAAAAGTGCTCGATGGCGCCTCCTGCCACTGCGGGTCGTCAGGGGTAACCGGGACCGGCCCGGCCAGCCGCGTCGCCCGTATCACGGTATTCTCCGGGCGCACGATTTTTTCCGTTTTTGCCAATGAATTCACATAGTTGGCTATGTTCCAGCGCTGCTCGATCGAGAGACGGCCGTCGCTGGCGGGATCATCAAATGAAGGCATTTGGGTACCGGCAATCCCGGTAGTGATGCGGGTGAAAATATCGCGGGGGTCGTTGCTGCCGCGAAAGGTCCAAGGCTTGGTCAGATTGCGCGGCCAGGTCCGGTAGCCGGAATCATCTTTAAGTTTCTTGACCGCATCACCCTTGCCCGCCTGCCCATGACACTCGGAGCACCGATCATCTTGGTGAAAGAGTTTGCGCCCTGTTTCGATGCTCTCAGGTGAGATCGGCACCTGCGCGCCATAGTCAATAACCTGGCCGGGCTCTTCCTCCTCCAGGCCCGCCAGGGTCTTGAGAAAGGCAACCAGGTCGTTAATGTCCTGCTCGGTCAGTACATCGCCCCAACCAGGCATGGCAGTACTGGGCATGCCATCGTGAATCATGCGCACCAGATCGCTATCGACCGGCACAATCTCTTCGAAGGCGGTGGTTCTGATCTTGTACTGTGCCATCGTAAAATCCCGAGGGGGCGGGTTGAGTCGCTCTGCCGCCGGACCCATACCATCACCCTCTTCACCGTGGCACAAGGTGCAACGTTGTGCGTAGATCTCCTCGCCCTTTTCAGCATCACCCGCCGGAAAGGCAGGCCTGGACATGAATCCGAGCACCACCGTCAGAAAGATTACGATCAACCGTAGATACTGCCGTAATACCGGTAAGCCACCCTGATCCACGCCCCCTCTGGCCTGAAAGGCCCCTACCTTGAACTTTGGCGTCGCCATCTACTCATGCCCCCAGGATCGCGGCTGGTGACCGGTGTAGTCATATAGGTACAGGATCACTTGCCAGATCTGTTCTTCGCTGAGAAACTCCTGCCAGGCTGGCATTGATGAAATCCAGGGTGTCGCCTCTTTGGGCAGGCCTGGGCCGCCAGTCGCGATCCGCCAGAATAAAAATGACTCCTGTAGCTGGGCGATCGTGCCAATATCCTGAAAATTCAGCGGCACTGGATTAAGCCCCTGGGCATATGGGCCTTTCCCGTCCAATTTATCGCCGTGGCAATACTGGCAATTGCGGATATACACTTCACCACCGTCAGTTACCAGTTCGCGGAACTGCTCAGGATCGTCTTTTTCCAGATGCCGGTAAGGATTCTCCAGACTCATCAAATCATAGCGTTTACCAAAAATCTTCGCCGAGGATGGGGGTGCAGGATGTATAGAACGCAGCTCCAGGGGTGCCTCATCACTAGGCTGCATCTGCAGAAAAACCGCAACCGCCGCCAAACCCGGTACCACAAAAAAGACCACGTTTCGCATCAGTCGCCGGCCCGGCTCCTCGACCAGTGCTCGGATAGGGTCAACTAACTGCCGGGTGCTTTCTTCGGTTGCGGTGAATACCATCAACACCCCGGTCACCACAAAGAACATATACATCCGCATCAGACTTGCCGGGATAGGTTGGCCCAAGAGCAAATCGAAGATCAGCCAGAACCCTGCGTAGATACCGCCGATCACCAGAACCAACTGCGCCAGGCGTGGGATTTTCGGCATTTTTTTGACTTTGTTCACCTTAGCGATGCCAGGTATTGCACCAGCAGTTCGAGTTCACCGGCGTAGATTTCCCCCGCGTAGGTCGGGGGCATGATGGGCGGAAAACCATCGGCTATTTCTGCTGCGGGATCCAGAATTGCCCGGCGCAGGTAAGCCAGGTCCCGGGTAGCCCCGATACGGCTGAGGTCCGGACCAAGTTCTCCTCCTTCTCCGGACATCTTGTGACAGGTAACACAGGAGAACTTCGTTATCACTTCATCGGCGCTCACCAGTGCAACCCGGGGTGCTGCATCGGGCGCATCGGAATCACTCACTGGCGTTTGAACATCGGTGGGGATCTCAACTGTAACCTCAACGCCAGCAAGGTCTTGCAGGTAGGCGATGACGGCACTGACCTCGACTTCTGACAGACCAATACTCCCAGCCGTGACACTGGGCATCGGGCTGACCGCATCGCCGCTTCCTGCTTTGCCGAAGCCAGCGACGACGTAAGCTGATGGCTCAAGCAGAGACTCGGCCAGGTACTCCTGTGCATCAGTGGCCCTACCCTGATAACGGGCATCGGACAATCGTTCTCCGGCGATAATGCCAGCCCGTTCCAACAACGGGGCACGTCCACCCACATCGTTATGACATAGGGTGCAGGTGCCCTTTCCGTTGAATAGTTTCTCCCCCAGGATAATGAACTGTTCCGGTGTCATCGCCCCCAAATCCAGCTTTTCTTCGACCGGAGGGGGTGCTGGCTTGATCTCCGGTATGCCGTAGTTGGAAAATCCAGCGAAGAACCCGATCATCAGTAAGCTGAATATCGTAACTTTGAGGAAATGCTTCATCCGCCCTGGACTCCTTTCCAGTAACCCCGGGCATCAGTCCGCCGACTGCTGATCTGACTCAGCCAGAAAACAAATATCACCAGGACCATGAACAGAATAGTGCCAATTGAAACGATGTTGGCGGCATAACCCAGTGTCGGCGTGTAAGCATCCGGCGAGGCATCGCGAAAGACATCAGTCACGTGCCAGTGCTGGCGAATCCCGGATCGGATGTAGCCCATCAACCCCATCAGCCAGGTGAATGCCACGGCCAGCAGAAATAGAGCGTACTGGGCCCGATTGGGCACTCTGCCCCAATTCAGGGGCGCAACCTCGCGCGACCCGCGGTACATCAGCGAGTCCAGCGTAATACTCACCACAATGATGATTAAAGTCGTCATCACCTGTGGAATCGAAGCCGCCACTTTGTACACGGTGTTGGTGAAGTACCCGTGGTAGATCCCCAGAAACAACAGGTTCGCTATGCCGGTCGTATAGAGCGCCAACTGAGCCGCATTACCCGCATTGACCCAGGTTACCGTGGCGATCCGGTTTGAGCGGCGGTAAAAAAGGAAACTGAGCGCCGTAAACAGAATCATGATATTCACGGCTGTGTTTTTCGCCGGCATAATTCCCAGGGGGCCTAGATATTTGTGGTAAGGCCCACCGAGCGCCTTCAGTTCCTCGTTGGTTAATACCAGAGTGTGCGGAGTGAACCAGACCAGAAAGCTTCCGATAATCGCAATCGCCAGATACTTGATGTAGCCGTTGTAGCGGACTGCACCGTCACTACGGCCCATGCCACACCAGAGGTAATAATTAGCAGACAAAAACAGGGTGCCGATCAACACAGCCTGGATAATAAACAGCCAGGCAAAAATGCCGCCCATCAGGGTGATGCCCATCTGCTGGCTGTAAGCATAGATCTCTGCCGCAAGATAATAGCCTGCGAACGGTAGCGGCAGCAGTGCCAGGATGGCGATAAAGTTGGCGTTGTATCCCATCCAGTCGTAGTGCGCCCGTTCCTCCGGGCGTCCCGCGCTGAGAAAACGAAAAGCGGCATAGGCGCCAACAATGGATCCGCCATAGGCAATGTTGGCAATGAACCGGTGCAGATTGATCGGATTCCACAGATAGTTATGCATCGCGACCCAGGTGTCTCCGGAAAACACCCCGCCTGGATCAATGCCAGCGGGACTCATCATGAAGGTTACCCAGCCATTAGCCAGAAACATCAAGGTGGTGCCGACCGCATTCAGTACTAACCCGATACTAAGGTGCAGCCACTTGCGGAACCCACCCTGCAACCAATGCCAGCCGTAGTAATACAAATACAGAGCCGCGCTCTCAGCGAAAAACGCCAGCGCGTAATAAAACATACTCTCGCCAAAAATCTCACTGAGGTAGGAAAACAAGTGCGGGTAAAATACGATCAGGCTGAACAGCAACAGGCCGCCCAAGATCGCAGTTAACGAGTACGCAGTGATACTGATCTTGATGAATTCGTAAGCCATATCGTCGTAACGCTGATCTCGCGTTTTCATCCCGATAGCCTCGATGATGAAAACAAAGATCGGCACGGCAAGTACAAACGCGGCAAACCACAGGTGCAGCTGGGCGACCAGCCAGACCGTAACCCGGCTGTTAACCCCAGATACCGTCGGATAGTCGGTCGCGATCAGTTCCGGTGCGCTGATACCCGATGGGACGGTGTCCGCTGCCCCCTGCACTGCTCCAGACGCGGCATCAACCGCAGCTGCCAGCAGGTCAGTTGACCCCCCAAGTAACATAGCGAACGCGAGAGCCATGAAGCCAAGCAGGCTTCGAACAGAACTCGAGCCAAAGGGATTCTTTGCGTTGCAAAAAAGCATATGGCCGTTGATCATTTTTTTTAAGTCACCCACGCCTTTCATGGCTGAAAGAATAGGGTCAATCCGTTTAACTTCATGACCGCAAGATCGAGACCTAGAAACGCCAGCGCGCAGGTTACCAACGTAAGGACAAACCATAGTGGTGCACTATTCATTCTCTTCTCCGGGGCTCGCCCGTTCAGTTCCCGACACCCATAATTGCTACGTGCGCAGCCACTGTTTCATTGCAGTGCCGCCAGCATGTAATCGACCGCAGCACGAACTTCAGCCTCGTTCAGGGCGGCGTTGCCGCCTCGAGGTGGCATAACCCCGGTCGTACCCTGGAAGCCGTTAATCGCATTGCCATAGAGTGCTTCGGCCCCGGCTGCAGCCCGATCCCGCCACAACTCCTGGTCGCCCAGTTGCGGGGCACCGGCAATGCCCGCGGCGTGGCACACCGCGCAAGCACTCTGGTAAACAGCTTCTCCCCCCACGGTCACATTAGCGGCGCCGGCCCCGGGCTCTGCTTTGGTGACCAGCATCTTGCCGACCGGCGCCAATTGCTCGCGCAGGGTTTCCACCTGCAGAGCCTGATCTTCAGGCGCTGCCGACGGGCTACTAAGGAACCACCAGAAAAACGCAAGCACAGTAATCGCAACCGCGATAAACACGGCAGGCCCGGCCCAGCAGGTGATCGGTAGGGGGCCCAAGCTGGTTGCGGTTGGTGAGTCTGCCACTGTCGTATCCGTTTGCAGGCCCCGGTTACAGAACGTAAAAATAGAGAATCAATACAATCACTACCAGGTTAATGCCCATGCCAGAAAGGATCACACCGTTCGCCAGACGCTTTTTCCAAAGCTTCATGGTATTGAGACCGCCGGGCTAACCTGTCTTGCCGGTGCAGTTACACAACTGGCGCAGGTATCCCACCAGGGCTTCAATCTCGGCGTCCGTCAGGGTCTTACCCCACGGTGGCATCATCGGTGACTTGTCTGCGATCGGCCCACCATCGATGATGACATTGCGAATATCTGCGTCGGAGATTTTCTCCATCTCGGCCGTCTCCGTGAAGTTTCTGGGATCAACCGGAAAATCCCCGGTAACGTTAGGGCCATCACCCTCACCCTCGGTGCCATGGCACTGCGCACAATAGAACCCGAATAACGCTTTACCATCCGCTGCCTGTGCAGCCCCAGTGAAGACAGGGCCCAGGGCCACTATCAGTAGAGCCATCAGAAATACTCTGGTCATGTTCATTCTCCGCGTAATCAATTACTTGAACGTCGCGACGTGCGCTGCCACGTTCTTCATATCCTTATCACTCAGGACTCCGACGAACACCGGCATCATCTTGACCGGTTTAAATACCTTCGGCTCGCGAAGGTAGGCCAATACCCAGTCCGGGTTAAGCCTTTCCCCAGCACCGATGAGTGAAGGGCCGGATAACCCGCCGGAGAATTTTTTCTTGGTGGGGAACTGGTGACAACCACTACACGGCATCTTTTTAATAAAGATTAACTTGCCCTTCAGGTTCTTCTTTTTTACCTTCACTGCACCGTCCACAACGATGTCAGATCTAAGGCTCATAAGATAGTCGGCCACCGGACCAGCCTGGTCGGCGCTCAACACCGCGTGCCCACCCGGGTTAGGCTCCATGACCGAGTTAAACTTCATTGGTCGGATTGGCTGTGGATCTGCCAACCAGGTCTCGAGCCACGGTCGCTGAAACTTACTGCCGGCATACCACAGTTCGGGGCCTTTCTTGGCAAGCTGATCCGCAATGGTTTTCTCAGTGGCAGGCCCTTGCGTGTAGTGACACGACTGGCAGCCGCTGGATTCAAACGCCGCCTGACCCGCCGCAGCGTCGGCCCGGGCGAGGGAACTGGTCATCACCAACAGTACCAGCGCGGGGAATACACTTGCTCCTGTTTTCATCCTAACTGTCCTCTTGCTATTTGGAATCATTTCCCTTCTTCTTACTCCTTACACCACCGCTGCCACACGCCGGCGTTCTTTGCGGACCAGCCATACGCCGAGCGCACCACTGACGACAACTGCCAGCAGGGTGTAGAGGTAGATCTTTATCGGTACCGGCGCTTCCAGAATGACACTGTGCCAGGTAGAAAGGCTCATAATCAGGCCGTGTTCCCCATTGGAACCATCCCAGGCATTCAGGGCAAGGGGAATAAACCGGCCCTTGACGAACTGGATATCATTGCGATCGTCGGTCAGGAGGGGGCGGCGCATAATTACACTCCAGCGACCCTGGTTCCAACTCGCTACCGTATCGACCTGCTGTTGCTCGCCGGGTTGCACCTTGGCAGGTTGTTTCCAGCCGCGTGCATTACTTTCCTGCACTGCCTGCCCCGCATTCTCTGCCCCGTCCGAGCGCCAATGCCACAGATGGACGGGATTTGAGGAGTCACCACGAAAGAAATGAGGCTTCTTGGTTCCCTCTGGCAGTTTCACCGGAAACTGCAACGCTATCGCGTCCCTGAAAGTCTCCAGTTGCCGTGGCACCACATCGTTGGCGGCAACATAAGAATTGAAAGCGCCCATACGCGAGATTTCTTGTGGATCGAATTCGATTCCACTTTGGTGAAGCTCATCTTTAAACGGGTCGTCCCATTCAATCAGAAAGGCGATCTCCTCAAGGTTATACAACGCGCGAACGGTGACCAGTTCGATGCTTGGGTTCTGCCATCGTGGCGCTGCGACGACCTGGCCGGTCAAGCGGACGTCCATCGGCTCGGCGGCGAGCCAGTTTGCCTCCCCTGGGTCCTGAGAAATCTCCCCTTCGATCTCCAATGCCCTGAGCACTTGATGGTTCGTCAGTTGATGTTGAAGTGACTTGATGAAATTAGCCAGGGCCCAGCGTTCTTGCTCGGTCAGCGCATCAGCAAATGAGGGCATGGGCGTACCGTTTATGCCGGTCGAGAAACGCATGTAAATATCCTCCGCCTCGCTGCCCGCCTTGATCTTCCACGGGTGGGTCACGTTACGGATTCGAATTGGGAAGCCCCAGTCATCGGTTCGATCGAAGGATTTCTGGCCGTCGCCGCGGCCCAGTTTGCCGTGGCATTCCCAGCACTTCGCGTGCTCAAACACCTCTTTACCCTTGGCTACCAGTGCTTCGCTGTACGCCGGGCGCTCGGATGGCAGTGTCACTACCAGGTCATTCTTGACCGGATCAAGTTCGGGGTCATCAAATTCGATAGCGAAGGTCTTGATGTAGTCGATCACGGCCCAACGTTCATTTTCGCTCAGCCCGTTTTTAATTAAATCGCTGTCAAACGCCTGCATCGCAGTACCCGACAGGCCCCGGCTGACCGTTCGGAACAGATCCTCATCGCGCGGCAGTTCGCCACTTTGTGTGGTGCGGAACTTGAAGGTGCCAAGAGTGAAATCCCGTGGCCGGGGGTCCAGAAAATCTGCGGCCGGACCATTTCCATCCCCGAGCAGGCCGTGGCAGAAACTGCAGCGGCGCAAATAAATCTCTACCCCTTGGTTAAGACTGGCGTCGGTCGCCTCTGGCCTGGGTCCGCTTGGCGCCGATGCCCCCAGCGCAACCCCCCAGTTCAAGATCAATAGGGTGAAGATTGCGGCCACGCGACATTTCATCAGTGCGACTCCGGTATACGCGGAGTTTTCTGCGCCAGGTCGTATTCCGCAAGAATGATCTTCCAACGCTCTTCTTCGCTGAGATTCAACTTCCATACCGGCATCGCCGAATCCCACGGTGTCGCCTCGGTTGGCAACCCGGGTCCGCCGTTGCTGACACGCCAGAAGGTATAACCTTCGACAATTGTTTCGATAGTGCCGTTGTCAGTGAAATTGATGGGGCGCAGTTTGAACCCGTCGGCCATCGGCCCGTCACCGGCCACACTGTCGCCGTGGCAGGGCCGACAGTTCATCGAATATAGGGCCCGACCCTCAAACAGGTGTTTTTCCATCAGTGCTGCGCGGGCCGAATCACGGTTGACACTGGCCGCCCCTAACTCTCGCAAGAAGGCGCGCATCGGCGCAGTCGGGATGGCCTCGAGCATGTGATCGGGCTCGGTGTATTCAGCCCAGCTGTCCAGGTCTGCCTCCAGTTGGGGGATAAATCCAACCTCGTTAGCCTGAGCCTGCTCAATAAATGCGTCGACCTCGGCGTCGGATGGGCTGGCAAAGGGGTTCTTCAGATCTTCGTTCTTTTTGGGGAAATTTGACGAGGGATGCTGGATGCGCAGCGACGAGGGCTGTTGCACCTTGGGTATAGTGACATCGTATACCTGCCAGCCGATCAGCGCCGGTACTATTACCAGTCCCAGGGTCCGCGTTGTCCGGCCGTACTCGCCGCGCAAAAAACGCTGGATCGGGTAAAGAAATTCCGCCAGGTGCTCCTCGGAGAAAGTGACCAGTAAAAACAAGGCGATGATCGTCAACAACATATAAATGAACATCAGCGTGCCTGGTACCGTCAGCGGGAATGGCATCCCAGTGATCTCCCGCGACAGTGCCGGGATGCCCCACTTCACCAGGGCGTAGATCAACACCAGGGTCAATACGATCGTCCAGAAGCGAAAGGTTGGGGGCTTTTTCATTGTGCTGCTTCCTTGGCAGAGGCCTCGTCACCTTTTTGCATCATCAGGTAGGCCAGCACGTCCTGAAAGTCCTTCACGGTGAGCATTTCAGTCAGATCATTGGGCATGACGCTGGCGCCTTCGTCCTGCTCGATCTCGCGGATATCGTCGCGCGGTATTACCGCTACCTCGCCCGTTGCCTTGGTGATCTGCACCTCCGCGGGCGTATCTCCAGATTTGAGGCCGACATGCTTTCGTTCATCTGACTTGGTCACTACCACCCAGGTCTCATAGCCATCGCTGATCTTTCGCGCCGGGCGGAGGATGGATTGGGAAATGAACTTCAGGCCCTTTTCACCGATACGGGAAAGGTCGGGACCGATGTCACCGCCGTCGCCGGCGATGCTATGGCAATCAGAGCAGGTATCGGCGAACATTTCCTCGCCGTTTCCCGGATCGCCGCCACCGGCTGCGCTCGCCGCGGCGATCCGGGCGTAGTAACTCTGGGCCAGTTCACCCGGGTTTTCGATGTTATCCAGATCCAGATCGCCGCCCTGACTCTGCAGGTAGGCTATTACCGCCTTGATCTCCTTGAGGTTCAGCGAAATCGGTGGTGCATAGACGATCGCCATCTCATTTTTGTAGCCTTCCACCAGGTAAGCATCGGGCTTGGCCAGGCTCTCCACCAGGTAATCGGTACTACTGTAGTGAGTGCCTGTTTCTTCGGAACGCTCCTTGGCGCGCTGTTCAGCCCGGGCGCCAATCGGCAATGGGAACTTCTCACCAAACTGGCCAAGATTGGGGCAACGTACCGCGCTTCCTTCCCCGCCCAGGCTGTGACAGGTAAAGCACCGGCCCTTACCCCAGAAAATCGCTTCACCTCCTTCCGGCGTGACTTCGACCACGCTGGCCGCCTTTCGTTCACCCCCAGTCATTGCAGTGATCGCCTGCCCAATCCACATGTAAGTACCCAGCACCACCAGCAGAAACACGAATACCCGCACAATGGCATTGGAGCGCATTGTTTTACCCTCCCACTGGCGGGGTTGACGATGCGCCCGACCCATCAGGCACGTCATCGGGTTTATCTGCCGGCTCATCCGGCGCCTTGTTTTTCGCGGCAATACCACCAAGCCAGAACATGAACGCAACCCCGACCATAAATACCAGTACCGCCAGGCTGACCATCTCAGTCATCGTGTAGTTACTCGGGGTGTATGACCAGGGGGAGGTGTCACGCATCACCCCAAAAATATGCCAGTCACCGCGCAAGCCGGAACGGATGAAACCCATCAAACCCATATTCATCGTGATCACAAACGTAAGAAGCAGCAAGGCATACTGGCTGCGCACCGTCATCTTGCCCCACTGCAATTTACCCAGTTCCCGGGCGCCCCGGAAAAGGTAGATATCGATGGCTGTCACCAGGATGATGCAGCTGATCAACTGCAAAAATTGGGAGACCGCAATGTTGCGCAGGAACGGCGAGGCCTTCTCCATGACGACAAACCCATACACGCCGAGGAATATCACCACACTCAAGGCTGTGGCTGTCATGTACAGGCCCTGGGCGAGTTTTCCTCTATCCCGTAACGCGAGGATGACCGCGAGTACAGCCATCGCGCATTCAAAAGCCAACAGGTAACCCACCGTTCGAAAATAGTGCACCCGGTCTGCCGGCAAATCGAGTTCAGCCGGATCCAGGTTGAACATCGACAGCGCGTACTGACCAACGATGGCGATGGCAACCAGTCCTGCCAGGGAAATCACGATCTGCGGAATGCGGCCTTGTTGACTGATCGGCACAACGTCGCTCTTGTTGCCACGACGATAGAGAAGAAAACTAAAGAAGGTCGACAGAATGATCAGGTTCACGACCGCGTTCTTTGCCGGCATCAAGCCCATAAACTTGAGCGTCGGGTGATACTGGCTACCGCCCATGTCACCCACTTCTCCGCTGGTCAAGGGCAGGTTGTGCGGCGTGAGCCAGATCGCGAAAGAAATAATCAGCGCCCCGAGAATGAATTTGATGTATTTGTAGTAACGATCTGAACCGGGTATCCGGGTCATGCCACTCCACAGGTAGTAATTACTGATCAGGAAAAGGGAACCCACTAACATCGCCTGGATGATGAAAGTCCAGGAGAAGTCTCCCCCCATCATATTGTTGCCCATCACCGCACTGGTGGAATAAACCTCACGACCGAGGTAGTAACCTGCAAAAGGTAGGGGAATGAGGCCGCAGATGGCCACAAAGTTAGCGATGTACCCCATCCAGTCGTAGTGGGCTCGTTCAGCTGGGGTCTTCGCGCCAATAAACTTGACCGCGGCATAAGCCCCCGCGACCAACCCCCCGAATGCCAGGTTGCCCAACATCCGGTGAATCGCAATCGGTGTGGCGAGGATGTTCTCAAACACCTGCCAAACCGTACCAATCAGTTCGCCTTCCTGGTCCACCCCCGCTGGGCTCATCATGAATCCCGCCCAGCTGTTCGCAAGCTGCATGATAGCGGTGCCAGCAATATTGAGCAGGATGCCTATCAGGATGTGCGAGCTTTTCAGGTCACGAAGAATCAGCAGGCCCACCCCCAGCGGCAGGATGTACAACAGCGCAATGAAGGAGCGCGTATCACCGCGCATCTGCAGGCCGAACCCACCGAACAACAGCACCACTGCAACGCCGATAATCAAAATCCCCAGCCCCTTGAACAACCACTGCAACTTGACAGGGAAAGGGCCGCCCCCTTGCATTCGGTTCCAGCCGTAGTAGTACAGGTATAAGAAAAAAGTCTCAGCAAAAAACAGCAAGGCATACATGAACATGACATCTTTGAACAAGCCGGCCATGTACCCCATAAAGGTCGGATAAAGCGTGAACAACGCAAACGCGAGCAACCCTCCCAGGGCGGCAGTAGTGGCGTAGGCCACACTCAAAAGGCTGGTGAATTCGTAGGCGAGCTTGTCCAGTTTCGAGTCGGTACTACGCCAGCCAACGATCTCAACGATCACCGCAAACAGCGGCACCCCGAGAACAAAGGCCCCGAAAAACAGGTGCATCTGCGCCAGAAACCAGATCAATCGGCGCGAGTCGATGCCCATGAACTGGCGATATTCGTTGGCCTCCAATGCCAGGGCTTCCGGCGAAATAAGCACCAGCACCAGCACAGCGACCCAGCCGAAGCGGTTTGGACAGCGGCTGACCCGGGACTGGTTCATTCTTTCTCTCCGGTGATCTGACCTTTAAGCGTGGGCTTGGGAATTTCGCGTAACAAGCGGATCAGCGAGATGATTTCTTCTCGCTGCACTACGTGCTCTACTTCGCTATCGCCGCAAAACTCCCACGGGCCAGCATAGTGACTCAGTTTTTCCCGACCCTTCGGAATAGCCTCGGAGAGCGCTGGCATGCTCGAGCTGTGGCAGCTTTCGCAATAGTCCTGGAACAACCCGTCCCCACCGATCACCCGGATATAAGTGAGCACCGCAAGCTGCTCGCGCTGGTTCAGTTCCTTGGCCCAAGGCGGCATGGTCGCCCGACCCTCAGCGATGCTCCTGAGCAGTTCGGCCTCGGGTTTGTCCAATCGCTCACCCTTGGCGAAATTGGGTGCGCCGGGCAGAATCGGGATGCCATCGTAGCCGTGGCACATCGCGCAGTTGGCGTGGTATATATCACGGGCTTCGACTAATGCGTCGATATCGGCGGTCGAGATCTCAACAGCCCTGGCCGATACACTGCCCGAAAGCAATACGCAACACAGCAGCACCCCGACGACGCCAGGCGAGCGTGAGATACACAACTTCAAAGCCGTGATCGGCCAACGCCAGCCCCGTCGCACCCCGATCGTTCCGTTCATTTTTCTGCCACCTGTCTCATTGCATGCTTTGTGCCTTTCACCGCTACCACCTTGCGGGCGGAGTTCGGGGTCGCGGCGTGCCTGATCCTGGTCTTTTGGTAAGCAATATCTGTGCCAATTCCAAAAAGCAGCGATAGCTTCCCTGTCTACGGTTCCTCTAGGCTCCCTTCGCCGCAGCCGGCCGATCAGGGCAGAACGATCTGTTCTTTTCACCCGCGAGTGGCTGTGGTCATGAAACGGAATATTCAATTTCTCGTCACTGGGCACGGGTGCGTCTGGCGATGTCGTGGCCAGACAACGAATTATTCCGGTTGTTCTTTCTCCCGGTAGCGCTACGGCTTACTGATACTGTGCCCCTGACGCTGCTGGCTGTGTTATCACCCGGCAGCGGCCCCGACCGGTGTCGCATGAATCTCGCCCAGGGCATCAATGCAGATCCAATGGACCGCCTCCTGCTCGTCCTCATGCAACAGGTCCAGCAGCCACGTTGTGCTGTCCGAATCGTTCAGTCGCCTGAGCGTAGCTGCTGCCTCATGGCGAAGGCCGGCCGAAAAACGGAACAGATTGGCCTGTAACTGCCGCGAGAGTTGGGGATTCCCCATTGCAGGCGTCAGCCCCGCCATCGCTCTACGACACACGCTGCGATCCTCGTCGGCCAGCATTCGTGGTAGATGCAGTCCTGCCATTTCGCCACCGGCATCTGCCAGCGCCCTTACAGCCCAATCGCGCACAGTCGCTCCGGGGTCATCTAACAATCTGACCAACGCCGCATTCAGCACCGGGCTTTCCAGCCCCTTACCAATGCCCACCAGGGCATCGATCGCAGCAAGACGCACTTGTTCCTCATCTGACTCAAGGCAACGCAACACTGGCTCAATCGCCGCAGTGTCTCCGATCCGGCCCAGTGCCAGCAGCACCTCACGAGTCAGGCGCTCATTAGCTCCCTTAAATGCCTCTACCAGCACCGGTACCGAGATCGAACCCGCACCCGGGTAGTCTCCCAACAGGCCCGCTGCCAATACCTGTACCGAGCCAACAGGAGCTGGAACCGGCTTGCCGGCGTCAACCTCCGGGTGGGGCGATGGCGGATCAGCATCATCGGATGCACTCAATATGGCAGCCAACGTCGAGCTTTGGGCAGTGTGTCCACCCACCAGTTCACGTAATGGATCAGCTGCAACGGTGCCTGCGCTCTTTGACTCCACGGAGTCGGTCGCGTCGTCCGCGGGCTCGGTCAGCACGGGGTTATCCGGTTGCACATCAACTTTGGCGGGCCGCAGCAGGTCGGATAAGAACTGCACTGCCTTTTCGGGCGTCATCAATTCCACCAGCCCTGTCAGTGCCGCCAGCGCCACCGCCTCATTGCGATCGAACACGGCACACTCAAGGGCTTGTAAGACTTTTTCGTGTTCAAGCACGGTGTCAGCGTCGCACCCATCCGCTTCCAACTGTGTCACCCCGGCGACACGCCCCAAAGCGGCCGCAGCTCGAGCGCGGGTGTTGGCGTGAATCTTCGGGTCCTGTAGTATCGTCGCCAGATCACGTTCAACCCCCGGCTGGCCCAGGGCGCCCAACGCGTTGACCACCTGATAACGCAGCCTTTCATCTTCCGTTGTCAGCAGGTTGCGCAACACCGGCACCGTCTTTGGGTCACCGCTGTCACCGAGAAGCCTGGTTATCTCGACTTTTAATTCCGGTCCGGCATCCGACAGCATCTCCAGCAATCGCTCGACAACACCGGGTGCGTGCGCGCGGACCAGAATATCGGCTGCCGCAGCCTTGACCTGGCTGTTCAAATCGGTCAGCAACAGCGTTAACGGCACCGTCACCATTGGATGCTTAACTTCTGCCAGTGCCTGGCCCGCACTGATTCGTACCGTTGGGTCAACATCCAGCAGTGCGTTGATCAAGGCAAGCACTACGGTACCTGGCCCTTCTGATTTGCTATCGCTGTGGGCCAAGGCACCCAGCGCATGAGCTGCGCGGCGGCGGGCCAGCGGCTTGGATCCGCCGGCCAGTTGTTCCAGCAAAAAGGTCCGGGCTCTGCTGTCATCCAGTTTTGACAGGACCTCGAAACCGGTTTCCTGCAGATCTTCGTAATCGGGGTCGGAGAGAACCTCAACTACTGGCGTAGTGGCCCGAGGATCGCCAATATCGCCCAGGGCGTTGAGCGCCTGGCTCTGGACCTCTAGAGAATCACCAAACTCCATGTCATCGATCGAAAGATCAAGTTGTGGCAGCCCGTCCTCACGTAAGCAACGGATCAACGGCTCGACCGCCTGTGGCGCGCCCAGTTTGGCCAGCGCCCGCACTGCCTCGATACGCACCTCACCCTCAGGATCATTTAATAGGCTCTCAACTAGGGCAGGAACGGCTTCACTCTGGCCTGAACTGCCCAGCATCACCGCGACATCCAGGCGTACATCCGGGTCCGGGTCGTGTAGCAAAGCGATCAGGCACTCAAGCGTATCCCTATCGTCTACCTGCAGCCGGCCCAGCGCCCGCACTGCACAGCATCGCGAGAGCGAGTTATCCCGCTCCAGAACGCCGCGCAACGCCGCCGCCACGACATCCCGTGCCGGTTCTGGGTTCACTGACAACTGCTCCTCTTCCATCGCTTTACTTCACTGCAGTCGCGTTATGATTATTGCCAATCGCTACGCAGAAATAGTGCGCTCACCGTGTAAGAACCACAGCTTTGAACGGCCGGAGCCGGTAACTGCCCGGGGCTGAAACTGCCTTGCCTCCCAGGTTTTTGCTTCGCTCGGGCGGATAACCTCACCTAGATGATATCCCGCCGTTTGAAACTCATTTGGGAAAATGAGTGCTTGAACGTGGACTCACCGATTCGGGTTACCCGTGCTGAGGCAATCTTGTAACGGTAGTTCATGGTGATCGGATCAGGTACCCGGGGCGTGATCACATTGGCTGGCATTGAGGGTTTGAGGAATTCGCTGAAAGCCACACCCTGCTTGATCGCCGGTGTGACCATGGCAATCGCCGAATACGCCCCCGAGACCAGTTCGATATGGCCGTCTTTCATCAACCCGGAAAACCACATATCGTCACTCTTGACGCCCAGGTTGAAGTCCTTCTGCACCGGCACCCGGCGCGACTCAACAGCGACCAGATCTCCAGACTCAATACCGCGGGCCAACGCATCCGCAGGGTGAATCTCGATGAAATTCATCGGCCAACGCTGCTGGGTGTAGGGGCGGCGTTCGTAGTCATCGAAGCCAGACTCCCACAATTCGTTGATACGCCCGTTGGTTACCCACAGCTCATCACCCTTGGGTTGCATGAACTCGTAAAAATCGGCCCACAGTTTCCAGGGTGACTTCACCAGGTTGAGCTTGCCGGTCTGAGTCTTGAACGCCAGCAGGCGCTTGTTATGCACCGTGGTGGCTTCTGGCCCACTATCGGGAATATCTTTACGGTTGAAATCGTGCAGTCGCTTGGTCTGGACGATGCGGTCGCCGTCCAGCAGCAAGGGTGCTTGCAAACCTTTGGTACCAAAGCCCCGCAGGAAATCGTGGGCGCGCATACCTTTACGCCGGGCTACCACGCGAATGGCGTTGTAGTCCTTGCGCGAGCCGCGGCTGAAGCGACAGGTCTCCTCGAAGACCTCGTTACTATCCTTCCAGTCAAATCCCTTGAAGCCCATCTTTTTGGCCAGTGAGGCCGCAATCTTCCAGTCGGGCATGGCTTCGCCCGGGGCGTCACAGAACTTGCCGTACTGGCGTACTCGCCGCTCTGAGTTGGCCCGTGTGAAATCTTCCTCACCCCAGCCGGCTGCTGGGAATACCAGGTCTGCGTACTGGTTACCGATCGGGTCGCGCAGGTAAATATCCTGATTGGCAATCACCATACCACCCGAGTCGACCCGGCGCTTGAGGGTATCGATAATGGTCTGCTTGTCGAAACTGCGCACCTGATTGGGATTGAACTTGGTCAGTTTTTTAAAGGCATCTTCCAATGCCGAAGAACCGGGCATGGCCTGAATCCAGGTGGTCCCCACCACGTAGGCAAAACGCACGTGGCCATCCTCAAGCCAGCGGTCCAGATCCAGTCGGTGGCGTCGGCGGCCCGGCACCTTGTACGGTGATTTCCAGGTCGGGTACTTACCGCCACTGACGCCGCCGCGCTGGTGGCCGCCCAGCCGGGTCATAATCTGACCTGGCCGGCCACCACATCCGAGTATCACACCTAAGGTGCCGATCGATGCTGTATTCAGGTAGTTGTTCGACCAGTAGTTACCCTTCTCAATACAGATCGAGGTCTTGACCCGCTCGCCGTTGGCTTTGGGTTTGGCCATCATCTCCGCAGCAAGGTAGATCTTCTGTGGGTCGATACCAGCGATCTTGGCTGCTACCTCGACTTTCGATTCTTCCTGGGCTAACAGCCATTGCTTCCAATCCTCGAATCCTTTCACCTGAAACTTGCCCCAGGTGGTACGCCACTGCCAGGGAGTGTTACGGGTTCCCTGGCCAAAACCGGAGTCGGTCTCCCACTGATTGGCCACGTGCTTTTTGATAAATTCAGCGTCCTCCCAACCGTTTTCCACGATTACACGCTCGATCGCCATGTGCACCACGGTGTCCGATCCCGGCACGATATCCAGGTGCAGGCCGCCGTGTTTCTCAGCGTAAGCCACCCCGGCGGTGCGCCGAGGGTTAACCATGATGACCTTGGTGTGGTTACCATTAATGCCTTTGAGAATCCAGTGGTTCCACAGCGTGGTCTTGGTCTCGAAAGGATCGGTGCCCGATATCAGCACACAATCCGCCAACGCAAAGTCCTCATGAGAGGCGCCAAAAATATCGTAGCCAATATCTACCCACCCGGGGGCTGAATTGACGAACGAAGGATGGTCATGGTGCGCCACCGCAGGGCTGTTAATTGCTTTTAACGCCAGTTTGGTCAGCGCATAGGTGTTCTCAAAGTATTGGTATGAAAAATACTTCATGGCCCAGGCTGACTCGCCATGGGCTTTGATTACGTGGTTGGATACTTCGGCCGCGATGTCCAAGGCAAAATCCCAGGTCACCGGCATCAGCAGATCGTTGATCCGCACCATCGGGTGCTGCAGGCGATCCTGGGTGGGCTTTTGCGGGTTATAGACCTTTTGTGCGATACAACCCCCGCGGATACTGTGGCCCCCGCCTACGTTTACCACCCGCGACTTGTGGTCACCGACTACGGCGATATGGTGCATCTTGCCATTCCACTTACCCTGGGTGTATTGGTTGGGCCCCACCCAGCCCCCCTGCCCGGGCCGCAGCGGGTAATTCAGACCCAGCGCATTCTGGTCTCTTTTCGGGCCCCCGCTGGGAGCACCCACCGGCCAGCGGTACACCTTGAAACCACAGGCCATGACACAATAGTCACAGCACGTGGTGATGACATCGGCATCCTTCGGTGGCAGGGGTATCTGGTCCTCTGGTTGATAGAACGGCTGTGAGTCTTTAGCTTTTTTTGACATATCCGGTCACCCCGTGTTCAGGTTATCGAAGCGGCCGTAGATCAGGCCAAGCATGCCGACGGCATAGATATCGTCGCCTTCCAGTTCCAGCAACACCTGCGGAAGGCTCTCGGTTGCATGACCGCCAATGACTATGCCGTGGCGCGTCAAATCGAAACTGGTCTGGTGCAATGGACAAGGTCCGAGCGCCTGATCCGGCGCACTAAACGCACCGGGGCCCTCAAGAGAACCTCCCATATGCGTGCACAGGGCGTTAAACGCGACGATATTCTGGTCTGGGCCAATTCCACCACCAGCCAATGCGTCCAACCGGAAAAGCAGACTATTAGAATTCTGGGCCTCATCCGGATAATTGAATTTGTGTGGCGAATTCAACTTCAGTGCGCTCAATTTACCAATCAACTTGCGCGGATAACGGGCTACCTCAGCCGCCAGGGCCTTACCATCCAGGCCTGGCAAGCCCGGCAACAGCACCGTGCTGACGACTGCTGCACTGCCACCAAAAAGGAATGCTCGACGCGTCATGCAGACGCCTGGTTTTTGAGTATCATCAATCGGATTTGACATGGCTTTTTCCTGTTACTGTTGGCCAGCCGCAGCCAGGTAGCTTTCGAGGCCGATACGTTTAGCGCGGATTTGGGTTAATCCGGGCACATTCGGCAACACACCGTAAGGCGGTACCTCGGGAAGTTTCATCCGGATCTCATCACCGCTGATCTCTTCGAGAAAAACCACCAGGGCTTCTTTTTCCTCGTCGCTCAGATTCAACGGCTTTAAGATTGGCGTCTTGTTCTCCAGGCCATGGGTGCCATCGGTGAACTCATTCTCACCACCACCTTCGTTGTAGAAGTCGATCACTTCTTCCAAGGTGTAGAACTGTCCGGCGTGCATATAAGGTGCGGTATAAACGAGGTAACGCAGCGGTGCCGTGCGGTGTTTACCTACATCTACTGGCCGCTTGCTAGAAAAATACAGGCCGGCGTCATCCTTCCAATTGCGGTAGTGTTTCTCGTAAACGCCCTTGGCGTAGTTCTCCCAGCGGAAGGTCACGGTGTTGAGTCCCATCTCTTCCCACTCAAATGGTCGTGGCACACCCAGGTTGTAATACTTCTCGTCCGTCAGGGTCGAGCCGTTGTGACATTCGATGCAATTTGCCTTACCCTCAAACAACTGTTTACCCATCACCGCCTGCTCGGATAATGCATCCAGGTCGCCAGCCAGATAACGATCAAGTGGTGTATCTTGCTGACTCAGGGTCCGTTCAAAGGTGGCAATGGCCATCCACGCGTCCCCTAGGTTAGGCTGCTGGGTTCCGAAAACCTCACGAAATTTTTCGATGTAGTACGGTGTCTGACGCAACCTGGCTTCCATCACGTCGTCCTCACCGTTGCCTGCCACGGCCCCTTTGTTGGCGATGGGTGCTTGCGCTTCGAGACTCTTGGCGTTTCCCTGCCAGAACAGCTTGCTCAGATAGGCGGTATTAACAACAGTCTGCGAATTACGCCAGTGAACCGCGCCGGGATATCCGCGCGAGATCGGATCGTTAAACCCCCAACCTTGTTTGGGATCATGGCAGTCACCACAACTGAGGCTGGCGTCACCGGTCAACTTGGGGTCAAAGAACAGCATCATGCCCAGATCCGCTTTCGCTTGTGTAATCGGGTTATCCGGTGGGGCCGGTGGAGGCGGTAACGGTGCCAGCGGTGGATCGATGTCTGGGTCACCCGTCGCCAGGGACGCGGGGCTCGCCAGAAACAGTGCCGTAGCCAGAGTCACCACTAACGATAGGGGCATCTGCAGTTGCGCTTTCATGATGTTCTCCACTGGGTTAGTTCGGGACTTCGAGCCAGTTGTCAATGATTTCGTACTCCAGGGGTATGCTGACCTTCTCTGCGGTAGGTGCAGTAGGGCTGCTGAGGCTGCGTAAAAATGCCACCAGTTGTGCCTGTTCTGAACCGTTCAGATCCAGCGGCGCAAGCTCAGTCGCCAGAGGATCATCATGGCCGCCTCCGGCGGCATAGAACTCGACCACCTCTTCAAGCGTCTGCAATACGCCGTTGTGCATATAGGGCGCGGTGTAAACCGTTTCCCGCAGTGTCGGAGTGATGAAACTGCCCACATCCTTGTAATCCTTGCTGACCAGGAAATAGCCCACGTCACGGCGCCAGATATCGGCTTTGGGAACACCATGATTGGTGATTACCGCGCGGTAAGCGATGTGTCGCAGGGGGTCGCGGAAGATCTCGAGATTCTCCGGCACACCAGTGTTGTGCGGTCTGCCATCGGAGAAATACGGGCCGTTGTGACAGGCGATACAACCCGCCTTTCCCTCGAACAGGATGCGGCCCAATTGGGCCTCTCCCGACAGCATCCCAGTGTCGAATGGGGTGTTGCTCGAAGTGAGCGTGCGCATGAATGCGTCTAGCGCCTTGCGACCCCTGCCCGAACTGCACTCGCCGTTGAAATTCTCCTGACACATCTGGACATAGACCGGGTCTTGTTTCATGCGCTCGTGCATCATTCGCATGTCCGTGTTCATCATCATGGTTTCAGTTATCTGGTCGCGCACGACATCGTTAAGGTTAGCCCCCATGTGGCCATCCCAACCCCATCCGGTATCAGCAAAGTCCTCCTTGTACGCTACGTTGAGAAGCGTAGGTGCGTTTCGGAAATGGCGGGTACCGGGATAGGCGTCCGACAGCGCCATGGGCTGGCCTTCCTTATCAGTCTGGCGGGTAAAACCCTGGCGTGGGTCATGGCAGGTTGCGCAACTGATGGCGCCGTCTCCTGAAACCCGAACATCAAAAAACAGGCGCTGACCCATCTTTACCAGGTTCGGGTTCGGTGCCTCCTTTTCTGGCAGGGGCCCGATGGTTGGGAAGTTTCCAGCCGGGGCTGTCGTCCCCAATGCCGGCAGAACCGCCAATAGCAGAGCACTGACTGCCATGCGGGTAATTCGAGAATTGGGCTTTGGTGATGTCATCTATATCCCCTCTTCTGGTTTACTCGGAGTCGGAGAACGTGAAATCTGCGCTTGCTGTCGCACCGGCAGACACACTGATTTTTGTCTTCTGGATGCCAAAGCGTGGATGCCAAGCCTTGACGGTGTAATCCCCTGATGGCACGCCATCAATGGAATAACTGCCATCCTCGCCGACGACCACCGCGTACGGGTGCCCCGGGGCCATCATGAAACCGAACATGAAATTGTGGGCCTCGCAGTTCAAACTGATGAATGGCGATCGGCGCGGTTTCAGCTTTTTGATGATGTCACCCGGATCAGGTTGGCCGAAATTGAACATGGTCCGCTTTACTACCCGACCCTTTTCAACGCCAATCATCTCGCGGGTGTTGATGTTGTGCAGGACTGAATCGGGATCCGCATGGCGTATGGTGATCTTGCCGGGTCGGACAACCTGCGCCCATGGGCGAAATCGACAACCCTCCTGCAGCACCAGATACCCCTCTCCCTGGGGCTCGCCCCATTGCTTGCCCGAAGCGATCTTGTCTATAAATACAAAGCTGCCTCGCAACGCGCCGTCTTTGACGTCTACCCATACGACCTCGCGGTAGCCGCTACCATCTTCGTCACACACATCCGGGTTTTTGTTGATGGCGATTCGATCTATTGCGTCCACCGGCAGTTCTCCAGTGAAAGTGACGCGCCCAGAAATGTTCCCGCCATCGGTTACTTCGATCTCCTGGTACTGCTTTTTGGCCGCGAGTCCTGCTGGGGGCAACGCCAGCAGTAGGCTCAGGGCCGCCAGCAACTGACCCGAACGTCGAAACATTGACATACCGTGCTCTCCTGTTTGGATTGGGTATCTGGGCAGTCGGCATCACAATTGCCGCCCACCGGTGTGCATGTATCCTAGGAATAAGCAACAAACGTGCCAGACACTCCAAAGGCGCACAGATTCAAGGAAATTGCCGGGAAACACAGCCCTGGGCTCCCGAGGCGTGCGCCGTAACCGAGGCTGTGATGAACGTATCGTTCAAACTCAGGCGGGATAAGGCTGCACGGCGTTCACTATGGAGACGGCAGACGGCCCGGCAAATTGCCGGCGCCTTGCGCCCAACCTAGACATCCATGCGTGGTGCGACAAAGGCCCGGACGAAGACCAAAGGGTCAGGGGTCGTCAGGCTCAGATGCTGAGGCGGCGCCTGGTTCTTTCAGGTTGTACTGATTAATCAATCGCCGCAAACGTGGTCTGGAAGTGCCCAGAATCTCACAGGCGCAACCACGATGCCAGCCAGTATGCTGCAGTACCCGCAGCACGTGTGCCCTTTCCACGTCCTGCAGGCTCAGTCGGGCATCGGTGACCGGCGCAAGCGATGACACCTGTGTGTGCAACTGTGGCGGCAGCAGATCAAGCGTGACTGTGTCACCCGGACACATGGCCACCGCTTTCATCAACAGGTTCTCGAGTTCCCGAACGTTGCCCGGCCAAGTGTAAGCATAAAAGGCCTCCATCACCTCTGCGGAGATAGTCGCAACGCTTTTGTGGAACTCGCGGTTAATCCGCCCAAGCAGGTAGGATATAAGCGATGGGAGGTCCTCGAGCCGGTCTTTCAAAGCGGGCACCGGGATATTGACCACCTGAAGCCGGTAAAACAGGTCTTCACGGAAGCGGTTATCGGCAACCAATTGCTTCAGGTTCGCGTTGCATGCCGAGATGATCCTGGCATTCGTTTGCCGGATTTCCTTGCCTCCCACCGGCAAATATTCTTTCTCCTGGAGCACTCGCAGCAACTTGGCCTGGATGTTGGGAGAAAGTTCCCCCACCTCATCAAGAAAGATCGTGCCGTCCTGGGCCAGGGCAAACTTTCCCGGCTGACTGCTGATTGCGCCGGTGAATGCCCCTTTCTCATGGCCGAACATGTCAGACTCCAGCAGGGTCTCGACCAGTGCTGCACAGTTGATAGCAACAAACGGGCCATCCGGGGTCGGACCCACCCGGTGCAGATTTCGCGCTACCAGCTCCTTCCCGGTACCGCTGGGCCCCGAAATATGCACGGTCACCGGCTTGTGCGCTATCAGCCCAATAGTCTTGAAAACTTCTTTCATCGGCCGACTATTACCAATCATGGTGTAACCACGATGACTTGTCTGGTGTTCCAACACCAGTTGCAGTCCCGCCACATCACTCTGGCGGCGGTTAATCGCCCGCTCCACTGCCTGGTCCATCTCTGAAATATCAATGGGTTTGGTGATGTAGTCATCGGCACCGCGCTGCATTGCCGTAATAGTGCTATCCATGTCATCGAATGCAGTGATGATGATCACCGGGGTCTGCGCAAAGCGGGTCTTGAAACCGGGTAATGCTTCCAAACCACTGCGGCCGGGCATGCGGATATCCAGAATAATCAGGTTGGGTCCAAAAGATTCAGCCACGCTCATGCCCGCGGCAGCATCGTGAGCTATCTCGACCTCGTGGGTTGCACGGAAGTGCAGCTGCAACGTACGGCAGCTGGCTACATCATCATCGATGATCAGGATTTTAGCCATCGGCCTTGGTGATCCTCGCCTCACCGGCAATGCCCCCAGGCCCTGCGACGAGAGCAACCGGTGTATCGGCTTGTTTGTCAGGCTTTTGTAACGGCCGCGTCGGCAAGATAATGGATGCCCGCGCACCACCGACAGGCTCGTTTTCCAGAGTCACAATGCCGCTGTGGGCTCCGATGATCTGGCGAACGATGGTCAAGCCAAGCCCGGTTCCCTTGGCCCGACTGGTAAAAAAGGCATCAAATGCACGACGGCCGGTTTCGGCGTCCAATCCGGGCCCATTATCTATTATCTCGATCCGGATCACGGGAGTTTCCTCACCCAGATCCAGGTGGGTTCGGACGCTAATCCGGGGGTTCACCGTTCCTGCTTCAACACAGGCCTCAATCGCATTCATAATCAGGTTGGAAACGACTTGTTGCAATCGGTGCGAATCACCATAGATGGTCGGCAGTGAAGGCTGATTCCAGGCGTTCAGTTGTACCTGGTGACGTTGAAGTTGCTCTTGGCAGAGGAGAATGGTCCTTTCTATGGTTTTGGTGATATCAAACCACTCCCGTTTGAGCACCGGCGGGCGCGAGTAGGCAAGCAGTTCGTTCAGGATATTTTCCATGTACTGTACCTGTTCCAATGCAATAACGCGCAATTCCTCATCGCCAGAATCAGCGCCCTTGTCAGAGGAGCGGCTCATGATTTGCAATCCCATCTTCACCGAAGACAAAGGATTGCGAAGATCGTGAGCGACCATCGCGGCCATACGACCCACCGTAGCGAGGGCGTGAGTTTCAACAACCTGCCGGTTGCGCTCCTCCAGTTTGTGCTTCAGTGTTTCGTGCACGGTCAGGTCAATAATGGAGCTAAGCACCATGATCCCGTCTTCGGTGTCTATCGGATTAAGGCCAATATCCACCGGGATTCGGTGTCCGTCACGGTGTTCACCAAAAAGAGCTACTCCGGTTCCCATTTCCCGGGTCGCCGGCGCGCGCCGATATTCTCGGCGCAGGCCTGCATGATGTTTACGTGCCTGCTGGGGCACTAATATCTCTATCGGCTGGCCGAGGATTTCCTCGCGACTGTAGCCAAACATCTGCTCGGCCCGAGAATTAGCCAGGACAATCAGGCCATCAGAATTGGACAGCACCATCGCGCTCGGCGCAGCTTCCACCGCCAGTTTGAAATTTTTCTCCAGTCGGGTCCGCTCAGTGATGTCCTCTTTCGTAGCCAAAAAATGAGTTATCTCACCGGCCTCGTTACGCAGTGGCGAAATCCGAGCTGTCTCAGAATAGACTTGACCACTCTTTTTCCGGTTATAAAAAACCCCCTTCCAGTCACGACCCGCTTTGAGATTTGCCCAAAGTTGCCGGTAATCCTCTGACGGAGTCTTACCGGATTTGAGAATACTCGGTTTACAGCCGAGAACCTCCGCGCTGCTATAACCTGTCAACTCACTGAATCGTGCATTAACGTATTCAATGTGGCCGTCGGTATCGGTAATCATCACCGATACCGGGCTTTGCTCGGTAGCAACAGCAAGCCTGCGAAACCGCTCATCCTCCGGCAACTCCTGCCGCGGCACAGCACCGAGATAGACCACGCCCGTAACTACACCGGCGCTGTTACGCTGTAACGACTCACTCCAATTCAACCGATAGTTATCGCCGCCGCGCCCATAAAGACCGGCGTCCAGCAAGCCGGAGTCCCGTTTACCCTCGGATAATTCCCGAAGGCGCGCACGGCAGGTCTCACCTGCCGTCGGGGCGACCAGGGTGTCAATCCGGGACTTGCCCAGCAGGTGCGCTCGAGAATAGCCCGAATACTCCAACACCGAATCGTTCACAAAAACGATATGGTCAGAAAGGTCTGTAGCAATCACGGGATTAGGTGCATATTTGAGCGCCTCAACCAATGGTTCACACTGTCCAAGCCATACCCGGGCACCCAACTGTGCTGCCCGCACAACACCGTAGCCGACAGTTGCGAGCATTACCAGGAGAAGCAGAAGTCCATAGGCTATAAGATAATTTCCCAAACCCAACTCCTGGCGCAGTAACCCGGCGGGAAAGAGCGACACCACAAACCAGGCCGGCGAAGAAGTTTCGAGTACACCAGCCGATGAGAGGGAGTTAAGCCGGGTAAAAGTAAACATGCCGCGGCGGTTGAGGTAGGTACCAGAAGCCTGTTGCGCCATCTGTCGCCAGATTGTGGGGTAGTGATTCTGGAACCGGGCATCTGAGTCGTAGGCGAAACCCCATTCGAGTTCCTGGCGTGGATTACTGAGCCAGTAACCCCGCTGATCCAGTACCGTCAGCCGATCACCGGCTGCCCCCATACCCGCCCTGAAGATCTCGGCCAGGGCCTCACCACGGTAATTAATCAGGACTACGCCACGGGGGTGGCCACCATCATCAAATACCGGCGTCGCAACCCGGAACATGGGGCGCGGAACCGCTTCGGACTCACCCCATTCGACATTGACATCAACCGGCGAAATATAGATCTGGCCCGCCTCCAGATCACGAGCTTGAGTAAAATAGTATCGCTTGGACTTGTCCTGAAGATCCTGTCGCTCTACCACCTCGAGTCCCTCCGGACTCAGGTTGATTCGCACAATTTCCCGGCCGGGGTAGTTGAGGAGTCGAATCTGGTCGTACATTGGCCGTTCCCGACCTAGTATGCTGAAGTACTCAGCCAGGGTCCCGGCCCGTGCATCCCCAAGAGACGCGGGAACGCCGACCCGTTCCACAATCTGGGCTAATACCCGTATGTCAGAGACGGCGCTGGCGAGTGCCCCTTGAATGACCAAGCGAGCCTGATCCACCACCAGGCGCTCTTGCTGGCGCTGGTCTTCCCGGAATCCTTTAAGGTCCAGGAAGTACTGGCCGACCCCAATCAGGATGACCGTCGATGCAATAACCAGCAACAAGACCGCCGACTCGATCAGAGCTCGATTACGCGGATTCTGTACGGTCGGCTCCGTTCTCACAACACCAACCGGAGCCAGTGCCCCAGTCCCGATCGAAGTTGGCGCGCCAAGCCAGGCATTACGACAACACTGGCCCAGGTACCTGGGCAACAAAATGTTTATCTTCCTGGCTGGCATTACCGCCCCGCACGGGCCGGTAGCGCGCGGCGGCATTATGCGCTTCATCGGCGATCCGTTCTGCCAAAACCGCACCCTGAGCCAACCGGTCACGCACCGACACGCCACCGCTGTAGGCGCCACACAGGTGCAAGCCTGGAGCGCCCCGCAGCCGCTGATGAATTGCCTCAAGACGCTGCGAATACGTACCAAAATACAATGGCAGGCCCTGGGGATGGCGATCGATCCTGGTCATCGTTGGGTTGGCGCGTAATCCCAGAAGGGAAGATAGATCTGTCGCGACCTTATCGATGACTGTTGTATCGCCATCGGCCAACGCTTGCGGTTGGCGTGCTCCGCCGAGGTAACAGCTAAGGAGCACATGGCCACTCGGCGCCCGCCCTGGCAACACGCCGGCTGGCCAAAGGCAACCATTGATTGATCGGCCTTCACAACCTGGCACCAGGAAACCTGTTCCGTCCAGCGCATGTTCCACGTCACCGCGCTTATACCCCAGATGTGCCACCATCACTGGCGCATAGCGGATTCCCGCCAATAGTCCAGCAAGCTGCGGGTCAACGCTCGCCAGAAGTTGGGCTGCAGCTGGTGCCGGTGCGGTCAAAACCAAATGCCGGGCCTGCACCACGGTGCCGTCCGCCGCCTGCGCCTGCCATCCCTCAGTGCTGCGACTGATCACTGTAGCGCTACGGCCCAGTTGCGGTCGAACTGTCGCTGCGAGAGACTCGGCCAGACTTTGCATTCCACCCTGAAAACTCACCGCCGTGCCAATCGATCTTCGACCGCGCCGTGCCAGGCGTTGACACACGATCCCGGCAGCAATACTGCCGTAACGTGTTTCCAACCCGGTTAGTCGCGGCAGGGTTGTACGAGCCTCGGCCCGCTCCGGGTCTGATGCCAACGACGCGGCAACATAAGGCTCGATTCCATAGCGCAGGACTTCCCCACCGAATCGTCGACGCACGAAGTCAGCTACGGTTTCGCCCAGTTGGTCTCGCCGCGGCATAAACGGCTCAAGTGCCATACGAATCTGTCCCGTGGTGCTGAAAAGCCCCGACCCCAGGGCTCGGGCAACCGACACCGGCACGCGCCTCAACACCCCATCTCGCAACAAGTATCGCGCCGCATCCGGTTGTTTCTGTAACAGTAGCGGGCCGAGCCCTAACGATTCGATAACGTGAGTTGGATCTCCAGCGGGATCCATCAGCCACGTCGCACCTGCTTCGGTAAGCCAGCCGTGTCGACGTAGCGACCGGATCTTGCCTCCAGCGCAGGGTCCTTTTTCCCACAACGTTACCTCCAGTCCGTGACCCTGCAAATGCCAGGCTGTCGCCAGACCGGAGATTCCACCCCCGATAACAAGTACGTCCTGCATTTCACCCACAGCGCTTACCGCCACTCCCGTGGCGGCCCTGCCGGACCAAAACGCCGAGCTGCCAGGGTTTTCAGATGATTAGGGGTCACACAGTTGTGTCCCTGCTCCTGGGCAAAGACTTCGGCACGGCGACGAATCATCTTGCGCAATGGTGCGGGAATCCGGGCAAGGCGCTGTTCGGCCGCCACCGTCCAGCGTACAGCCCCGCCGGCGTCCCGTGGCAATGGTGCAATAGCGCCTTCCTCAACCGGTTGATAACCACAAGCGGGGTCCTCACCCATGAGCCCGTTACCTTGTGCCAACGCCCCGGCCCGGCAACCACCGCAGAGCAAGCGGTATTCACAAACACCGCACTTTCCCGAGAAGTCCCCCTGGCGCAGTTGTTGAAGTGTTGGCGACTGCTGCCACAGATTAGCGAGATCGCTGTCGCGCACGCTACCCAGCACATCCGGTATGTACGGGCAAGCCGTCAGTTCTCCATGGCTGGTCACCCGGCAGTAATGGGTGCCCGCTATGCAACCGTCACCTTCCGACCCACTGATCAGATTCGTCGCAGAAGGCGCGGACTGGGACAAAGCGACCCGTTTAAACTGTGGAGCGCAACGCGGTCGAATGATAAATTCCGGGTACTGCCGCTGCAATTCCACCAGTTGTTGTAGTACCTGTTCATGTTGGGCCCAACTCAGGCGACTCGATGCCGTACCCCGGCCCGTACAGATAACGAAGAACACGTTAAGCACCCGGGCACCGCTTCGTGCCGCAAACCCGGCCATACCCGGCACCTCGTCAACAGTGTCAGGCGTTACTGTGAAGTGCAACTGAAAATCGAGGTCGCGTTCCCGGCAATGTTTAATCGCAGCCATGGTCCTGTGCCAGGCGCCCGGTAGACCCCGGAAACGGTCGTGCCGTTCCGGATCCATTGAATCTAGGCTGATACCTATTCCGGTGACACCTGCTGCTTGGAGCGCCGCTGCCCGCCTGCGGGTCAGCATGACGCCATTAGTGCCCACCACCATGACCAAGCCACTGGCGACGCCGTGCCGGCATATCGTCTCCAGATCCGCCCGCACCAACGGTTCGCCACCGGTCAGCACAACCATGGTCGAATGACCCATTGCGCCAACCTGGTCGAGCACTTGGCACACCGCCTCGGTATCCAGTTCATCCGGATCTGGTTGCTGCAGCGAATCTGCATCCAGATAACAATGGGGGCAGGCAAGATTACATCGGCGGGTCAGATTGAAAGCCAGTAGCCGCAGTTCGTTCACACTGTCCTCCCTACCGGGCTTAACTCGGCGTACCAGAGTCGTCAACAGGTCGGTACTGACTCGGATGGTGTTCGCTGTGAAAACTACCATTGCCGGCCCAGGTAGCACGGGCATGACGCAGCACCTCAGGGGTCACTTCGGCAAGCCCCAGATCATGGGCACAACGTTCCATCTCCCGGATGACCATTCCCCGCACAAAATCTGGAATCTTTGCTACCGTAGCTTGTGCTTGTGCCTGCCACGGCAAGGTGGTAGCCAGCGCCTCCGACCCGGCCGCCCACTGCGCATACTTTCCTTCGATCACCTCCTCGGTAATCTCGGTTTGGCCCTCACGTGCAGCAAAAGCCTCAATACGATGGCGCGTCAGATCCCGCATAAAACCAGCCGGGACCTTTTTCAACCGTTGTTGGGCGTCCTCACTCCAGTCCATCTGAGCCGCGCCGACGGCTGCCGATCGGTCGACCCTGTCATGGCCGAAGGGACACTTGGGCTGACCCGGCTCCCCGGCCCCTCCGATAAAATGCGCGACGTGCTCCGGCAATACCCGTTCGGCACCCCGACGGCGGGCATACTTCTGTGAGCGTGCGCGGATATTGTCCTGCTCTCCAGGGTCACTGATCTTATTCAATTGTGCCTCGGCCTGCGACGACCAAGGCATCGGACCCACCGCTGCGGGCTGCTGTAATTCACCCCGCGCGTCGGCCTCAACGATATCGCGCATCGCCCGGGTGGCATGGGCCGGACACAGTGTGGCGGTGATCTCCTCCACCATCCCGGCCGTAATTACGGTATGACCACGCTGACTCGCCTCGCGCAAAATCGCGGTCCGGGCCATAGCCTGGGCGAAATCCGGAACCCGGGAAATACTTTGTTCCGCCTCAACGGTCCAGGATGTGGTTACCTCCGCCACCGCTTCTACCGGCGGCTGGTATTCACGTTGGCTAACCAACACAGCACAGTCCGCATCGCGCAACAGATGTTCCGTGTTGCCACCGATATCCAGACCCGGGTCCGCATGTACGCCGAGCTTTCCCATGATCAGCAGTGAGGGTTTAACAGTTTGAAGATACCGGGCGATGGCATCATGCGGTTTGCCATCCAGCAGTTGTACGGTCACTTCGATACCGTGCCCCGCCACGATAGTCTCGGCCACATTGAGATGGCCCTGGTAAATCTTGGCCAGGCCAGAATCAATGATCTCCTCATGTAATTTTTCCTGCTCCTGGAACCGGAATATCTTGCTGGCCCGCTCCGACAACACCCCGGCAATGCGATTAAACGCAACGTAGTGGTAATAAGGATCGAATGCCGCGACCACATGCAACGGGCAGTGCCAATAGCGAGCCAGGTTGAGCGCGGTCAGCAATCCGCCCCAAGCCCGGCTGGAACCATCTACCGCCACCACGATCGGGCCGGTTGCCAAACTCACCTCCGGGTTCTTGACCACCAGGGTGTCAATCTGCGCCCTGCGGACTACCCGGGAGCAAACAGTACCCAGGCGCTCCCCGGGAACTGCTCCAAGGCCACGCGCACCTATTACTAATAAGTCATGGTTACCGCTGTTGGTGGCCGCTGTGAGAGCCCGGTAGTTCTTACCTTCCAGCGCCTCACGATGAAACTCCACCTCGGCCTCTCCACAAACCTGTGCCGCGTGGTCGAGATACGAGTCGGTGATGATGGCCAAACCCCGGCTAATGAGGTCATCGTGAACATCCCGTTGCCGTTCCAGCTCCTGCTCCACAAGGAACTGCTCAGGCAGCCCTCCTTCCATCTGCCGGAAACGCCGGTCATGCAGCATCGCGGCGTAGGCGTGAGTTCCGGTCACCCGGGCGTTCGACAAAGCTGCGATTCCGGCCGCCTCGACAGTGGCACGATTGGCGTGATCGGAAGCGTCCAGCGCCAACAGTATGTTCTGGTATTCAGGGAGGGTTGTTGTCTCGGGGTGCGGCCGCAACGCCGCGGCGGCAGTCGGAGCGCTCATGATATTTATCCTTTGTGTGGTAGGTAACTGACGCGACTGCACCGTCGCGTTCTTCAGTTTGGATGCAAGAAACATGCCAATTGCCGAGAACTCTAGTAACGCCTGCTTCCCACCGTTTTCAGGACCCCTAAATGAACACTCTATTCAATATCGTGTCTTGATCTCGATCAACTGAAACGAAATGTTCAATAAAGATTTGTTCGGGCACCGCTCGGCCAAAAAAGGGAAAAAAGCGATTGGCTTTGCTTGACCCGAGTCAAGTTCCTACCTGACCAGCTGTCCTAGAGTACAGTGAGCGAAAATTCAGCTATTTCAAGCACGCAAACGGGAGACGCGTACGACTGATGGAACTTGTCTGTCCGGCCGGC
>CAJWEF010000010.1 GCA_913031305.1 uncultured Acidiferrobacteraceae bacterium
AATTCGTCTGGCATGGCCTTATCCTGTCGCGTGATCCAATGCCTGCATGATATCCGCCGAGAGATCTTCGACATTTTCCAGGCCAACAGAAATCCGCACCAATCCAAGGCTGATGCCGTGGGCTTCACGCTCCTCGTCGGTATAGTTGTTATGCGTCATGCTGGCAGGATGCTGCACCAGTGTTTCAGCATCCCCCAGACTCACGGCACGCTGCGCCAGTTGTAACGCATCCATAAAACGCACGCCGGCGTCATACCCCCCGTGGAGTTCCAGCGCGATCATGCCGCCAAATGCGCTCATCTGCTGGCTCGCCAATTCGTACTGGGAATGTGATTTCAGGCCGGGGTAGTACGCCGACACCACCCCTGAGTGTGATTCAATCTGGCCTGCAAGAATCAGTGCGCTTTCACAATGGCGTGCCATTCGAAGTTCGAGGGTTTTGATTCCACGTAATAATAAAAAGGAATCAAATGCCGAGAGCACCGCCCCGGTCATATCTTTAAGGCCTACCTTGCGCACAGTCAGCAACTCATCAGCACCACCAATGATTGCCCCGGCGATAAGATCTCCGTGGCCACTTAAGTACTTGGTCATGGAATGCACCACGAAATCCGCGCCCAGTTCCAATGGGCGCTGCAGGCAGGGGGTGCCATAAGTATTATCAACAATGACTCGGGCGCCATGCGCGTGAGTCACACGGGACACCTGCGCAATATCAATGACTCGCATGTTTGGGTTGGTGGGCGTTTCGAAAAATACAAAGCGTGTCGCTGGGGTCATCGCAGTTTCGAGCGCCCCGGCTTGAGTCAGGTCGACAAAACGGGTGGTCACACCAAAACGTGACAGCCCATGTCCCATAAAAGCAAAAGTGCAGCCATAAAGCGTCTTATCGGCAATTATCTCATCGCCTAACTGGATAAAGGACCAGAGCAACGCGGTGATCGCAGCAATGCCCGATGCCACAGCCAGTGCCGCCTCGCCACCCTCCAGGCTTGCCAAACGCTGCTCCAGTACCGACTGGGTGGGATTGCCAACACGGGCATAGATATAGCCCGGTACCTCACCGGCAAAGCGCTGCTGACCTTGGGCTATAGAGTCAAAAGAGTAGGTGGCATTGAGGTACACCGGCGGGTTCAACGAACCATGGTGACTTGCCGGGTCGTACCCTTCATGTATCGCGCGTGTGCTAAAGCCGGCCGGACGGCCTGGACTGGGTTTTTTCATCGGCACAGATTGCTGTTCTAAAGAATGGAACTATGGCATAAACCGCTACTGCCGCCTAATTGCAGGTGCGATGCTACAAAACACTGGCGGCCGCCAGCTTAGCCAAACCCCAGTCGCTCACCGACCCAGCGATGAAAAGCGGCGGTGGCACTATCCATCACCGGCGTCAACACGCCGCCGTCAAAACCTGGAGAGGCCCGCCCTGCCTGCATTCCGGCCACCACGTCGATATCCTCAGCGAATACCTCGCACCAGAACGAATGCTGTGCTTCGCACAATTAGGTAAAACGGGATGAAAGTGCTATTCGTCATAAATCGGGTTAGGCCGTCGCATGGCAATAAATCTGTACCTGAATATTCTGCTCTGCGGGCTTAGTGAGTTATCTACGCAGAAACGACGATGCCTGCTATGGCCGCGACAACCGATGCTCTGTCGCGCTTAACAAAGAAATGTCGTCAATGAGCATTATTGAATTACCAGTTATCTGCATCATTGGGAATCTTAATGGGAGAGGTTGTATGGACTCGACAATTAACACCGATCTGGCGCAGGCCTACGCCCGTGATGGCTTTATCGGGGGGTTACCCGTGCTGTCAGCCAAGGCAGCAGCCCACCATCGACAGATGTTGGAAGACGCAGAGGTGCAAATCGGGCCGTTGCATTACCATAGCAAAGTGCATACGATTCTTCGGCCTCCCTATGAGCTTGCGACACACCCTACCCTGCTCGATCTTGTTGAGAAGATTCTGGGCCCTGACATACTGCTGTATAACGTGACCTACGTTATTAAGGAACCCGCGACACCGGCTTTTGTAAGTTGGCACCAGGATCTGACTTACTGGGGTTTTGATGGCGATGAGCAGGTCTCAGCCTGGCTGGCACTCTCGGTGGCATCTGCCCAAAGTGGTTGCATGCGGATGATCCCGGGGAGCCATACGCAGGGTATCTGCGACCAGAAAACCGGTGATGACCCTGACAATGTGCTGTTGCAATCGCAGACCATAGAAAATGTCCGTGAAGAAGATGCAGTGCTTTGCCCATTAAAACCCGGAGAGGCCTCACTGCACCACGGTTGGACTATTCATGCCTCGAGTCCCAACACCAGTAACGATCGACGTATTGGCCTTAACATTCAATATATCAATCCTCGGATGCGCCAGAAAAAAGCCGCATCCGATTCGGCAATGCTGATCCGCGGGGAAGATCGGTACGGCCATTACGAAACCGACCAGCCTGCTACCGAATGGTTGCCGCAAGACGCGGCCACACGGATACAGGAGTCAACCCAAAAATACCACGCCATCTCAGGGAGGCCTAACGATCCCTGACCCGAGACCCAACGACCAAAGAAGTCTCAGTCTTCGTTATTGCGGTTGTAGTCATCCTCTAGGCGCTCAATATCATCCTCGCCAAGATAATCACCTGACTGTACTTCGATAATCTCAAGCGGCCTGTCTTTCGGATTCGCCAGGCGGTGTATGGTGCCAGGCGGTATATAGGTCGACTGGTTCTCCTCCAATATGAAGGTTTCCTCCCCAACGGTTACCTGCGCCCGACCATGCACCACGACCCAATGCTCTGCCCGGTGTTGATGGCGCTGCAAAGAAAGTTTCTTGCCTGGGTCCACCACAATACGTTTAACCTGAAAGCGCGCACCTTGGTCGACAGCTTCAAAGCTGCCCCAGGGCCGATAGACTCGTCGGTGATGCTGCACCTCAGCGCGGCCCTGCGTAGTTAGGTCTGCTACCAACTGTTTGAGTTCACCGCCGTGATCGCGCTTTGCGACCAGCAGGGCATCCGGCGTATCCACAATCACCAGATTATCGACACCGATCGTAGCAACCAGGCCGCGCTCGGCGATCACCAGGCTGTCATCGGTATCGTTCAGGATGACATCGCCCTGACTGGCATTGTTGCGCTCATCTTTATCAAGAGACTCCCACAGGGAAGCCCACGAGCCAATATCACCCCAGCCCGCATCCAGCGACACCATCATCGTGCGCGATGCCTTTTCCATTACGGCATAATCGATAGAATCCGCTGGGGCCGACTCAAAACTACTCTTTTCCAGGCGCAAAAAATACCCGTCCGGCTGCGCGTTGGATACAGCCGTGCTACAGGTCGCCAGCATGTCTGGTGCGTGTTCGGCAAAGGCCTTGAGCATCGTTGATGCCTTAAAAACAAACATTCCACCATTCCAGAAATACCCGCCATGATCCAGGTAGGCCTGTGCAGTGGCGGCATCGGGCTTTTCAACAAACTCATCGACCTGCCCCACCCCTTTTTCGAGTTCGCCTTTAAGACGGATATAGCCATAGCCGGTATGGGCACTTTGCGGTGTGATGCCAAATGTCACCAGGTGGCCCTCACTCGCCAGTGCCACAGCCTGGTCCAGCGCTGTCTTAAATGCATCATTATCTGCAATGACATGATCTGCCGGAAACACCGCCATCACATCGTCACCGTGCTGTGCTTCAACCAACGTAGCTGCCGTGGCAATAGCCGGTGCCGTGCCCCGGGCAACGGGCTCAAGGATAATGTTCGAAGGCGTAATGCCCACCTCCTCGAGCTGGCCTGCCACCATGAAGCGGTGATCCTCGTTGCACAGGACCAGTGGCGGGCTGGCATAGCCGGCATCTTTCAGGCGCAGCGCCGTCTGCTGGATCAGCGTTGTACTGCCAGTCAGCGCATGAAACTGCTTTGGGTGCAATGATCGTGACAGCGGCCACAATCGTGTGCCGGCGCCACCAGAGAGAATAACCGGAATCATTTCAACTTAAGGGTCATTAATATTCGCGTGATATAAATACTCACAACCATGTCATTATACCCGGGGCGTATGGCTCCCCAAGGTTTACACAAAAGGTTATTGCCTCAAGCTGGTTCTTTTTCACGCGGCCTTGGTTGCACCAATGTATGCTAGTGCCATCCACAACCACGTTTCAATACGACAACGAATCGAACCGGAAAAATTGAAAAGCTATGACTAAACTTACTTACCTTCTTGCCGGGGTCTCCCTTGGGATCATTGTTTTTCAAAGTGCCGTGGTTGCCCCGTTGGTATTTACGCAGCTAAAGAACGGCGCCAGTGGTGCTTTTCTGCGCACCCTGTTCCCACGCTTTTTTCTAATTCTTGCCGGTTTGGGTCTCGCAATGGGTATCACCAGCCAACTGGCTGGCTTCACGGCAGGCGCCATACTCGGAGGACTCGCCCTGGGATTTGCGCTACTGGCTTATGCGTTGATCCCGCCTACCAACCGGGCGCGAAATGAAGGGAGGACAGACTCTTTTAAACGACTGCATCTGGCAAGCGTCCTTTTGACGCTTGCGATCGGTGTGGTCGATGGTGTTACACTTTTTATTTAACCGACCGGATCAGGATCAAACCGGATTGTCAATTTCTCAGCCGCATGAATTGATGTATTCCTGGTCGATCCAGCTGCCATTCGGCGCGTTAGTAAAACAGGCCCAGGACGTGATTACGCCCGAGCTGACCGTCGGTCGGAGTTCGAAAATTTTGTCCCTTATGAGGTCATTAACAGGTGTGTTATTAAAAAATTGGACCCTGATAGATCCATTAGCCTTCGCCGTAATTCGCCGTACATAGTCGCCACCGAGGTCATCCCGGTCGGCAATCCCTAACGCATCGTGCCTCTCAATACGAGTACCCGTCGCAAACGCTCCAGTCGTTTGATAATACAGACTCAGAGCTGTCTTGACAGGCGCCATTAGCGCAAAGGCCTCAGCCACCTGGGCGCGAGCCGTATACTTGTTGTATTGCGGAATCGCAACGGCGGCGAGAATGCCGATGATTGCAATGACGATCATCAATTCGATGAGAGTAAAGCCTTTCTGTTTCATCTCTTCTTACCTTTTGTTGGGCTCAAGAATGCATCAACCGATATGCCGGACTCAGGCATAGCGTCTGGCCACTGCGGTACTGGGATTCTGGCTGGACTTCATGAGGCTATTCATTTTAGGCCGACTTGATGGCGGGTACCGTCGCTACGACCACCTGATTACGGCCCCTGTCTTTTGCCTGGTAACACGCCTGGTCGGCACGGTGGTACAGATCATCGAGCGTGTCACCGGGAATAATTTCTGCCAGACCAAAGGACCCCGTCACCGTAAGTAATTCAGTACCAGTTTCTACTGTTGAACTCTGAAGTGTGCCCCGCAGTCGCTCCGTTACGCTATGCGCTTCTTGCAGGTTGTTTGTCCGAAGTAGGATGCCAAACTCCTCCCCACCAAGTCTGCCAACAAGATCAGGCTCGCGTTCTCCTACCGTCCGAACCGATCCCTGCAGCAATTTACCCACCAGTTCCAACACCTGGTCACCGATTCCATGTCCATAGGTGTCATTTACTTTCTTAAAATGATCAAGATCTATCTGAATAAAGTAGATCCCGTGCTGATATCTCGTAAGCAGGTCTTGTCCTTTTGCGAAGAAAGTTCTTCGATTGAGAATACCGGTCAAACCGTCGGTATTCGCCAGGCGCACAAGCTCCGACTGGTATTCTCGTATCCGGCCAAGCAGCCCATTGAGGACATCGGTGAGCTCGCCGATCTCGTCTCTTGTCAGCCTCTGGATCAGTTCATGTTTGGTCAGATCTTTGGAGATCTCACGCAAACTCTTGACCAGAAATCCAACCGGGTATCCGACCACACGATGAAATACGAAACCACTTCCGACAAGAAAAATCAGCAGAAAGATTGCCATCGCCAGAATACCCACCCGGAGCTCTCTTGAGACCTCTTCGTTTACCCATTGGCGGCTCACGTAAAAGCGAAGGTCCCCACCCCCTGAAAGCACATCCGGGTAATCGAGAGGGTATTTCTCTTCTTTGATGATCTCGCAGGGTAACGGCGGCCAACGATAGAATTGCCCGGTCGAGGCGCTCATCTCGACACACAACAGAAAGGGGAACATGGCAAAAATTCCGAGCGTGTCATTGACCTGGTGATCGCCAGCTTCGGTAGCGGCGTCCAGCACACCAGACGCGCCTACCACAGCAGTAGCCAACTGGGCGGACGCCAGCCCCTCGTAATAACCCTGCCTATAGTTCTTGTAGGTAAGCAGCCCTGCAGCCCCAAGTGCCATTGCCAAAAGGCCGAACAGCACCACAAACTTGAGGAAAATCCCAAGTTTCACCGCGTTGGTGCCTGTCGAACGAAAAGGGTGTGGATAAGGTGGGGACTGCTTAGGCTACATCCCCATCATTTTTTTGACAGAAGGACGGTTATTCATAATAACCTCGACGATCTTATAACCATCACCCACCGGGACCGTCAGAAAATCCGCCGTGATCCGATCACCTTTCTCAGTAACCACCTCGGAGCAGACAAAAATAGCGCCATCCTTGTAGGGCACGATCATGGGGTGCACATTCGCGCTGTAACCACCGACCAGATCGTTGGTCTGGCGATCGACGAAATAGAACTTGCCTGAATCATCAGCCCGATCTTTCACCCATTGTGCCAGAGTCATCTGAGCCTTTGCTTTGGTTTCTACCGATACTTCGTCTGCAACCGCTACACCTTGGTACGAAAAAACTATTGCTACCAATAGCGATCTCATTCCTAAGGACAGTCCTGAACAGGTCGCAGTCCAACATGATTTAAAAAGTAGCATATCTTTACTCCAGAAATTTAGGCCCGATGTAAACGGGCTCATGTGTTTAAGAAACGAGAGTTAAGGATTATTTTACGGGAGGTTATCTCTCGATCTCCCGTCGCCGCGGCGGCAAAAATGGCTTCTGTCAGCCCTCGGCGAAGATATATTATTATTCGATAATGACTCGTCCGGGGCGTAATATACCCTTCTGCCTTTGTGGATGGGAAGTTTTTTCGTGTTCCTGCTTCTTAGGAAAAGTTTCCCATCGTGGATAATATCAACAATAAATTAATGCTTTATTAATTAATTGGAATACTTTCGTATAGTCACCGACTACCCACGGCAAGCACCTGTTTGAGGTCAGTTAGCCCGTGAAGGCACTTGGTTACACCATCCTGCACAAGCGTGCGCATCCCGCCTTTTTCAGCAAGTGAGCGTAGTTCTCCGGTCGTGGCTCTTTTTTGTATCGCCTCGCGGATTTCATCATTATTGACCAGTAACTCATGCAATGCGATCCGGCCTCGGTAACCGGTGCTGTCGCATTCAGTGCAACCTTCGGCTCTAAATAATTTCAAAGGGCCGGGGCCCGAAAGCCTTGATAGCACTTCCTCCCCCAAATAACCCGAAAACTCAGTCCACTCGGCATCACTGGCATTGTATTCAACTTTGCATCGATCGCAGAGCCGCCGGGCAAGACGCTGTGCCAGTATTCCCAGCAGAGCATCTGAAAACGAAAACGGCTCCATACCCATGTCAGTCAGTCGGGTAATAGTCTCCGGGGCATTATTCGTATGCAGGGTTGAGAACACCAGATGACCGGTAAGTGACGCCTCAATAGCCATGTGCGCCGTTTCCTCGTCACGCATCTCACCTACCATGATTACATCTGGGTCTGCCCGCAGAAACGAACGCATAGCTGACGCGAAGGTCAGCCCTATTTGCGGGCTCACCTGCATCTGGCGGAGCCCTGGCTGGGTAATCTCGACAGGATCCTCAATGGTCCAGACTTTCTTCTGCGTCGCATTTACCTTGCTGAGCATGGCATGCAGGGTAGTTGTCTTACCCGAGCCGGTTGGGCCGACCGCCAGGATCATGCCGTAGGGGTTTACCACCAGATTCTGGATAGCACGCAGATAATCTGGGCTTAGGTTCATGTTGCCCAGGGGCTGGGCTCCTGAACCCGCCAGAATACGAAGCACAACATCTTCATTTTCACCGGCTGTCGGCAGCGTGACCATCCGAAGTTCCGCCTCATTTTCGCCTAACTTGAAGCGGATCTTGCCATCCTGAGGCATCCGCCTTTCTGCGATATTCAGCCTTGCCATGATCTTCAAGCGCGCCACCAGTTGCTCCCGATACTCTGATGGAATCTGCCGGTATTCGCGACATTCACCGTCTACACGAAAACGGATCAGGAGTTCACGCCGATCTCCATTTGGCTCGATATGAATATCAGAAGCACGGTCTCGAATAGCATCAAGGATGATTTTATTCGCCAAGCGCACGGCTACCGCATCTTCACCGATCTCTCCACCCTGACCGGCGTCTCTCGCCAATGACTGTAAAAAAACTTGAAATTCCTCTTTGCTTTCGCTGACAGATACAGAGCGATTGATAAAACGTTTTATCTGGGACGGGGCAGATACGACCTCCAGAAGCCGCTTCTGACAGGAAAAGCGTACGGCCTCGATTGCATCGATCGCCAGAGGGTCGCCAAAAGCCACGGTTACCGAATCAGGATCACTGGCAATGGGTAACACGTTGTGCTCACGCATTACTCTCGAGGGCACCTCTTTTAGCGCCGCTTCGGGGATTTGAATCTGGTTGAGGTCTACAAATTTCAGATCAAGTCGATTGGCAAGCGTCTTAACGATCGTGACTTCATCGACGATTCGCAAATCAACGAGGACCTCACCGAGGCGCTTACCCTTGCTCTGCTTTTGGGCTGCCAGAGCAGACTCCACCTGCGCCTCACTGATGATCCCCTCTTTAACCAACACCTCGCCCAGGCGCAGGCGGCGGCGAGCCTCAGGGTGACTCTGACTCGAAATACTGGCCTCCGAATTGGCCGGTGTCTGGGGTGAACTCATGGGTTAATCTCTAGTCGGCAGCGTTGACGGTTCGTTAGATTTGCTGCACCCCCCGGGCCCCGGAGAGTTTCGAGAGCCGCCATCATGACACCTTCTCACATCCAAAAGAATCAAGCAAACCGACGAGATTGTCCACAAGCATAGCCTGCCCATCATGTGCGGCACCCGGATCACGTTCCCGAACGTATATCCCACACAGAACCGGCTCCAGAACAGGAAGTCCGTTCTCTTCCGGGTCCAGCACATGGATACGCCCTTTGTTTAGCCGCTCTCCTTGCGAAATCGATGCCTTCTGTAAGGCCGTGATACCGAGCCCACTTCCCAAGGCATAGACAAGGCCCTGCAATGCCGAAGATTGAAAAACAATATTTGCGCTTCGATCCATTTTTCTAAGCCCATCCAGCATGCGTTTGCGAAGCGGTGAGCCTTCTGGGTGGACCAATAAGGGAATCTGAGCGTCTTTACCCAAATCGATATCATGCCGACCAACCCATACCGGTCGATCCACCCAGGCATGCACTGGATCGAGCTCGAGTGGTCCTGCACTCATGATCACTGCCACGTCTACCTCCCCCAGCGTCAGCCCCTCGATCAGGTGGTCGCTAGTGTCGCATAGGATATTAACTTTCAGATCAGGGTGCTCGCTCAGAAAGTTCATTGTGCATTCTTGAAATTCGTCGATCGCGGAAAAACTGGGCAATCCAACGCGCAATGTTACGTCATCTTTCTGACTGTCCTTAACGCTCATGGCTGTTTCATGTTGATCAAGGTAGGAGTGAAATTTTTCTTTTGGCAAAGGCCTGCTATAGAAGTACCCTTGAGCAATATGGCAGCCTAGCTCAGTCAACATATCTGCTTGCTCTGATGTCTCGACGCCCTCAGCAACGATTGATAGACCCAGGGACCGAGCGAGTTGCGCGACAGCACGAACGATTGCCCAGTTGTGTTTTTCGGTACCGCGCACAAAGGCCTGGTCAATCTTCAGGGTATCAAAAGGTAATTTCGTCAAATAAGCCAGGCTTGAATATCCCGTGCCAAAGTCATCGATTGCCAGACTCACTCCCAGACTCTTGAGCTGCTCTAATGTTTTGCGCGTCAAATCCAGATCTTCAGCCACAATAGATTCGGTCAACTCAAGCTCTAAATATTGCGGCTCAAGCTCCGTCTCCTGGAGCACACTTCGCACTTTCTCGATAAAATCACGGCCGCGAAACTGGACTACCGATACATTAACTGAGACTACAAATGGCGGGTGCCCAGCCTCTTGCCACTGTTTCGCCTGGGAGCAGGCATGATGCAAAACCCAGTCCCCTATCGGAACAATGAGTCCAGTCTCTTCAGCGACAGGAATAAACTCCAGTGGTGAGATCAGACCCTGCTTGGGATGAATCCAGCGAATCAATGCTTCGCACCCATGCAAACGTCCTGACTGAAACTCAATCTGCGGCTGATAATGAAGTATTAACTGACCCTCCTCAATTGCACTGCGTAGATCATTCTCGATCCTGATGTAATCAGAGGAGAACTTCCGTCGAGTAGACTGCCAGTCAAAAAATCGGAATGTGTCGCCCCCCTGGGTCGCGGCAAACTGCGCCGCCAATCGAGATTTGCTAACCAGGTCTTGAATATCGGTGCCATTTTCTGGAAACAAAACAATACCGCCGCTCAGGGTAAAGCTAATCTTCTGGCTCTTACCGTCTTCTGAGCTAAAGTGAAAAGGCGGCTTCATTGCCTCTTTCAAGACTTTCACGATTGAATTGGCCTTAGTATTTGCGTCATCCGCATCGTCGATCAGCAAGAACTCATTACCACCTGCCCTGCCAATTACGGTATTGACATCAACAACACCGCGTAGACGTTGTCCTACTTGCTTGAGGAGTCGATCACCGACCGTCTGACCGAAAATTTCATTGGCCATGCCGAAACGGTCTATCTGAATACGCATCCCGACGGCGTGTCTTCCAGATGCTGTGAGCGTCGGAATGACTTTTCCAACGATCGCCATCGTCGACTCCAGGGTTGGCAATCCGGTCACCGCATCGTAATTTCGGAGGCGCATGGCCTCTTTACGTTCCTCGGTAACATCAGTGTGTATCAGAGCAGTGCCCTTTCTTAGCGGGTTTGACCGTATCTCGATGATCCGGCCATCAGCCAAAGAAAGATCGCTCTTTTGTTCTGTTTTTGCAGAAAACTTTTCTATGATCCCATCCCCACGGGCGCCGGCCTCTGTAAGAAATCGACCCAGCGATGCGACCGAAGTACCACGACGAGTCAACTCTTCTGGAAAGTCATACATTGTTTGATGAAATTTATTAGCATGGATCAGTCTGAGTTCATCATCGTATACAGCCACACCAACACCAAGATGATCCATTGCTTCAAGGCCCAGAATATCTTCTAGCCCTCGTATTTCTTGTTCTTGGTGCTGTTCATGGGCCCGCTCCTGGGTAACATCTGTGAAAACAGTAATAAACCCGCCTACGCCTTCGTCTACCGGCCTGCCAGAGACGTGGATAATGGTACCGTCCTTACGAGTGCGTTCAAATTCGTGCGGCTCAAACTTTTTGGCCAGGGCCAGTCTCTCGTTTACCTGAGCTTCAATATCCCCTTCGCCATACTCTCCCCGTCTGGCGTTAAACCGAAACATCTCTGCAAGAGTAGTTCCCGGTTCTCCAAAGGACTCAGGAAGTTCCAACAGATCAACAAACGCTTTGTTAGCGCTGAGCAATATAAGGTTACGATCAAAAACCGAGATTCCCTGGCGTATAAAGTCAAGAGACTTAAGGGAGAGTAGATTTTCAAGGCTAGAAATCTCACTCTCTTTTTCTCGAAGTGTCGCAAGCCGTTGCTCAGCGAGAGATAGTGCGATTTGACTTTGGCCTTGTGCTTCTTCGAGCTTGTCTTCTGATGCTTTCTCCTGTGTTACATCTTTTACTGATTCAACAGCACCTATAACTAACCCCTTAGGGCTCTTGAGGAGCTGGGCTGACCTGGCAAGATGAACGCCACCTCGGAGATTTGGATGATACGATGCTGCAACTATTGCGCCACTTTCAAGCTTCTCTACAAATAGGTATTCCCTCCGCATCTGCTCATCCCACTCCAGCATAAGGTCGATCAGGATTTTTCGACGTTCGCCGTAAAACGGCAATGCATATTCATAGTTACTCTTACCGATCATGTCATCTGCCCGAATCTGTGTGAGGTTTTCCATAGCGGAATTCCAGAAGATCACAGTGCCATCTGTATCGATGGCCATGGTGGGATCCATGAACTCCATCACTCCAACCAGTGCAGTGTAGGTCTCCGCAGTTTGTCTATTGATACGCAACTGGTAACGCCAGTACAACAGCGAAGCCACAACTCCGCCCAGCAAAAGCAACAACCCAGCAAACAGGCCCCGCATGGACACTAGGAGCGTTCTGTCATAACTGACTATCGACCGGGCCTGTGCCTGATTTGCGGCTATCGCGATCTCGTGGAGGATGGCTTGATAGGGGGTTAGTTGCCTGGATATCCGCGCATAGAACGCTGGGTCATAAGTAAACCCAGGTGTGCCCGCTATGCTTAGTATCTCAGCTTCAATAGCGTCTAGGTCGGTTGCGAGATCAAGATGCACATTCGCATGCTGCGGCAATTCGGCGAAGACAAAATCCTCGTAACCTGATAATTGCTCTACATACTCCCAGAAACGGTAGAATTTTTGTGTCAGCCTCTTGGAGGACTCCCGCGTCTGACTGACTTCTTGCTCAACATCTTCAGTTTGGTCAATGTCAGTCGAACTGCTATCGGGGTCAGTTGCCAATAACTGGTGCTGGGACAGTTCTCCCAGCAGGCTCTTAAGTTGATAGTCGAGCTGAGACGCTTTCCATAAGTTAGCACCCCTGGCTTCCACCATTTCGTCAGTAAAATCTGAGAGCACACCCTCTACATATCGAAATGAGAAAAAAATACCTGCCACAACAATTGCTATCGCCACCGCGACAGAGGCCCAAACGGGGCCGCTCCAGCGGTTCGGACTGTACACTGATAGATTGCGATCCATATTTTCTGAAAGTCACGTGGCGTCGAACTGGCTAGGAAAAATTAACGGAATTCTCTATTTAAGTCAAAATTATCTCTTTTAGTGTTTTATTGCCTCTCACCGTAACAATCTTCCTATCACGACCACTGCTGAAGTAGCAGTTATTTCGAAGAATCTGACTCTTTTTATCAATCAATATCTTACGGATACCTATCAAGAAGAATTCTGCCAGGCGTCCAGCAGCTCTTTTTCGAGCCCCTTAAAGTGACAATCTCACAGACGGAAGAAATACAGCGGTACCGGCTGAGCCGGCCAGATCAACAAACGACGCAATTACGACCCGCCGCCTTGGCACGGTAGAGGCAGGCGTCTGCCGCTTGTATCAGATCCCCAGGCGTGCTCTTTTCGTTGGCAACCACGCTTGCCACGCCAATGCTTACCGTCACCTGGGTCGAGCCATCGGGAGCTCCTGCGTGTTCAAGACTCTCATTCTCGATAGCCTCGCGCAATCGCTCCGCTAATGCCTGTGCCGCGCCCGGGCCCGTATCCGGTAACAGCAACACAAACTCTTCGCCACCATACCGCGCTACGAAATCCTCGTATCCTTTCGCATTATTGCGAAGAATAGATGCCACGCGTTTAAGGCAGGCATCCCCTGCAAGATGCCCGTAGGTATCATTGTATGGTTTAAAAAAGTCGATATCGATAAGCAGAAGCGCACAGGTTCCATCCTTCTTTTCTACAAGCTGGCGCCACTCCTGTTCGGATCGAACCTGAAACTCACGCCGGTTCGCAATCTGGGTCAGGCCATCAAATTTAGCATGTTGCTCCATCGATATGGTCTTGCGTCGATCTGTGACCAGCTTGTCGAAACGCGCCGTGAGGACACCGACGCTACGATCCATTGGAAGGTACTCTGCTGCGCCGCTTTGCAGGGCCCGCATCTCGGCCTCATCAGATCCTTTCCTGGAGGCTACGATCCGGGTGACACCCTTCGACACGGCAGTATCTGACAACAGATTAAAGTCCGATTCACTCGCGAACTCATGCTCTATCAACAGAAAATCCACAGACTCATCTTCTGTCAAGAGTTTGTGGTATTGCGCTGAATCCGAGAAATGCAGTACCTCACAAGAGTTGCGAATGATCTTTATCAGAGGCCAGAGGTTCTCGATAGAGCCAAACACCAGAACGATCGGTCTGGGTTGGAAAACACATACATCATCGTTGACAAAAAAACTACGAGAACCGCTTAGAAAATGATACAACCCCTCCTCAGTAGGCAGGCCCAGCAACAGGTTGCCGTTCGAGCGATGTTTGATAATCGGAATGCGTCGGTTAAGCTCCTCACTCGTTTCCCACTCTTTTTGCCACTCGTCAAATTTCTCAGACGCTGGCCCCAGTGTCTGCCAGAACTGCCACACGGGCAGGGTCGAATTGGCGTTTTCATCGCGCCCGTTCTTTTCAGAAGAATTCTCGCCATTCTCTGATCCAAGCGGTTTGAGAATATCAGACAAACCCGCCCTCTCAATCACAGCCTGAAGCGCTTGCGCATCAGCAATATTCTCGCCCTCCACCCACAAAGCTCGGTAAAGCGCAACCCGGACCGGCACCTGTTGCTCAATGGGTAACCGGTCAAGCGCATGAAGTAGCCGGGTGGCCATTTCACTACCCGGACGGGTTGGCGGAAGATTGACGGGAACATCGGGAGCCCGGTGATGAATTGAGAATACTTCGTTGGCCAGCAAGCTTTGATCCTCCATTGAAAACATGGATGACGATAGCTCAGGCGCATGAACGATCAAGCGCCATTCAATTCGATCAAGCAGGTTCCAGGCTAGGAGGCGCTCATGGAGCGCAAAACAAAAGGGGCAATTCAGATCGCCGTAGGCAATGAACTCTCCCGGGTCCATGGCCTGAAGATCCTGAATCGAATTTTGTACTGGGTCACTCACTATGCTATTGCCTGTTAGCCATTCTGCTGCGGTGAGGCGAATTACTCTTTTTCACGGTCCTGCCGCCGCCGCTCCAGGCCAACTGCGGCCGGGGGTAATTGTTTGGCATCCTCGGGCAGGCTGTCGACGATCGACGCCATAACGACCCATGATCGGATGGGCTCACGGTAGTGACGAGGTAAGGCGGCCCAGGCACGGGCAAGAGCGATTGCCTCTACCGGCAGATCATCAACAGAGTCCCACTGCTCTGTCTTATGTCGAGGTCCAGTGCCGCTGGCAAGCCAATCCGGATTGACGTTAAGCCAGTCGGCAACACGTTCAAGGCGGTGGCGCCTGGGGAAAGCTTCGCCCTCAAGATACTTACGTGCCGTAGTCAGACTCTTGGCCTGCGCCTCGCGACGCAGGGGCTCAATCTCTACCGGTAGTCGTGACCAGCTGCCCTCGCGTGAACTATGGCCTGCATCACACATCGCTTCAATCAGCCTTTGTGCAAACTCCTGATAGGGTGCCTCAGTTTTTTGATTCATAACATGACACCGTGATCTCGTCACACCACCTGGGCACACTACCTGGGAGTCAGACTACTTAATCCTGCTGTTGATTAACCCGCGCGATCAGCGTGGCCCCGCGTTTTTTGAACAGATCTACTAAGTATGGAATCACGCGCGAGCGCCCTTCTGCCTTGGCGAAATAAAGAGCACGGTCTGCATTTTTGAGTAATTTGTCGAGTGTTTCCCGGTCAGGACCAAACCCCGCAATTCCAGCGCTGAATGTAATATTAACCGATTCGGTCTTGGGAGTTTAAAGTTGCCTATCCCACACCAAATCCAGTACTCCCTGGAACTCGTCTGTCGCCGTTCCCGCGCTCCCGGAATAATCGACAATACAGAATTCTTCGCCCCCTATGCGGGTAAATATGGTTTTCTCGGAGAGTCGATCACAAAGCAACCTATCGTCTCTTATTATTTATGGCACTAGGCTGGATCGGATGAAGACTGCATCAAAACTTGGTGTTTACTACGCGGCCTGAGTTACCTGATAGCGATCCAGATTTACTTCAAATTCGTGCAGACGTTTCCAGATGGAGCGTAATTCTGTGATGGTTGTCCAGTTATGCAAGAACAATGAAAAACTCCCGTGTACCTTAGCGAAGGCATTGGACACCTGAACCATTACACCCAGCGTTAACATGCCGGTAAAAAGACCCGGACCCATCACGATATAAGGCATTATTGACATAAATTGGTCGTAGGAAGTCGCCCAGGCATCGAAGTAGGTGTAGTGAAAGTAGAGCCGGTGGTAATTGCGCCGGATGTCTACAAAGAATCCGTGCAGTTTCCCCATATCGGCATGGTTGACCTTATCGTCTTCACCCAGAACCAGGTCTTTGCGAAAAGCGGCTTCGACTTTCTGGTTGTTGTATTCCAACCCTGGCAACTTCCAGCCCACCAACCAGGAAACAAACAGCCCACCAAGCGAGATTACCAAAGCCGCCCACACCAGCGAGCCTTCGATATCGCGAAGTATCGGCACATCAACCTTCTCCGATAATTCATGCAGTACCGGTATAAATGCGATCAAAGTCATAACAGCACGTACGATCTGAAGGCCCAGCGACTCCACAATCCGGGCAAAACGATTGCAGTCTTCCTGAATACGCTGCGAGGCCCCTTCGATCTCGTACTCAACTGCACGCCAGCGCGGAACATAGTTAAAGGTAATGGCTTCGCGCCAGCGCAGGCCATAGATCCGGGTGAACCACCCCGTAAAGATGGCAAGAAGCACGTATGGAAATGCAATCACAACAAACGATGGCGTTCCTTCAAAACCCGAACTCACGTAACCGATCGAAGTCAGCTCCCCAAAGAATTGATCAATGCCTTTTTCTGGCTCGTCAGAGAAACTGGCGGCATTTTGCAATAAATCATAGAAACGGCCATACCACTCGTTAAGCGCGACTGTCATTTGTACCTGCAGCCAAAGCGACGATATCAGCAGTGCCCCACCGCCATAGGCCCATAGCGCCCACTGCCGGGCCTTGTAAAACGCCTTGATCATTTATTCAGTTCTCCGGGCCAGTTTTTCTTTAGATGCCAGTTATTAGGGGGGCTACAACTCCCCTGCTCTTTGTTCATGTGACGAGAGGTCGAACCTCGCGGGTGCTCGGGATGCCGAGCCACGACCTTTTTACCATACAGGACTGGTTTTTATGATTAAATTTAATTTAGACTTTTCCCCTGAAGTTTTGTTGGGTCGTTACCCGGTATGCGGGACACCCCAGCAAAGAGGCTTTGCACCATGAAAACACGGGTTGCGGTTTTCATGGTGCCATGATCATCAACTAAACACTGTGTCGGAATACGATTACATCATCATCGGCGCCGGATCGGCCGGCTGTGTCCTGGCCAACCGACTAAGCGAAGACCCGGGTAACCAGGTGCTGATCCTCGAAGCCGGGCCCATGGATCGCAAACTGATGGTGCATATCCCTGCTGGGGTCTATCACGCATACAAGGATCCCAGCATTAACTGGAACTACCAGAGCGAACCCGAGCCTGAGTGCGATGGCCGGCGGATCGATTTGCCGCGCGGCAAAGTGATCGGCGGCTCATCTTCGATCAACTCGATGGTCTACATGCGCGGCCACCCGATGGATTATGACCGCTGGGCGGATAAATTCGGGCTGGCCGAATGGACCTTTGCGCAATGCCTGCCGTATTTCAAACGTTGTGAATCCTCAGATCGGGGCCAGAGCATCTGGCGCGGTGGCAATGGCCCGCTTGGGGTAACCCGAGGCACCTTGGAGAACCCGCTTTTTGATGCACTCTATCTGGCGGGAGAGCAATCCGGTCAGGGCAACTCAGACGACTTGAACGGGTTTAAACCCGAGGGTATCGCCCGTCTTGACAGTACTACCCGCAACGGCTGGCGCTGTAGTGCCGCGGTTGCCCATCTAAAACCCGCATTAAAAAGAGCCAACCTGACATTAACGACCAGGGCTCTGACTCGGCGGATCATTATCGAAGGCAGCCGCGCGAGCGGCATCGAGTATGAAAAAGACGGCCAGGTGAGCCAAGCCCATGCATCGCGTGCCGTCCTCGTCTGCTGCGGTGCCATCAAGAGCCCGCAACTGCTGATGCTCTCAGGGATTGGCCCAGCCGATTATCTAAAATCAATGAACATCACGCCGCTTGTGAATCTCAGTGGTGTCGGACAGAATCTGCAGGATCACCTCAGCATCATCAGCGCCTTTTACTGTAAGAAAGCAGTGACTTTGCATACCCTGGCCCGACCCCTGACCAAACTCAGTACCGGGCTCAAGTGGCTGACTTCACGCTCAGGTCTCGGTGCATCGAATATCTGGGAGATGGGCGGCTTTGTCTATGGCAACAAAGACGCGGCCCACCCCAATCTGCAATACCATTTCGCGCCGGTATACAGCCAGTGGCAAGGACGACGCATTCAACTCAAACAAGGCTACGTACTGGATTGTGATCAGTTGCGTCCTAAGAGCCGTGGCGAGGTGAAACTGCATTCAGATGACCCCCATGAGCGTCCAGCGGCGCACTTCAATTACCTGAGCCATCCGGGTGACACGCGCGAATTGGTAGAGGCTTTGCGAGTCATGCAGGACCTACTGACACAGCCCGCGTTTGATGAATTTCGGGGCAATCGCATCGAGCCTGCGCCGGATCTCAACTCAGACAGTGACCTTCAAGCCTGGATACGCGCCTACGCCACAACAGACTATCACCCCTGTGGCACCTGCCGCATGGGCAGCGATGACATGGCAGTCGTCGATGCGCAGATGCAAGTGCGCGGAATAGATAATCTACGGGTAATCGATGCCTCGGTAATGCCGGATATTGTGAGCGGCAACCTCAACGCCCCAACCCAGATGATCGCCGAACGCGCCACCGATTATCTGTTAGGAAAACCGCAACTACCCTCAGAACAAGCACCGTTTCATTTCCAGAAGTAGTGCCAGGTGTCGTCACCGCGGGGAACAGTTACTTATTACGGCTCGTTTGCGAAATTGTGAATCCAGCCAGACCACCATGCCACCGGCGACAATCAGCAATATTCCAATCAGCGCCATGGCGTTGGGGAACTCATTGAATACCAGGTAACCCCACAGCAGCACCAAAGGCAAATTGCTGTACTCAAAGGGCGCAAGAAAGGAAGCCTGTGCGCTGCGATAGGCGTAAGAAATTGATAAAGCCGTAATCGCCGACAGTACCCCGATCGCGCCAAAATAGATCATGTCGGACGATGCCGGCCAGTGCCAGGCACGCAATATAAACTCAATGCCGGGATCGGTATGCCCGGCAAACTGCCCACTACCGACGACCAGCCCCATTAACATGCTCACTAGAAGAAACGAACCCTGTGCCGTGACTGCCAGCAGTGAGGCGCTTTCAGTGTTACCGATATAGCGGGTCATCGTGGTAAACCCGGCGTAACAAAAGGCAGCGGCCAACGGCCACAGGTACGCCATCTCGATTCGCCCTGAAAATGGCTGCACTATAAGGGCCATACCTACCAGCCCCATCAATACCGCTACCCAGCGAAATGGCCCGAACTGCTCTTTGAGGATCCAAAAAGAAAATATCGTGATGATGACCGGAGCAAAAAACACCACAGCAGAAGCCTGAGCCAACGGCAAACTGGCAAGGCCTGTGAAAAACGTCATGTTGGCCATGACCAGCAACAATCCACGAAAGATATGTGCGCCAGGGCGGCGGGTATGCATCGCCATGATCCCATGGCGAAACAAAACAGGTAGCAAAATCACCAGGCTGATAACAGCACGGATGAATACCAGCTGGTGCAACGCATAACCACCGCTCAGCATCTTGATCATGGTATCCATAATCGAGATACACAACATGGCCAGCAGCAGATTAGTGACTGCTTTTAGATGCATAAACCCTCGTTTTTGCGATCATCGCGCTAAATAATGCTGGTTTGCCCCTAAGGAATATTCAAGGATCGAATGGTACAGCAGAACTTTCACTCCAAAGACAGGAGTATGGCCCCGATATTTTCTTAAAACCAGAGATGCCGTGCGAACACCATGGCCTTACAATCTATGGGCGCACGATCCCGAAGGGATGCAACAAAAACCCAAGCGACAATGAATATTCTTTTTATCATGTGTGACCAATTGCGGGCAGATTACCTGTCGTGCTACGGACACCCCCATCTTGAAACCCCTCATATTGATGCGCTGGCGACGCAGGGGGTGCGTTTTGATCATGCCTACTGCCAGGATCCGCTTTGCGGACCCTCCCGCGCAAGCTTTTATACCGGGCGTTATGCCTCCTCCCATGGCGTACTGGCCAATGAAGATTCCCTGAAGATTAGTGAACTGACGCTGGGTGATTATCTTCGTGATATCGATATGCAGACCGTGGTCGTTGGAAAATCAGAGGGGCGCATCAATACCGCTGCTGTATCGCGCTTCAACATCACCAAAGGATCAATGCAGGAACAATGCCTGCGCAACAACGGGTTTGTCCCTTATGAGCTTTTTACCGGCCTCTACCCTGACCCCATTTTGCCAGCGGATCTGGGTTACAGCGACTACCTTCGAAGCCATGGACTAGGCGGCGAAAACCCCTGGGAGGCCTGGGCCAATAGCGCCGTCGACAGCAACGGCAAGATTGTCAGCGGCTGGCAGATGCGCAACGCCAATCTTGCGGCCCGGGTCCCTGAAGAACACTCTGAAACTGCATTCATTACCCATCGGGCAATCGATTTTATCGACAACCTGACCGCTGATGATCGCTGGTGTATGCACCTAAGCTATATCAAGCCTCACTGGCCTTACCTGGCCCCGGCGCCTTATCACGATCGCTTCGGGCCCGAACAGGTACTCGCCGCAATCCGCAGCGATGCGGAGAAGCAAAATCCCCACCCGGTTTACAAAGCCTTTATGGCGCAGGACTACAGCGCAAACTTCTCACGTGATGAGGTGCGCCACACGGTAATCCCGACCTATATGGGTCTCATCCGACAACTTGATGATCATATTGGCCGGGTACTGGCCAAGCTGGACGAGAAAGGCCTGAGAGAAAATACCCTGGTCGTGCTGACAAGTGACCACGGGGATTATCTGGGTGATCACTGGCTGGGAGAAAAAGACCTGCACCACGAGCCCTCGATCCGCATCCCTCTTATCATCAGCGATCCCTCTCCTGCTGCGGATAGCACACGGGGAACAGCAGCGAAAGATCTGGTGGAATCAATTGACCTCGTGCCGACTTTTGTCGAGTGTGCAGGCGGTGATATCTGTCCCGAACGCATGGAAGGCTGCTCACTGATGCCGCTTCTACACAAGAGCACCCCCGCCTCGCCCTGGCGAGACTTTGTTGTCAGCGAGATTGATTTTGGTGATCGCGGCCCACGCACACTGCTGAATATGCATCCCTATGACTGCCGGGCCCGGATCATTCGCACGCAACAATGGAAGTACGTATTGCATGAGAAATTTCGCCCGCAACTATATAACCTGCTCGATGATCCCAATGAATTTATCGATCTTGGGGAGGATCCAGCCTATAGCGGGCCTCGAGCGGAATTGCACGAGACCCTTTTTGGCTGGCACCGCAAACTTAAAAGCCGCACCGAAGTGCACACAGATGACCTACCGGACCGAGGCCCCGAACGAGACGAGAGTGATTTTGGAATTCTGATCGGACGCTGGTAAAGACCCGACTCACCTCACCTTCAGGCTGGGCTGTTTTGCAGCTTCTCGTTATCTGCCCAACAAGTCCGGTTATATGAGCCAGGCCTGATTTACCCTCTGGCTAGGGCTATGTTGATTCGATAGCCAACTCCTACCGCTATCACAATCTATCGGGCCGTCCGCCGCTAGGCATCTGGTCATAGTGGGACAATTAGCAGTTTGCCCCGGGTTTCACGTTGACATATTCAGGGTAACTGCCCTATATCTAGGCCGACTAAATTACCATGCCGGAAAGATAAAAAAGATGGCAGGCTGCTTGCTCTTAATTTTGCAGGAGAGTCAGGTGTCTGCTTTGTAACCAGGAGAGCTTACGAGATGCAGGTAAAGAAAATTGCTGAAATGATCAAGAGCGCGGGTATCGATTCCATCAGGGTCGAATTTCCCGACCTGCACGGTATCTGCCGGGGCAAACTGATCCCGGCCGGACGCCTGGAGGCGGTTATTGAGGAAGGCCTGAATTTTGCCCAAGCGGCCTATATCGTCGATCTGTCGAACGATATTGCTGTTGCAGGAGGCTGTGGCAGTGACACTGGCTGGTCGGACATGTTGCTGCGACCCGACCTTGACACCTTTGCAGTACTCCCGCACCAGCCCCATACCGCGCGCCTCATCGGCGATACCTATCTCGGGGGTAGCCCGCACCCGGTGGATCCCAGGGGAGCACTTAAGCGAATACTGAAAAAATACGAGGCGAAAGGTCTTACAGCCATAGTCGCATCCGAGCTGGAATTCGTGATCTTTCATCCCACTGACCCGGTAACGAGCTACAACCCGGCAACATCCTGCGTATACCAGGTGAACCCCGCTGTGGACAAACAGGGAATCCTGCGGGCCATTCAGAACACCTGCATCGACCTGGGGCTGAATATCATGTACCTGAACCACGAGTACTTCCCCGGTCAGTACGAAGTGAACTGGCACCATGAAGAAGCGCTGAAAATGGCCGACCAGACTTTTACCTTTAAGTACCTGTGCAAGGAACTGGCGGCACTCAATGACCTGCACCTGACTTTCATGGGCCGGCCAACCAACGAGGGTGGAGGCAATGGCTATCACACCCATATATCCCTGACCCACACAGAAAGTAACGAAAATGCCTTCTACGATCCACAGGCCGAAAACGGCATAGCAGATTTACAACGCTATTTCATCGGCGGACAACTGGCTCACGCCAGGGGAATGTCGGCTCTTCTGGCACCGACCATCAATTCGTATAAGCGCTTCCTGCCGGATTCTTTTGCCCCGTACAACATCGCCTGGGGTGGTGATAATCGCACCGTCTACTGCCGTGTGCCTGATGACCGTGGCAGCGGAACCCGGATCGAAAACAGGGCCGGCTGTGCATCTGCAAATCCCTATCTGGTCATCGCTGCCATACTGGCAGCGGGACTCGACGGTATAGAGAACAAGATTGATCCGGGTGCCCCTGCCGACGGCGACACCTATCACGATGAATCGGGCCAATACCAGCAGGTTCCGTTCTACCTGCGCGATGCCATTGCGGAGCTGAAGGCAGATACAGTATTAGCTGAAGCATTCAGCCCCGAGTTGATCAATGCTTTTGTTGCACTGAAGGAAAACGAGGAGTCTCGCTTCAAGACTACGGTCACCGACTGGGAATTCAACGAATACTCCTACCACCTGTAGCGCCCAACCAGAGTCGATAAACCAACAATTCAACCGGTTGCACGAGATAACAAATTCGCTATACCCATGGAGTTAGCTTGAAAGCCCAGCGGATCAGCAAAATCGAGCGCGCAACCCCGGTTACCATTATCGTGAACGGGCAAGAAATCCAGGCCCATGCCGGTGAAAGCATCGCCGCCGCCTTGCTGGCGGCCGGACAGCGGCAAATCAGCCAGAACAATAAAAGCAGTGCCGCGCGAGGCTATTTCTGCGGAATGGGCATGTGCTTTGAATGCGTGGCTACGGTAGACGGTATCCCAAACGTACGTACCTGCATAACAGAAGTGGCTCCTGGGTGCATCGTTGATACCAGTTCGTGATGCCCCAGAAGCCCGACACGACTGAAATTGCCATCGTCGGAGCGGGACCGGCTGGGGTGGCGGCTGCCGTCACAGCAGCGCGCGCCGGCGCATCAGTGACTGTACTGGATGAATATGCCAGACCCGGCGGACAGTATTACAAACAACCAGCACACGCCGACGGTGGACCGACATATCCAAACTCCCTGGCTTCGAACATTGAACAGGGCCGGGAACTGCTGGAGGGGCTGAGTCACCCGGGAATTGACCTTCAGTGCAATACGCTGGTCTGGAACATCTCGGCAGATGAACTGGTACTCGATCTGTGCGGCCCCGCAGGTGCACGGGCACTGCAAGCGCAATGCATCATCCTCTGTGCCGGTGCCACCGAGAGGGTGATGCCTTTCCCCGGCTGGACACTGCCCGGCGTGATCATGGCTGGCGCGAGCCAGCTGATGCTGAAAGCGCATGGAATACTGCCCGGAAAAAGGTTCCTGCTGGCAGGAACCGGACCCCTGCTGCAAATCACAGCCATACAACTACTTGAGGCCGGTGCCCAAATCGCCGCGCTCGTGGAATTGCGTTCACGTACAGAATTTCTTCGAAGCGCCGCCAGCTTATGGCGATATCGAGACAAGCTTGGGCAGGGTTTTGCCAATCTGCAGAAACTGCTGCAAGCACGGGTACCAATAAAGTTCGGGCACACCATCGCCCGGGCCCTGGGTGAGAACGAAGTTTCCGGCGCCGTGATCATGAGAGTTGATGGCGATGGCCGACCGATACCAGGCAGTGAAACAACACTTAAGGTTGACACCATCTGCCTGAACTACGGTTTCACCCCTGCTACAGAATTACCCCGGATCGCAGGCTGTGAGCAGTACTTCGACCAGGACTACGCCACTTATGCCACCAGCACTAATGACAACCTGGAGACCAGCATAACGGGAATTCTTGCGGCCGGTGAAACCCGCGGCATGGGTGGGGCGGAGGTGGCCGTAATTGAAGGCCAGTTGGCCGGCAGTGTGGCTGCACAACAACTGGGGTTTAGTCCGCCAATTGACCAGAACGAGTTATTCGACAAACGGCTACAGGCACGCGCCGTGGCCGCAACACTGGGGAAGATGTTCCAGCTCAAGCCTGGGCTATGTGCGCTGGTAACCGATGATGTGCCGGTTTGCCGCTGCGAGGAGGTCAGTGCCGGCGAAGTGCGGACGGCCATACGCAATGGCGTGGTGCAGTTAAACCAGCTAAAGCCCTGGACTCGCGCCGGTATGGGAAGCTGCCAGGGTCGAATCTGCGGTGATATTCTCCGCCAGATCGTGGCATCTGAAACCGGCTTGCCGCTCCAGGACATCCAGCCTTTTACTGCACGTGCGCCGGTCAAACCTGTGCCGTTGGAAGTGGTCGGCGGCCCTGTTGCTGACACCGGCACACTGACCTGGGAGGATCACGTCGGTGGATATGGGGTGGCAAGGACCTGACCATGGCCCACTACCAGGCAGACGTGATCATCATCGGTGGCGGCATCGTAGGCTGCACCACCGCCTACCAACTGACCCGTGCTGGAGTTGATGTCCTGCTGCTGGACCGCAATGGTATCGGCAGCGGTGCCAGCGGCCGCTCCGGTGGGGGAGTCCGGCAATCCGCCCGTGTCTCTGAGGAGATCCCACTCGCCAAAGCCAGCGTTGCGTTGTTCCCGGGCTTATCCGATGAACTCGGAGTTGATATCGAATATGTCCAGGCGGGCAACCTGCGGGTGGTGGAATCATTCGATTACCGCCGCGCGATGCAGGTAGATGTTGCACGTCAGCAGTCACATGGGCTGGACGTTTCCTGGCTGGAGGTTGCCGATGTGCTGGAACTGGTGCCCGCACTGCGTTGGCAGAGCATCATCGGGGCAAGTTACTGTCCTGATGATGGTCACTGCAACCCGCTACGGCTGGTAACAGGGTTTTATAACAAGGCAATTGAAGGTGGCACCCGTGTGCTACTCAATTGTGAAGTACAAAATATTACCCAGACCGACAGTGGGCTGGCTGAAGTTGAAACGCTCACTCACACCGCAACTGCGCCGGTTGTTGTTCTCGCCGCAGGCTTTGGCTCACAGGAGTTGTGTTACCGGATCGGCTATGACTTGCCGCTCGCAAATGTCCGTTACGAATCGATGATTACCGAACCACTGCCCCCCCTGTTCCGGCAGATGTTCGGAGTCGCAAGCAGCGATCTTTTTTTCCGCCAAACCGGTAATGGCGGCGTACATTTTGGTGGAGGCATTCTCGAGGAGACTGGTCAGGAAGATACCCGTACTACCAGCAGCAACTTGCAACTCGCGGTCGCACATATCTCAAAACTGGTGTCGGATCTTGAAAAAGCCAAGCTGCTTCGCACCTGGGGCGGGCTGGACCCCAGCACTCCCGACGGCATGCCTATCATCGATTTTCTGAATGACAACGTGCTGCTGGCCTCGGGTTTCTGCGGGCACGGCCTGGCGACCGGGCCGATCGTCGGCCAGCATCTGGCGCAGTGGGTACAAAGCGGTACACGCCCCGAGGCGCTGGCACCTTTCAACCGCAACCGTTTTGACGGGTGGCTGCAGACCAAGTGGACCCCTTCGGGGTCTTTTGCCGCAGTGCTAGCAACCGAAGATACCCAGATCGCCGGTGCGGGTGACCTGGAGGCGGGGGTTCCTTTCATGACGCCCCCAAAATACGAAGAGCCGAACGAGCCCTGCGGACAGCCCAAACTCGCAGTCAATCCGCAGATGTGCACCGGCTGTCGCATGTGTGAGGTCGCCTGTTCCATCGCCCACGAGCAGGTAACAGCCCAGGCTCAGTTGCGCATCCAGGTGGTTTACCCCAGCGATGAATATTTCCTGCCGATCGTATGCATCCACTGTGAGGAAATGTACTGCCTGAAAGCCTGCCCACATGAAGCAATGGAAGTAAATGAGTCCGGCGCCGTCACTATCATTCGCGAGAACTGTACCAGTTGCATGGAGTGTATTTTTGCCTGCCCGACAGGCGGAGTTACGCACTCTCCGGCCAGATCAGCGGTGGTCAAGTGTGATCTGTGTGACGGAGACCCCGCCTGTGTTCGTTATTGTCCCACCCAGGCGATTACCTTTCGTCACATCGATTCACCAGCCGCTGACGAACTGGCAGCCCTGATGACAACCCACCTGGCGGCCCGAGCGCCGAGGTAGCAAACGATCATGTACCACGGCTATACCGGAAACATTCTGCGGGTCGATCTCAGCACGGGTGTTATTAGCAGGGAACTGCTGGATATGCAGATGGCCGAGGACTTTATCGGCGGCCGCGGGCTGGCCTCCCGCCTGCTGTGCCAGGAACTCGACCCGGCAGCAGATGCGCTTGGCCCGGAAAACCCCCTGATTTTCGGTACCGGCCCACTCACCGGTACCGGTGCACCGGCGACATCCCGTTATGTGGTCGTATGTAAAGCGCCGCTGACAGGAACTATTGCCTGCTCTAACTCGGGCGGCTTCTTCGGCCCGGAACTCAAGTTCGCTGGATACGATGCCCTGATCATCCAGGGTGAGTCTGCCGCACCGGTCTACCTCTGGATCGACAACAGGACGGTGCAGATTCGCCCGGCAGAATCACTCTGGGGCAAGTTTCCCACTGAAACAGAGGCGGCGCTGCGTAGCCTGACCCATCCAAGTGCCAAGGTCGCCTGTATCGGTCCGGGCGGTGAGAACTTGTCGCTACTGGCCGGCGTGGTGAATGATGGTTACCGTCTTGCCGCACGTAGCGGTGTCGGTGCGCTGATGGGCAAAAAGAAACTCAAGGCTATTGCTGTTCGTGGCACTGGCAATATCAGCCTGCATGACCCACAACAGTTCTGGAAAGCCACACTGGACATGTATCAGAAGATAACGGCGGACCCGGTTTCGTTTGGGAGTTTCCGTGCCTATGGCACTGCCAGCCTGGTGAGTCTGATCAACGAGATGGGAGCGTATCCCACTCGTAATTTTCAGTCTGACACCTTTGAAGGCGCTGCCAACACCAGTGGAGAAGCGCTCGTTGAAGGGATTCTGCAGCGCAACCGCGCCTGTTTTGCCTGTCCAATCGCGTGTACCCGCGTCTCTGAAGTCAAAGAGGGGCCCTACCAGGGTCGCGGCGAGGGGCCGGAATATGAGTCGATCTGGGCGCTGGGCGCCCTTTGTGGCGTTGCTGACCTGGCGGCTGTAAGCAAAGCCAACTTCATATGCACGGACTATGGTATTGACACTATCTCCACCGGTGCCACCATCGCCTGTGCAATGGAACTGTTCGAGAAAGGCGCCCTACCAGAACAGGAACTTGGCTTCCCGTTGAGATTCGGTGATGCAGGGGCCATGGTCCGTGCGGTTGAGATGACGGGAAAAAGAGAAGGATTCGGTGATGTTCTGGCTGATGGCAGTTACCGGCTGGCCGTACGCTACGGCCACCCCGAGTTTTTCATGGGCGTGAAAAAACTGGAGATGTCGGCCTATAGCCCGCGTGTCTTTCAGGGTATGGCACTGCAATATGCAACCTCGAACCGCGGTGCTTGCCACGTGCGGGGTAACACTGTCGCTGCCGAACTGTACGGCATCCCCCGCTATCTGCCACCGGAAGTACTGGAGCAGAAAGAAGAAATGGTACGACGCCCATTCCAGAATTCGACCGCATTCGTGGACTCGACCGGCATTTGTCTGTTTACCAAGTTCGCCATTACCCATCGCGAGATCTGCGCCTTGCTAGCACCTGCCACTGGGCTTGATTTCAATTTTGACCGCTCGATTGAACAAGGTGACCGGATCTGGAACCTGGAGCGAATGTTCAACCTGCGCGCCGGCTTTACCAGTGAGGACGATCGACTGCCACAACGCGTCAGTGAGCCCGCGGTTGACGGGCCTCGGGCCGGTAGCCGGGCCATCCTGCAGGAGCACCTGCAGACCTATTACCTGCTGCGAGGCTGGGATAAGTCAGGCCGCCCAACACGCGCCAAACTGGAAGAACTGGGCCTGGATGACTGGTGGGGCGTGTGCAGCGACACTTAAATGGCGCAATCCATCGAACATGATCGAAGTCACTGTCAGCCTTAATGCCGGCCTGCGCCGTTACCGGCCCGATCTTGACATTGGCCAGGCACTGCCACTGCACATTCCCAGCGGGACGAACCTGCACGAACTTCTAATTCAAATACTACAGATTCCCCCGGCTGAAGTCGCCTTCCCGATGGTCAACGGCATCAAGTGCGGCCTGGACCAACCGCTGGTGGCCGGTGATCGTGTTGCCCTCTGGCCGCCAGTCGCCGGGGGCTGACAATCTGTAAAAAATATCGCACGTCCTTCGATAAGCAAAAGGTAAGAATCTTGACAGGCGCAGCCCTGACAATTACCGTGCTATAGGTAAGGAAAAGAAGATCTTGTAAAAGGAGCGAGTGATTACTGGCCAGCCACACAAGTTAGTTGGCTCGCGCCGCACGCGTAACCTGAACACCAGAGGAGAAATACAATGAAACAGACCGCTCGTATCATTTCTTTTAGCGCATCAGTACTGATGCTGATGCTTGGTACAGCCCATGCCGGATCGTTCGATATCGATGCGGCACTGGCAGCCAATCTCAAAGCATGTAAAGCAGCGCCAACCGGCACGCCGTTGAAAATCGGCTATGCTGCCGATTTTTCTGATCTCGGAGGATTTGCCGACAAGCCCGCAAGTGAAGCCGGAATTTATTTTGTTGAGTTGGTCAACTGTGCCGGTGGAGTCAATGGATCACCGATCGAATTCACTGTCAAGAATATCGAAGGTGATCCGGAGGTAACTCAACGGGCCGGGCAGGAACTCGTTGATGCCGGTGTATCCGCTATCCTGGGCCCACCGTTCCCGGATTTTGGCGAGCCCTTGCTGCAGGTTACTGCTGGCAAGGTTGCCACACTGTTTGTCGCCTCAACCGAACCAACGCTGGCTGATGCCTCAGCCATGTCATTCCTGGTTGCCTTTGATGATACGGCCCAGGCTACCGCCGCGGCCAAGTTCGCCCTTGACCAGGGCTGGAAAACCGCTGTTACCTTCTCAGCTCCGGGACCTTATTTTGGCTACAACCCTGTCATCTTCACCAAAGTTTTTGAAGCGGGCGGCGGCAAAGTAACATCTGACTACGCCTTCGTGCCGATCGACGATATGGATTTCTCGGCTCAGGCAAATGCCATGGCGTCTGCGGGTTCCGCACCCGACGTTGTTTACTCGGCCATGCTGTCTTTCCAGAGCGCCGTGCTGCGTGGCCAACTCGATGGTGCCGGGGTAGAAACAAACTACCTTGTGACTGATGCCTTCGAAGCGACGGGCGGCTATTTCACCAAGGGTGTTGAAGGCTTCTACCACACCACTCACTCCTTCCCCGCCGAGGGCAGTCGCGTCAAGGCGCTCGCGGATGGCTACGCAGCAGCCCGAGGCGCACCATTGGAGAATGCTTCTTTCGGTGGTCTTGCTGTTGATGCCATTGCAGTGATCATCCAGGCGTACTTAACCACTGGCTCAATGGATCCGGCGGTCCTTGGGACTGCGATTGGCGGGCTGGATGGGGTCATCGGTGCCACCGGGACTTTATCCTACTCCGGCTCTAACGGATCACCGAGCAAACCGGTATACGTTCACCGGGTCGTAAACGGAGCACCTACGCTGGCGGCGACTTACGACTGATCCACAGCGGCTGCCAGGGTGCTCGATATCGAGTCACTGATCACCCGTTACGGCACCATCACAGCCGTTCGGGACGTCGGGCTAACCGTTCAGGCCGGTGAGGTCGTGTGCCTCATCGGCCCCAACGGCGCCGGCAAAACTACCCTGCTCGCAACGATTGCGGGTCTACTGAAGCCATCGGCCGGGCGGGTCACCCTGGATAATAAAGACGTCACCGGCTGGGCGCCCGATCGAATGCTGCGGGCCGGGCTGGCACTGGTACCCGAGCACCGCCGAATCTTTTCCGACTTCACGGTCCGCGAGAACCTGCTGGTCGGCGGCGTCACCCAACCGGCCAGTCGGCGACAGGAACTGCTGGATGAAATGGTTACACTGTTTCCGGTGCTTAAGGAGCGGCTCTCAGCTCAGGCCGGCTATCTTTCCGGTGGTGAAGCGCAACAACTCGCCATCGGCCGTGCGCTGATGAGTGACCCCGCCGTGCTGCTCATGGACGAGCCATCGCTGGGCCTGGCCCCGGTGCTGGTCGAGCAGGTATTCGACCTGATCACCCGCCTGCGCGTAAGCGGTCGCACCTTGTTCGTGGTAGAGCAGAACGCGCAACGGATGCTTGCGGTAGCCGACCGGGCCTACGTCATGCGCTCGGGCGAGATCGTCGCTGACGGGCCCGCCGCACAACTTTCAGCCCGGGAGGATCTGTTTGAAACCTACCTGGGTCAGTCTGGAGGCAGCACATGATTGAACTCATTCAGCAGATTATTGACGGCCTGGGCCGGGGCGGCATCTACGCTTTGCTGGCCCTGGGTATTGCCGTGATCTTCGGCGTCATGCACCTGATCAATTTTGCCCATGGGGAACTGATCACGGTAAGTGCCTATACCAGTTACTGGCTTTTTGCCAGCGGCTTCAACTGGTGGTTCATCGCACCAGCGATCATTGTTGTCGCGGTTCTCACTGCAGTGATTATTGAGTTCGTTGCCTTTCGCTGGGTTCGCGGCGCGCCTGATTTCACCATGCTGATGACTTCCTTTGGTGTGCACTTTCTGGTACAGGCACTGTTCGTGATGTACGTATCTGCTAACTTTCGGCAATTCCCACGGCCCGGCTGGATTTTTGATACCTGGCGCATCGGCGACCTCAGTCTGGAGGTATTCGACCTGGCGGTCATCGCTGCTACTCTGGTGACGCTGCTTGGCACCTACTGGCTGCTGCAACGCACCATGTTCGGCGTCAGCCTGCGCGCCGCTGCCGAGGATTTCGATACGGCCCGGTTGATGGGTATTCGCAGTAACCGGGTGATTCGCGGCGCTTTCATTCTCTCAGGGGTGCTGGCCGGAGTTGCCGCAATTTTCTGGCTGATGCGCAGCGGCCAGGCCGGACCCACTGCCGGCCTTAACCCGATGCTCAAAGGGGTACTGGCTGCCTTGATCGGCGGCTTGGGCAGTCTCAGTGGCGCCGTGCTGGGCGGTATTACTCTTGGCCTGGTCGAAGTGCTGCTGATCTCCCGCCTGCCCGGTGGGACCGCCGGACTGACCGACGGCATCGTGTTTCTTCTTATCGCCCTGTTGTTTGTATTCAGACCACAGGGTTTGATCACAGTACGCCGGGTCGAGCGCGTTTAATGCAGACTGACCCCCTCCGGCGCGCTATCGCGCCCACGCTGGGCTCAGCTTTTCTGTTTCTGTTACTGCTTGGTGGCAGCCTGCTGTACACCGCCAATGGTGATGCTTCAAGTAACAGCCTTGTCACTCAAATGCTGATTAACGCAGTGGTGGTGCTCGGACTCCAGATTTACATTGGTAATACCGGTGTATTGTCTTTCGGGCACATCGGCTTTGGTGCTATCGCCGGCTACACCTTTGCCATTTGTGCCATTTCCCCGGAACGAAAACTCCGACAGATACCCAATGCGCCATTTGGATTGGCCGAGATCGACCTGACGCCGCTGCAGTCTGGAATGGTTGCACTGACCTTGACCATCATCGTTGCCTTTGTGATCGGACTGGCGCTATCCCGCTCGGGAGCGCGGTCCGGTGCGGTAGCAGCGGTTGTCATCACCCTGGCACTGCTGTTCGTAGTCCACGAAGTTGCACGCAACTGGATCGATCTGACCCGGGGCGGAAAGACCGGCCTTTCATTCAGCCCGCTCGGCAATGCCACACTGCAAGGCAAAGTACCCATTTACCTGATCCTGGTGGGGGCGATCGCACTGGCCCGGCTATTCAAGGAAACCCGGGCGGGCCGCCTGGCACAGGCCGCCCGGGAAGATGACCTGGCGGCACGGGTCATGGGAATCGATCCTGCAGTACAGCAGATGATCGCGTTGTTATTATCCGTGGCGGTGGTATCTGCCGGATCGGCGCTTCGCGTATTTGAACTTGGCAGTATTAATCCACGATTGTTCTTTTTTGACTATACCTTGCTGACCCTGACCATGCTCATCGTTGGAGGTCGCAACAGCGTGGCCGGAACCCTGGTCGGGGTATTAATCATTACCGCCGGTAGCGAATTGACCCGCAATCTGTCGGGTATGGATGTGCCGGGCATGAACTGGCTGTTACGCGATGGGCTGACCGACATCTTCCTGGGCGGTGCAATGCTGGGATTTATGATTCTGCGACCGGCCGGGTTGCTGGGTGACTGGGAAGTGGATCACTGGCTTTACCGGCGACTGCGCCGCGCGGAGTCGCCACCAGCACCTTCACCGGTCACTACCGCAAGATCGACATCAGTCTTGCAAGCGGCAAAGGTCACTGTGCATTTTGGAGGCTACCAGGCACTGGATAATGCCAGCCTGGAAGCAACAGCCGGTGAAGTGGTTGGCCTGATCGGCCCCAACGGAGCCGGCAAGACTACGCTGCTGAATGTAATCACCGGCCTGGTTAGATCAGACTCTGGCCGAATCGAACTTGATGGTACTGTGCTCACCGGGTTATCTCCGCATGGCATTGCACGTTCTGGCCTGGCTCGTACTTTTCAGAACTTCCGCCTGTTCTCCGCCCTCAGCGTACGGGAAAACATTGGGGTGGTACACCTGATGGCGACCCGTTTTCGCCAGAGCCGCTCCTTGCCGCCGGTCGATACGCTGGTGACCCAGGCAGGATTGTGGGAGCACCGTGATCGACGGGCTGCCGAGCTGGATTATGGCAGTGCGCGGCGGCTTGAGTTGGCGCGTGCTGCCGCTGCGGGACCGGATTTTTTACTGCTGGATGAGCCGACCAGCGGCATGAGCGACCATGAATCCATCAACATGATCGACCAGGTGCGCTCGATGGCAGAATTGATCGGAGCCGGGGTGGTGGTTATAGACCACGATCTGAATTTCATTACCGGAATCTGTGATCGCGTCTACGTGCTTGACCAGGGACGGGTGATTGCGGTGGGAACACCGGCAGAGATTTCAGTGAACCCAGCCGTGCAGGCGGCTTATCTGGGCACTACCGACTAGATGGCTTTTCTGCAAACCGATTACAACAGGAGCTAACAATGGACTTTTCGGGCAAGCGGATTCTGGTTACTGGATCTTCCAGGGGGATTGGCAGGGCCACAGCAAAAGTGTTCCTGGATGCTGGCGCACGGGTTGCCATTAACGGCCGTTCACGACAAGCCACTGACAGTGGTATCGAAATGCTCGGTCCGGGTACAGCGGTGGTTGCGGCGCCGGGTGACGTCAGCGAGGTTGCTGGCTGTGAGGCCGTGGTCAACCGGGCTATCTATCTTCTCGGTGGCCTTGATGTACTGGTGAATTCCGCCGGAGTCGCGTTTTTTGAAACTATAGAAAACAGCGACGAGACGATCTGGAATTCAACCATAAACACCAACCTGAAGGGTACGTACTTCTGTATCCGTGCCGCCCTGCCCGCCCTGCGGGCCGACTACGGCAACGTGGTCAATGTGGCCTCCGACGCCGGCCTGCAGGGCGAGACGGGGCTCACCGCTTACTGTGCTTCCAAAGGCGGTGTGGTCAACCTCACTCGAGCCCTGGCCATGGAGCTGGCACCGGCGGTGCGGGTAAATTGCGTGTGCCCAGGTTATGTCGATACCGATATGGTTCGCCGGGACGGCATCGACAAGACCGAGGATCCTGCAGCTGAAGAACGAAGACTGATGAATCTTGCGCCGCTCAAGCGATTTGCCCAACCCGAGGAGATCGGCCAGGCAATTGCCTACCTCGCCAGTGCGCAGGCCAGAAACGTAACGGGCGCAACACTACAGATCGACGGGGGCAGTACCGCCGGACAATAACAGGGCCAACATGGCCGGGCTAAAGATGGGCCAGCAGCCTGGGGTCGGTTGTTCGGCTACTAAAACGGCTTTGGTTAAAACCGGTATTTTACCGCCACTGCTTCTCCTCAGAAATCCACTTTCCACCAGGCAATGGCCCGTCCTTTGAGAAGGCATCGACCAGATTCGACAGCAACTTGGACACATTGTTGTTGAATCCATGACTGGGAAGCGCCTGACCAAAAGCGATTGAACCACTTGAGAAAACAGCGC
>CAJWEF010000011.1 GCA_913031305.1 uncultured Acidiferrobacteraceae bacterium
ACGCTTATGACGAAGGTGAAGCGGCCATGGCGTTGGCGGGATTGCCGTCGGTGGCCTAATCGACGGGCAACGAAGACGTGCGGGATCATCTGATAGGAAAGCGCTACCAGCCGTTCGTTGCGGAGGTCGATAAATGGCGGGTACGGTTCTTTGCCCGTACTATTGGGGAAACCAACCCAGCCTGTTTTGATGAGGCTGTTGCACTTAAGGCAGGGTACCGGTCGCTGCTTGCGCCGCTCACCCTGCCTTTTTCCTTGGCAATGGATTTTGATCAGTCGCTACTGGTGCTCGAGGATCTGGGTGCTGATCTGAAGCGGGCAGTTCATGGGGAGCAGGAGTTTGTACGCTTCGCTGAAGTCTTTGCTGGCGACATTATTACCGGCGAGCAGCAGATCTCCGACATCTTTGAGAAAAAAGGCGGGGCGCTGCTGTTTGTTGTTACCTCTACGCGATTGGAAAATCAGTTTGGAGAGCACATCGGCGACATGCACACCACGATCATCGTTCGCCAGCAGCAAATCTCTTCGGATTCAAAGGGTGCGTGATGGAACAACCAGAATATTCTAATCTCAGTATTGGCGACAGTATTCCCTCTCTTACTGTCGGCCCGATCGATCGGGCCCAGCTCGCATTGTTTGCGGGAGCCTCAGGTGATCATAACCCTATCCACCTGGATGATGCTGCTGCTCGTGAGGGCGGTCTGCCTGGCACTATTGTTCATGGTATGTTGAATATGGCGTTTCTTGGCAGGCTGCTTACCCAGTGGGTGCCACAGCAGCAGATCCAACGGTTCTCTAGCCGTTTCGTCGGGATGGCTTTCCCGGGTGATGAAGTCACCTGCAGCGCCACCGTGAAATCCCTGGAAATGCCGCCCGGCGAAAACCGGGTGGTTTTGGATTTGAGTGCTCAGGCCCAGTCTGGAGAGGTGCTGCTCAAGGGTTCGGCCACTATCGTCTTGTTTGACTAGTAACCGATCCGTGAGCAAGTCGTTTACCGTAGCTATTTCTGAGGCCCAGGTCTGATGACCTTGAAGGTCGGCATCGACGTGGGCGGCACGTTTACTGATTTTTGGGTTACCGAAAAAGGGGAAGAGCCGGTTGTACATAAGGTGCTTTCTACGCCTGAGGATCCGTCGATTGCAGTGCTTCGCGGTCTCAGTGAGATTGCGGGGTTGGCGGGCTCCTCCCGGCCTCTGCGGACATTTGCAGGCAGTATCGAAACCATAGTGCACGGCACTACGGTAACGACTAACGCTACCTTGACACGGGCCGGCGCTTGCTCCGGTTTGATTACCACGGCCGGGGTACGTGATGCGTTGGAGATGCGTCGTGGTATTCGGGAAGAGCAGTACAACAATCGATACACCAACGTGGTACCTCTGGTGCCACGGTACTGCAGGATCGGAGTCGGTGGTCGACTCGACCGGGAGGGCCGTGAGGTTGAGCCTTTGTCGCTGGATGAAGTCCAGGCCGCAGTTGATCTTTTTAAGGCCGAGGGCGTAGAAGCCGTTTCGATCTGCTTCATGAATGCCTTCGCCAATGCTCACCATGAGCAGCAGGCTGCAGATCTGGTGCGCCAGGCATTACCAGATGCTTACCTGAGTGTGTCCAGCGAATTGCTGCCATCAATCCGTTTCTACGAACGTGTCAGCACCACTGTGCTCAACTCCTACGTCGGCCCGATCCTGGAGCGTTATCTTGACCGCTTGCAGGTGCGCCTCGCAGAAGCAGGTTTTGCCGGGTTGCTGTTGGTAATGCAGTCTAACGGCGGCGTTATGGCGCCTGACATTGCTCGGGAGAAACCAGCCTTAACGTTGTTATCGGGCCCAGCTGCGGGCCCGGGTGCTGGTCTACTGTATGCCGGGGTCCATGATTGGAAAAACTGCATCGTCATAGATATGGGTGGCACGAGCTTCGAGGCGGCTCTGGTACGGGAGGAGCCGGTCATGGTAAACGAGGGGGTCATAGATCGTCACCGGATTGCGTTGCCGATGCTGGGCATCCACACCATCGGTGCAGGTGGTGGTTCCATCGGTTGGATTGATCAAGGGGGCTTGCTGCGCATGGGGCCACAGAGCGCCGGCGCTAATCCGGGCCCCGCTGCCTATGGCCATGGTGGCCGTCAGCCGACAACGACTGATGCGAACTTGGTGTTGGGCTATCTGGATCCGGAGTATTTCGCTGGCGGGCGGATGCCGCTTGACCTGCCGGCGGCGCGCGATGCTATTGCTGCAGGTGTTGCCGAACCATTGGGCTTGTCAGTGGTAGAGGCCGCGGCCGGTATGTACCGGGTGACCTGCAACAACATGGCCCAGGGAGTACGGGAGATCACCATCAAGCGCGGTTACGATCCGCGCGAGTTTCCACTGGTAGTCGCGGGCGGGGCTGGGCCTATTCATTCCTGCCTGATAGCAGACGAACTGGATATCCCTTTGCAGATCGTGCCGCGTGAATCATCGATCCTGTGTGCAGTCGGCATGCTGATGGGTGACCTCAGGCACGATCTGGTGCGCACTTTCGTCGCTCGGCTGGACGATGTCGACTGGGCTGCGTTGCAGGGTCTGGTTGATGCCCTGTGCGAGGAGGGTACGGCGCTGCTGGAGGCGGAGCGCATCGCGCCAGATGCCCGTGAGTTTTTCCTCAAACTCGATTGCCGGTATCTCAAGCAATATCACGAAGTCTCTTTCCCGGTACCGCTTCAGGCGATCACCGATCGGGACCAGGCCGTAATCGCAAGCGCCTTTCACGCTGAGTATAACCGCCTGTACGGGTACTCACTGGAGCAGGAAGCCGCTGCGGTTGAGATCATCAACATTCGCCTACAGGCAGTTGGACGCGTTGAGAAACCGGAACTGAATGCCGAAATCCGCCATGGCGCTGATGCGTCCCATGCGATCAAGGGTGAGCGGTCAGTTTATGTTTTTGAAGATGACGCATTTCGCCAGATGTCGGTCTACGATGGCGATAAGTTACAACATGGCAATCGCGTTGCTGGTCCGGCGATAATCGAGAAACAGACCACAGCAGTGTTTGTCAGCTCATCGTTTGACTGTATCTGTGACAGCCTCGGTTCGCTAGTGCTGTATAGCCGCCAGCGAGCTGATTTGGTGACAGAACTGCTCAGAGGAGACTCCTGATGAAACAGGTCGATCCGGTACTTCTGGCGGTGTATGCCCGCATCTTCAAGTCGATCACCGATGAGATGAGCCTGTCGGTTCAGATGACCGCGCGCTCACCGATTTTGTGTGAAGCCAAGGATTTTGTCACCGGGCTGTACGATGCCGAGGGCAACATGCTGGAGCAGACCGAGAACCTCCCGATTCTGGCGTTTTCCCTAGCGCCGGTCTGCAAGTACATCATTGAATATTTTGCTGATGACGTGCACGAAGGCGATGTCATTTTCCACAATGATGTTTTCTCGCTGGGCAACCAGAATAACGACGTCGCGGTATATAAGCCGATCTTTCACGATGGTGAATTGATTGGTTGGTCTGCGGTCAAGGGGCACCAGGCCGACATCGGTGGCGCAGTCCGAGGTGGTTATAACCCCAACGCGACCGAAGTCTGGCAGGAGGCACTGCGCATTCCGCCGGTAAAGGTCTACGAGAAGGGACAACTGCGCAAGGACGTCTGGGGGCTGATCTTCGCCAATATCCGGCTGGACATAGTGCAGCACGATCTGCGCTCGCAGATGGGTGCCTGTACCGTTGGTGAGCGACGTCTACAGGCGCTGTTGTGCAAGTACGGTGTTGATAGTTTTTTCGTACACAAGGCCGCTTTATTCGATGCCTCGCGAAAAATGGTTGAGAAAGAAATCGAGCAGATACCCAATGGCAATTACCACGGCACAGGGCGGGTGTATTTTGACGGTCACCATGAAGGCACCCAGTTCGATATCCGCGTCAGTATTACGGTCACGGAGCAGCGTATCACCTTCGACTACAGTGAGACCGACCCACAGACCGACGGTTTCGTCAACGGAACCTTTACCTCCAGCGCCTCGGCGACGGTTCTCTCATTTTTGCAGATGATCAATCCTGACATACCTCACAACGAAGGTATGCTCCAACCGATAGACATCATTATTCCTGAGGGCACTATTCTCAATGCCAGCTACCCTAAGGCGACCACATTTGGTAATCATCTGTGCCCGCCAAATGCCGATGCCATCATTCGGGCGCTGGCACCGGTAATCCCAGACAGAGTTACCGCTGGCTGGAACAACTTGCTATGTTCGTTGACGACCGGGCTGGATCCGGCCACCGGTGAGCCCTATGTGGATATTGGCTTCATGGGGCTCAAAGGAGGCTCTGGCGCCATGCACGGGACCGATGGATATGACCATATTGGCATGATTGATGCCTCGGGTGGCGTACTCGATCAGGATTACGAGATGTTCGAGCAGATGACGCCTCACCGCCTGATTCGTCATGAGTATCAGCCTGACTCGGCGGGCCCTGGTCAGTGGCGCGGCGGCCTGGGGGTGGTGACCGAGTTCGTGATTGGTTCCCACGACACGCAATTAGTTACCTTCGGTGACGGTGATTTTGAGCCTGCATTCGGCCTATTCGGTGGTGGCGACGGAACTCTCAATACTATTCGTCTGACTTACCCCGATGGCCGAGAGGTGATTCCCCGTAACAAGGACCTGATCAAGAACGTTCCGGCAGGCACACACTATTTCCAACTTGCCGGTGGAGGCGGGGGTTATGGTGACCCGGCCCGGCGTGACCGTGATCTGCTGACCGAAGAAATCCGCAATGGCATCATCAGTGCGGCCCAGGCGCAGCAGGCCTACCACCTGGATTTCAGCCAAACTCAGTCAGGGGCAGGCGATGAACTTTGAGTTGACCTCGACCCAGGCAACGGTGCAGCAGACCTTTGCCCGTTTTTCTGACAATGTCATTGCGCCGGCTGCCGCGGCGCTGGATGAAGCCGGAAATTTTCCGCGGGATATTTTTCGCCAACTTGCCGCGCTCGGGTTTTTCGGCATCCGCTACCCGCAAAGTGCTGGCGGATCGGGGATGGACTTGGTGTCGTTTTGCCTGGCACTGGAAGAGATTTCACGCGGTTCTCTGGCTGTGGCTGGCTGTGCTGCCATGCAGTCGTTGATGGGCACCAATTTTCTGTTCCAGTTGGGTGATCAGGCCCTGCACCAGCGTTTGTTGTACCCAGCGCTGCAGGGGGAGAAGATCGGGGCGATCTGTATGACCGAGCCAGATGCGGGCAGCGACCTGGGCGGTATTCGCACCAGCGCCACGCGGGTGCCAGGCGGTTATCGCCTCAATGGTCAGAAGATGTGGGTCACTTCGGCACCGGTAGCGGATTTTTTCACCGTGTTCGCACGGGCCGGGGACGACGAGCGACTGACTATATTTCTGGTGGAGCGGGATTTCGAGGGTCTGAGTGTGGGTCGGGCTATCGACAAGATGGGGGTAAGGGCCTTACCCACTTCCGAACTCGCACTGAACGACTGCCTGGTACCGGACAGCCATCGTCTAAGCAAGGCAGAGGGCGATGGCGAAGAGCACCTGCGGCGAATACTGTCGGAAATTCGGATCATCACAGGGGCCATGGCCCTAGGTGTGGGCCGCGCCGCGTTGGACGAAGCGCAGCGCTATGCCGGTGAGCGCTGCCAGTTTGGCAAGCCAATCAATCGTTTCCAGGCAGTGCAGTTGCGACTGGCCGAGATGGCGACAGAAATGGAGGCAGCACGGCACCTGGTCTATCACGCCGCCTGGCGCAAGGATGCCGGGCAGCCGGTGCGCCAGCACGCGGCCATGGCCAAGTTGTTTGCGACCGAAGCGGCCACTCGAGTCTGCGATGATGCAGCCAGGGTTCTGGCTTCTTATGGGTTCGCCATGGAATACCCGGTGCAGCGTTATCTGCGGGATGTCCGCTTTACACTAATTGGTGGCGGCACCAGCGATATCCTTAAGTTGATTATTGCGAAGGAACTGTCAGGATGAGGAGCGCCATTAGAGTACTTATTGCCAAACCGGGTTTGGATGGGCACGACCAGGGCGCCAAGATCGTGGTGCGTGCCTTAATGGATGCAGGCTTCGACGTAACTTACAGCGGCTTGCGCCAGACCCCCCAGCAGGTCGCCCAACTTGCTCACGAGACAGGCGCGGATGTCATCGGGCTATCGAGCATGGCAGGGTCACATCTGTCTTTCTGTCGCAAACTCAAACCGATCTTGGCCGAGTATGGTCTGCAGGAAAAACTCTGGATTGTTGGCGGCAGCATCCCGGCCCAGGATCACACACCGCTAAAGGAGACGGGTGTCGATGGCATCTTTCCTGCCGGCACCACCCTGCAGGAGATCGTAACGTTTATCAAAGAGAGGGCAAGATGAGCCGCGAAAAGCCGCCGGTACCCAAACCGGTTTTCAACGAATCTGGTCTTGAGATCAAGCCGCTGTATACCCCCGCTGATGTTGAGGCCAGTGGCGGCAACGACAAAATAGGACTACCGGGACAATACCCATTCACTCGCGGGATCCATCCTTTGATGTACCGTCAACGGCCCTGGACTATGCGTCAGTACGCTGGTTTTGGCAGCCCCCACGAAACCAATAAGCGTTTTAAATATCTTATTGCTAACGGTCAGACGGGTCTCAACGTGGCGTTTGACCTGCCGACCCAGATCGGGCTTGACTCGAGTGATCCGGTGGCGGCCGGGGAAGTGGGCCGCGTCGGTATGGCAGTGGACACGCTACGGGATCTCGAAATCGCTTTCGAAGGGATTGATCTTGAGCAGGTTACGGTTTCGCTGACCGTCAACGGTTCCGCGGCGACTCTGATTGCCATGTATCTGGAACTGGCCCGCAAGCGGGGTTACGACATACGCAGCCTGCGGGGCACGGCTCAAAACGACATTCTCAAGGAATTCATCGGCCGGGGGACCTGGGTCTACCCGGTACAACCTTCAATTCGACTGGTAGCTGATACCATTGAGTTCTGCGCCCACGAGGCACCTAAGTACAGCCCGGTCAGCGTTTGCGGGTACCACATCCGCGAGTCGGGCGCGGACCCTGTACAGGAAATGGCGTACGCCTTTTGCATTGCCAAGGTGTATGCCGATGAGGTTATCGCTCGGGGCCTATCAGTTGACGAGTTTGCCGGCCGCCTGTCGTACAATTTTAATATCTTCGGCAATATTTTTGAGCAGGTCTGTAAGTTCAGAGCCGGCCGCAGCCTGTGGGCCAAGATTATGCGGGAGCAGTACGACGCACAAAAATCCACTTCTATGTGGCTGCGCATGATTGCCGGCGGCGGCGGTAGCGGCCTGACCAAGGAGCAGCCAGAACTCAATATCGTGCGAGGCGCCTACTATGCGCTTATTGGAGCGTTGTCAGGGGCGCAAACCATGGCACTGTGCTCTTATGATGAGGCCTACACGATTCCTACCGAGTACTCCGCCCGTATCTCTTTGCGCACAATGCAGTTGCTGACAGCGGAAATGGGTTTGTGTGACACCGTAGATCCACTGGCGGGTTCGTATTATGTGGAGACGCTGACCAGTCAGATGCGTGAACAGATGGAAAAAGTCATGCGCGAGATCGACGCACAAGGCGGTATTGTCAAATTGATCTCAGAGGGAATTATCCAATCCCAGTTGTCCGCCCAGGCTTATGAAAGGCGTCGCCAGATCGAAAGCGGTGAGTTTGCCAAGGTCGGAACCAACTGCTTTCAGATTGACGAAGAAGAGCAGGAAGTGGCGCTACACCCCTACAGTGACGAGGATGCGCTGGCGCAGATTGCCGCCACTGTGCAGGTTTGTGCCGAACGAGACAATAAGCAGGTTGCTGCAGCGCTGGCAGAAGTGAGTGCAGCTGCAGCGGGAGACATCAATGTGATGCCGGCGATTTCTAAAGCCGTCAGCAGCTATGCCACTGTGGGAGAGATTACAGCTAAGCTAAGCGATGTGTTCGGGTGCTACCAGGAGCCGATCCGGTTCTAGGCATAAGACATGTCCAGTAAACATCACACCGACCAGGCAGAATCAACCGGGAGTGTTCGCGCGTACCACGCGCCGGATTCGGTCACGGCAGCAACAGCCCTGTTGGCAGATGGGCAGGGCGCGGTGATCGCTGGCGGCACTGACCTGGTTCTGCAACGCCGTGCAACTCCATCCAGCTGGCAGCCGGTGCTGGTAAGTGTCCGCCGGATAGATGCCTTGTACGGGGTTCGTGAGGATGAGGGTTGGCTCTGGCTCGGCCCGTTGACCACAGTAAGCGAATTACTGCTTGATCCGTTGGTAGCGCACCACGCTCCGGTGCTGCGTCGTGCGGCAGATTGTTTTGCCAGCAGTCAGATCCGCAACGCGGCGACTCTGGGCGGCAACCTCTGTAACGCCTCACCCGCAGGCGACCTGTTGGTGCCACTGATTCTCCTGGACGCCCAAGTAGAGTTGTGTTGTTCCGATGAAGGGGTGACCCGCGTGCGATCTTTACCGGTTGAGCAGTTTTTGATCGGTCCGGGGCGTACCAGTCGGCAGCCCAACGAACTTTTGACGGCTGTCCGGGTGCCATTTGTCCAGGACACCCGGGTCTTTGCTTTTGAGAAATTCGGTACCCGCCCCGCTCTAGATATCGCTACCGTGTCTGTGGGTCTGTCGGCCGTGCGCACGGGCGACCGCCTAACCCAGGTGCGTGTTGCACTGGGTGCCGTGGCGCCTACTGCCTTGCGTGCAAGGGAAGTCGAAGCCGTTCTTGAGAATCGCAAACTGGATGATGAAACGATAGCGTCGGCAGTGAGTGCCGCGATGGAGGAAATCAACCCGATAGATGATGTCCGGGCCAGCAGTTGGTACCGGAAAGAGTTGATACACAATCTGTTGGTGAGGGTATTGCGTAATGCCGCTGATTCATGAAGTAGCTTTTCTTCTGAACGGTAGTCCAATCAGAGTGAGTGTGCCTGTCACAATGACCGCATTGGAGATGCTGCGTGGCTCACTCAATATGACAGGCACCAAGCTTGGATGTGGTGAAGGCGAATGTGGTGCTTGTTCTGTGTTGGTCGATGGCCGATCGATGAATTCGTGCATTCTTCTGGCGGTCGAGTGTGATGGTCGAGAGATTACTTCCATCGAAGGCCTGGCTGCTGACCCGGGAACTGCAGGTTTGCGTCGGGCATTTGTCGATGCGGGCGCTGTGCAGTGTGGCTTTTGTACCCCTGGTATGGTGATTCAGGGCAAGTATCTTCTGGATGCGCAGGTGGGCGGCGATAGGGCAGCGATCTCCCGGGGTTTGGAGGGTAACTTGTGCCGCTGCACAGGCTACCAGAAAGTCATTGATGCCATAGAGCAGGCCATAGTGTCGAAAGAAGGCGCGGGTGATGATTGAGAAACCCGAGTCTGCACAGAGTTTGATTGGCCAGCGCATTCCAAAGCGGGATGCGCCAGAGAAGGTCAATGGCAAAGCGCGCTACGTGCATGACATCAATCTCCCCGGGCAGTTGGTTGGAAAAATATTGCGCACAGATCGTGTGCATGCCCGGATTATCGCTATTGACGTCTCTGCGGCTCGGGCCTTGCCGGGGGTGCACGCAGTGATCACTGCAGCCGAGGTTCCGGATCAGGCAATTGGTGTTACCCGGGACAACCCACCGCTGAAGGGCGACAGGGTTCGTTGCGAGCGTGACGAGATCGCAGCGGTTGCAGCCGAGACTGAAGAAATTGCCGATACAGCTCTTGCCCTGATTACGGTGGAGTACGAGGATTTACCAGTGCAGCTGGATGCGGCCGTAGCCCGAGATGCCGGGGCGCTGCTGATTCATGATGACAAGCCCGGCAATATCGCACTGGAGTTCGACTACGAACACGGTGATGTGGTCCAGGGTGAGGCGGAGTCGGACGTGGTGATTGAGGACTGTTTCAGCCTGCACTACGTGACCCATGCCTGTTTGGGCGTGTCGGGCGTCATTGCAGATTTTGACGATATCACCGGCAATCTGACCTTGTACTCTAATACCCAGGTACCATTCCTACATAAGCGCGAGTTCGCCGAGGTCCTGGAAATGGACCCCAACCGAATCCGTATCATCCAGCCGACAATCGGTGGCGGTTTTGGTTCAAAACTGGATATCTACCCATTTGAGCCAATCTGTGTGTACCTGGCGCAGGCGGCCGGACGCCCGGTCAAACTGGTATTCAGCCGAACCGAGGAGTTTGTAGCATCCCCTACTCGCCAGCCGGCCCAGGTACGGCTACGTAGCGGCTGTCGTCGTGATGGTCGTCTGACTTTCCGCAAGGTCGATATGCTGTTGGATAACGGCGGCTATACCTCCTGGGGTGCGACCACGCCGATGGTGATGATGCAGACTTTTTCGTCGCTGTACCGGGTGCCGCACTGCCTCTACCACTCGGCTGCTGTCTATACGAACAATCCTTATGCGGGATCTTTCCGTGGCTACGGTAACCTGCAGGCGACCTTCGCAGTAGAAGGGCATATGGAGAAACTGGCAGAAGCCATTGGGATGGATCCACTTGAATTTCGACTGCTGAATGCCCAGGAGCCCGGCGAGGTCACTGGTCAGGGAATGCATTTTAGGTCTTGCGGTTTCAAGGATTGCCTGCGTACGGTCGCCGAGCGGAGCGATTACCAGGCGCGGCGGCAGCAGAACATTGAGCAGCGCGACTCGGGACCGATACGTCGTGGTGTTGGCATGGCGTCGATGCTGCATGTGGGTGGAGGCGCCAAGATTTATCCGTCTGATGGCTGCGGTACTATTCTCAAGCTGGATGACTTTGGCCATGTCACCATTCTTACGGGTGCCTCGGAGATTGGCCAAGGTTCAGAAACTGTACTGTCACAGTTGGTTTGCGAGGAGCTTGGGCTGCCGCTGAGTTCGGCTACGGTGGTCAATAACGATACCGACATTACCCCCTGGGACGTTGGCGTTCATGCCAGCAGGACCACATTTATTGCAGGTAATGCCGCGGTCGGTGCCGCGCGTCTTGCGAAACAGAAGATTCTTGACGCGGCGGCCACCGCAACCGGCTATTCGACGCAGGAATTGGACTTGCGTGGTGGCGGAATTGTACTGCGCGAGGACAACACTACTTTGATGATGCTGGACAGGTTGTTGCGCTCCATGCATTTCAAAGACAAGGCGGATCTGGTTATCACCAATTACTACTACGAGCCACCGTCAGTACACCAGGATGCCCAGCACAAGGGTGACGTGTCGGCTGCCTATGCTTGGGCCTCGCAGGTTGTCGAGGTTGAGGTCGATAGCGAGACTGGCGTGGTGCGGTTGCTGAAATGTACCGCAGCCCATGATGTGGGCCGGGTCATCAACCGTCTTGGCATCGAAGGCCAGATTGAGGGTGGTATCGTTATGGGCCAGGGTTATGCGCTGTCGGAAGATCTCGTGATCCGAGGTGGCCACTGCCAGAACCCGGGCTTTAGGGACTACAAGCTGATCACTGCCCCGGAGATTCCACAGATGGACATTAGCTTTATCGAGACCATGGATGGCGAGGGCCCGCGCGGTGCCAAGGGTGTTGGCGAAGCCCCTGCAATCTGCGTTGCGGCGGCAGTTGCCAACGCCATAGAGAATGCGACCGGGGTTCGCATTAATCAGTTGCCATTCACTCCGGAAAACGTCTATCGGGCGCTACGCGCGGCCGCCGAAGATTCATCTGCGTGATCAGCATCGACCAATTTCAGGCCCAGGACCGGTGAGGCGTCGCACAGTCCTCTCGATGGAGCAGGCGCTCAGTTTGCCCTACGCAACCCTGCGCTTTGCACAGTTGGGCTGGCGGGTCATCCGGATTGAGCCTGCACCGTCGGGTCGCGAACTGCCCGGTGACCCGAACCGTTATATCGGTAGCCAGGTCGTCGACCACGACCGACGCAGTTACTTTATCGCGCCCAATGTCGGTAAGGAGGCTATTGCCCTTGATCTTAAAGATCCGCGTGGGCAGGCGTTACTGCACCGGATGATTGATGAACTTAAGGTCGATGTCTTTTGCTGTAATACTCTGCCCAGCCGATACGCCGCACTGGGCATTGATTACCCCAGGTTGCAGGCGATCAGGCCAGAGATCATCTGGGCTGGGATCTCTGCGATGGGGCCCGATTTCCCAAAGGTGCCCGGCTACGACCCGGTTATTCAGGCTATGGCAGGATACATGGAACTGACCGGTGACCCAGATGGTGACCCGATGCTGAGCGGTATTCCCCTGATCGATCTCAAAGCCGGCGATGAGGTCTACGCCGGGGTCTGCCTGGCGCTGGCTGAGCAGGCAGAGTCGGGCCGCGGAAGTGAGATTCATGTGTCGATGCTCCAGGCTGCGGCTTCCTGGCTGATTACAACTTTGCCACTGCTGGATTTCGATTGTGACTATTCAGAGATCACTCGCGCTGGCAATGAGCATCGCAAGTTTATTCCGACCAACACCTACCCGACCAAGGATGGGTTTATCTTTCTCGCTATTGGTAGTGATGGTCAGTGGCAACGTCTAACTGCCATTAGCAAGTTCCTGGCCATTGCCAACACCGACAGGGCCACTAACGAGGGTCGTCAGCGGCACCGTGCCGCGATTCACGCCGAGATTCGAGTCATTAGCCAACAGTATCCGACGGCTGAGCTTGCCGAGGATCTGCGAGCGGCGACCATACCGCACACGCCGATCCAGACCGTGCCACAAGTTGTTGCTCTACCGGGGGTAGAAGAACATTTGACGCGCACTCAGACCCCAGCGGGCAAGTCGATCCGTATGCAGCCGATGGCGGTCGATGTGCCTGGGGCCAGGCAGGAACTGGACTTTCCGCCCAATTATGGCCAGCACACGGCTGACGTATTGCGTGAAGTTGGCTGCAGCGAAGACGAATGCCAGGTTCTTCAGCAGGAAGGCGTGATCTATTGCGCCCAGTGAACTGGCACGATCAAGAAATACCATTACTGAAAAAAGAGAGAGATTGATGAAAAAACTGCAGGATAAAGTCGCTCTGGTGACCGGCTCGGGTCGTGGAATCGGCCAGGCGATAGCACTGAAACTCGCTGCCGAGGGCGCCCGGGTAGTGATTAATGACCTGGATGACGAGCCAGCACAGGAAACGGTCGCTGCAATTCATGCCACGGGTAGTGAGGCCGTCGCCTGTGTCGGTGACGTTACCGCAACAGATTTTGGTGAGCGCATGGTTCGGGTAGCGCTCGAGAACTATGGCGGGATCGATATCATCGTCAATAATGCCGGGTACCCGTGGGATAATGTCATCCAGAAGATGTCGGATGAACAATGGCAGGCGATGCTGGATGTCCACGCGACCGCGCCGTTTCGCATCCTGCGTGCGGCAGCAGACCCTATCCGGGCCGCGGTCAAGGCGGAAAAGGAAGCGGGGCAGACGGTCTACCGCAAGGTGGTCAATATTTCTTCGATTGCCGGTGTTTTCGGTAACGCCGGGCAACTGGGATATTCAGCCGGCAAGGCGGCTGTGGCGGGCATGACCCGGGCGTTGGCCAAGGAATGGGGCCGCTACCATGTCAACGTCAATGCTGTCGCTTTCGGCTATATCAAGACCCGAATGACTCAGGAGATAGAAGGCGAGAAGACGGTGACCCGGGTCGGGGAAAATGATGTCCGTATGGGTATTCAGCCTGAATTCATCGACTTTATGAACCGCATGATTCCTCTGGGCCGGGGTGGCACGGTGCAAGAGGCAGCCGGCGCCGTGTACCTGTTCTGCTTGCCCGAATCAGATTACATCTCCGGTCAGGTCGTACTTGCCAGTGGTGGGTTGGTAATCTGAGTCACCCGGATTGACAGTAACGATACGCCCACAGCAACGATATTCCGAAGGAAGCAGAAGCTATGGTGGGAGTGACGGCCAGCGCACAAGCCATAATCACCCAGGCGCTGGACTGGACTATGGCTGGCCGTCAGGTTGCATTAGCGACGGTAGTGTCCACTTGGGGTAGTTCACCCAGGCCGGCGGGGAGCCAATTGGTGATCAACGATCGGGGCGAGTTCGCCGGTTCGGTTTCAGGTGGCTGCGTCGAAGGCGCTGTTATCGGCCAGTGCCGGAAGATCTTCGGCACTGGCGGTGCCCAGATTCTGGAATACCAGGTTGCCGATGAACAAGCGTGGGAGGTGGGCCTGACGTGTGGTGGCAAGGTATCTATTCTGATTAATGCACTGGCGGATGTGACAGCCCTGCAGACGTTGCAGGAGTGTTTAACGCAACGCCAGGCTGCCTTGCTTATGACCAACTGTGACAGTGGAGCGCAGGCAACGGCAACTGCCAGTACACCCAGCTGGGAATTCCCAGATATGGATCTGGATCCGGAACATTTACAACAGCGTCTGGGCAATGGCGTGAGCGGCCTGGTGTCCTCGTCGAGCGCTCAATGGTTTGCACGGGTATTCCAGCCATCCTTCCGGCTGGTCGTTGTCGGGGCTGTGCACATCGCGCAGGTGCTGGTACCGATGGCCCGCTTGGCAGGCCTTGATGTGACGCTGGTCGATCCGCGCACAGCCTTTGCTAATGCTGTACGCTTCCCTGACACGTGTATCGTCACTGATTGGCCGGACCGCTACTTCCAGAACCAGCCAGCGGATGCGACCACCGCCGTGGTACTTCTCAGCCACGATCCCAAGATTGACGACCCAGCGCTGATTGCCATTCTTGACTCACCGGCACCTTATCTTGGGGCGTTGGGTAGCCGTAAGACTCACGCCCGCCGACTGGCGCGCCTGGCTGCCGCCGGTGTTGACGCGAAGGCAGCAGAGCGGATTCATGCGCCGGTTGGTTTGGATCTGGGAGGTCAAAAGCCGGAAGATATCGCTATCGCTATCCTGGCTGAAATCGTCAGTGTGCGCGCCAATTTGGGCGTGCGGCTGTGATGCCCGATGGCCCGGTAACTCAGGGGTGCAGTGATAGTGTGGCGGCTATGATTCTGGCCGCGGGTTTCAGTCGGCGCATGGGTCAGCAAAACAAGTTGTTGTTACCTATCGGCGACATCCCGATGATCCGACACGTGGCGCTTGCAGTGCTGGCTTCACGGGCTGAGCCGGTTATTGCCGTGACTGGCTTTGAGGGCAAACAGGTTCGCCATGCATTGGCCGAACTAAAACTGACAATCGCTGAGAATCCCTGTCCGGATGAGGGCCTCAGCAGTTCGTTGCGGATCGGGTTAGAAGCACTCCCTCGGGACTGCGGCGCCGTGCTGGTTTGCCTGGGTGATATGCCCGGGATCAGGGCCAGGCACATAGACGCTTTGGTAACTGCATTCCTAGCGCACGATGCAAAGTTGATTTGCACGCCTACCTACGGTGGCGAGCGGGGCAACCCCGTGTTGTGGCCGCGCCACATGTTCACAAAGATGCAGGCACTGGTCGGGGATACCGGCGCCCGGGCCCTGCTGGCCCGCTACCGGGAACGGGTGCTAACGGTGCCCATGACAGATTCTGCAGTAGTGACCGATATCGACACTCCTGATTGTCTTGGGCGATTTGATACTACTGATGGCCTGGGTCTATGACTTCGGTGGCCAGGTTCGGTAGCCGGGGAGAAACGAGACACGCACTACGTGGAACAAGTGATGAGAATGACGTGGGATTAGGTGAACTGCAGCACACTTAATACACATAACAATTAAGGTAATATGTTCTAAAACGCCTTCTGGACATTATTAAAGGAGTTACAGTGGCCTATCCAGTTCAGATTCCCTACGGCGCGTATTGGTCAACGCCGTTTGCCAAATGGCAGGGCAGTTTTGCCGACCTACACAGCATACGTTTCGCCGCCGCGGTGGCGGTAGGCGAACTGAAGCGCCGCAACATTCCCGGCGAGCTATTCGATTATGGCGTCCTGGGTACGACTGTCCCGCAGCGGCACTCGTTTTATGGGTTGCCGTGGTTGATGGGGCTGATTGGTGCCACCGGGGTGGGAGGGCCAACCATCAACCAGGCCTGTGCCACCAGCGTGCGCTGTTTGCTGGCAGCAACCCAGGAGATCCAATCGGGAATGGCGACGGCCGCACTGGTGCTGACCTGTGATCGTGTCTCCAATGGACCTCATCTTTATTACCCCAATCCCGGGGGGCCTGGTGGCACCGGAGAAGCAGAGGACTGGGTGATGGGTAATTTCAATTGTGACCCTCTTGGTGGCCATGCCATGATCCAGACTGCAGAGAACGTTGCCAGCCGCCACGGCATCGATACTGTACGCCAGCATGAGGTGGTATTGCGCCGCTTGGAGCAGTACGACCGGGCAATGGCTGATGATCACGCTTTCCAGCGGCGTTACATGACCCTGCCTTTCGAGGTGCCCAATGCCTCGTTTCGCCGGGTACGTACCACCATGCCAGGGGATGAGGGTGTCGCCCGCTCCAATGCCGATGGCCTGGCGGAGTTGAAGCCGGTGATCAGCGGGGGTAGCGTAACCTACGGGGGGCAGACCCACCCGGCCGATGGCAATGCAGCCCTGGTAATCACCTCCCCTGCCCGGGCGGCGGAACTCAGTTCAGATCCAGCAATTTCCGTCCAGTTACTCGGGTTTGGGCTGGCCCGGGCTGAACTGGCCCACATGCCGGAGGCAACGGTGCCAGCGGCCCGGGCCGCACTGGCGCAATCTGGTATGAAAGTTACAGACCTTGATGCGGTTAATACCCACAACCCCTTTGCTATCAATGATATCTATTTCGCCAACAGTACCGGCTTTGATATCGAGGCGATGAATAATTACGGTTGTTCATTGATCTGGGGGCATCCGCAGGGTCCGACCGGCCTTCGCTCAGTGATCGAGTTGATCGAGGAGCTGGTCCAGCGTGGTGGCGGACGGGGCCTTTTTGTGGGATGTGCCGCGGGCGATACCGCAATGGCCGTTGTCGTTAGCGTGGACAACGCTGCGAAAGGGTAGAGCGGTAAGTGAACAGTGCACTAGAGTTCGCAGCTGCTAGGGTGACTACCTCGGTTTCAGCCGATGGTGGTCTGGTCATCGAATCGCCAGTGCCGCTGGGCGACTACGAGAATCACCTGGGCGAGATGTTACGGCGCTGGGCACAGGCAGCACCTCAGCGGGTGTTTCTTGCTGAACGTCGTGGTAACGGGGACTGGTGGCGTCTGGACTATGCCAGCGCGGCGGCCCAGGCGGATCGGATATCACAGGCATTGCTGGATCGTGGCCTGTCACCAAAGAGACCGGTCATGATCCTGTCCGGCAACAGTATCGACCACGCGCTGCTGGCACTGGGTGCGATGCAGGTCGGCATACCTGTGGTGCCAGTGTCACCGGCGTATTCGCTGATGAGCGAAGATCACGGCAAGCTCAAGGCGCTGTTCGAACTGTGTCAGCCAGGGCTGGTTTATGCTGCTCAGGGCGACCCGTTCGCTCAGGCACTGGCGCAACTGCCATTGCATACGGTTGAACTGGTGGTGACTGATCAGGGGTCGCTGGATACGCCGACGACCGGTTTTGCGGAACTTCTGGCAACAAGCGTTACGCCCGCAGTGGATAAGGCATTTGCTGCAGTAACGCCAGAACACACGGCGAAGGTTCTGTTTACCTCGGGCTCCACCGGCATGCCCAAGGGAGTCATCAATACTCATAGAATGCTCTGCGCTAACCAGAAAAGTGTTGCTCTGGTTTGGCCATTCGTTGAACAAACTCCCCCTGTGCTGGTCGACTGGTTGCCCTGGAATCACACCTTCGGCGGCAATCACAACTTCAACATGATCCTGCGTAATGGTGGCACCCTTTATATAGATGGCGGTAAGCCGCTACCGGCTCTGATCGGACAAACTGTCACAAATCTTCGGGAAGTCTCGCCCACGATCTACTTCAACGTGCCGGTGGGTTACAGCATGCTGTTGCCATACCTTGAGAAGGACGATCTGCTGCGCGAGAGTTTTTTTTGCAACCTGAAACTGATTTTTTACGCCGCGGCTGCGCTGTCGCAGGACCTGTGGCAGCGTCTTGAGCAGGTCAGCGTAGTTGCCCGTGGTGAGAAAGTTTCGATGACATCCTCATGGGGGTCTACCGAGACCGCACCACTGGCGACTTCGGTTCACTTTCCTTTGCTTGAGGCCGGAAATATCGGCATCCCCGTGCCGGGAGTCGCCATAAAAATGTTGCCATCGGGAGACAAAATGGAACTTCGGGTGAGAGGCTCGAACGTGACGCCGGGGTATTTTCGGCAACCGGACTTGACTGAGTCGATGTTCGACGAAGAAGGGTATTACCGGATCGGTGACGCGGGCAGGCTGGTAGATCCGGATGATCCAGCCAAGGGGATTTTGTTTGATGGTCGCTTGGCCGAGGACTTCAAGTTGACCAGCGGCAGTTGGGTGGCGGTCGGTGCATTGCGGATCGCGGCAATTGGTGCGGCATCACCCGTGATACAGGACGCCGTAGTCACCGGTGCTGATCGCGACTGGGTTGGACTGCTGGCCTGGCCGAACCTGGCGGCTTGTCGCAACTTGGCGGGCGCAGCGGATGATCTGCCAGTGCAGGAACTGTGTGCCAGTAGTGCGGTAAGTCGGCAACTGGTCAATGGATTGAAAGCGTACAACGCTGAGCACCGCGGATCCAGTACCCGGATTGTGCGCGTTATGCTGATGAGTGAGCCGCCGCAGATTGATGCCAACGAGGTCACTGACAAGGGCTATATCAACCAGCGTGCAGTACTCGAACGCCGCAGAGCCTTAGTGGATCGACTCTACGCCGAGAGCCCACGCGGGGAAGTGCTGGTGTTGTAACGCGGCTGGCGCTCAGTCAAGTGGTAAAGCGGTGGTGTATTTCTTCGGCCGCAGCACAAAGGAAGTATTGACCGCACGGATAGCGGGCACCTGCAGCAGTCGAGTCGTGAGAAAATTCTCGAAAGCGCTCATGTCGGCTACCACGATCTTCAGCATGTAGTCATAGTCGCCGCTGGTCATGTAACACTCGAGAATCTCCGGCCAGCCACGGACTGCATCGTCGAACTGGGCGACGGTTTCCGGGTGGTGGTTTTCCAGCGAGACGTGAGCAAAAGCGCGCAGCGTAAACCCGAGTTGCTCGGTATCGAGCTGTGCCGAGTAGCCACGAATAACACCGCGTTGCTCGAGTTCCCGCAGTCGGCGCCAGCACGGTGACGGCGACAGGCCGATTTTTTGCGCCAGATCCCGATTGGATATGCGCCCGTGCGATTGCAGCGTGGTCAGGATGGCGCGCTCGTAGCGATCAAGTTTCAACATCGTTGGTTATTCTCAGTTTTGTTTTTAACTGCTGTGGACACGCGCAGTGAGTAACGATACGTTCTCCACAATATAATTGCAAAATTAGTACAAAATCAACTGAAAAATTTCTGAAATACTTTAAAAACAGGCGATAAAAACAAAGAAATTGCCGTCTTTTCGTTGTCTAATTGCTGAGAATTTTCCCTGGCCGGTTTCTTGGGTCATGGGTTTGACAGACAACCGTAGCGCGGCGCCACCAGCCGTGGTGGCCGCACGAGGAGACAACAATGACGATCAGCAGTGGGACACTGGTTCTAGATGGACAGGAGCTTTCATTGGAAGAATTAGTTGAGGTCGGACGTGACCCTTCAATCAGCATTTCAATTCAACCTAGCAATTGGCCGAAGATCGAGCAGTGTCGAGCCCTGGTCGAAAAGTGGGCCGATGAAGAACAGGTCATCTATGGCGTCAATACCAGTTGTGGTGGACTGGTCAACTACTTGCTGCCTAAAGGTAACGACCGTGAGTTTCAGCGAAATCTGATTCGCAGCGTATCGACCAACGTGGGTACTTTTTTTCCTGATGAACTGGTCAGAACTACCATGATTGCGCGGGTCAATTCGCTGTGTCGGGGCTACTCTGGTATTAAACCGGAGAATCTCAAGATTTATCTGGAGATGATCAATCGGGGCGTCGTGCCGTGTATACCCGAACAAGGCTCACTGGGATCAAGCGGTGACCTGGGACCACTAGGGTGCATCGCCTGTGTGGCCATTGGCGAGTGGAAGGCCCATTATCAGGGTAAGCTCATGGATGGGGCTGCAGCGATGGCGGCGGCCGGTATTCCACTGATGAAGCTCAATGCCAAGGAGGGTTTGTCGATGATCAACGGCACCTCCTGTATGGCCGCTATTGCCAGCAGCAATGTTTTTGAGGCCGGCCTTGCGATCAAGCAGTCGGATGCGCTGGCGGCGCTGTCGATCGAGACCTTGCTGGGGCGCGCAAACCCGTTTGATCTGCGGGTGCATCGGCAGAAATACCACCCCGGGCAATATGCCACCGCCTATAACTTGAGCAAATTGCTCGAGGGCAGTGATTTGGTGTTGGATGAGCAGGAAGTTTCAGAGAATCTTCAGGAGTTGTTGAAAAAGAACAACAATATCCAGGCGGCTGACATTCCGGTAGAGGACGCCTATTCACTTCGCTGCACACCGCAACTGATCGGCCCTTGCCGCGATGGGCTCCAGTTCGCCCGGGACATCGTTAATCGTGAAATTAACAGCAGTAATGACAACCCGCTCATATTCACAGAGTACGATACTTTCATCCACAATGGTCACTTCCAGGGTCAGTACCTGTCTCTCGCCATGGACAACATCGCGACAGTGATGACCACTGTCAGCGTGATCAGCGACCGGCGTGTCGATCGCTTCATGGATGCCAGTCACAGCGTGGGGTTACCACCTTTTTTGGTTGCCAATGATACTGGCCTGCGGATGGGCTTTATGCCGGGGCAGTTCATGACTTCCTCGGTCGTGGCCGAGAACCGCACCCTGTGTTTGCCAGCATCGGTGCAATCGATACCTTCGACTGCGGACTTTCAGGACGTCGTCAGTTTCGGCCTGATCGCCGGGCGCAAGGCGCGCAAAGTGATTCGTAACACCAACTATGTGTTGGCGTTCGAACTGATGTGTGGTGCGCAAGCCGCTGACATTCGTGGTGCCCACCGTCTGGGCCCGGCATCGCGGGCGTTGTACGAGGCGACCCGGGAAACGGTGCCCTACCTGGACTACGATACCGTTATCATCGATTACCTGGAAGAGATTGCCCGGCGTCTGCGCCAGGGTGAGTTCCTCGAGCGGGTGGAACAGGTGGTTGGACCATTGATGATGAACGATACTTCCGGTGGTTCCGAGGAGTTGGCTAAGGCGGCTTGAACCAGGTTTTTTCCCTGGACATCAAGGCCGTAGCAGAACACGATGCAACGCCAGGTGATTGAAAGCCGCTATCGGGAACTGACCGCGAGTAGTGCCTGCGCCTTCAGTGAAGCTAAGCGTTGGCTCCCCGGGGGGTGTTCGCGACAGGCAGGCTTCTGGCATCCCTATCCCCTTACTTTCGTGCGCGGTGAAACATGTTACCTGTGGGATCTGGATGGCAGACGTTATATCGATCTTCTCGGTAACTACACAGCATTGGTACACGGTCATGCCTATCCACCGATAGTAGCGGCAGCACGGGCCCGAACTGACGACAGTTCCTGCTGGGTCGGTAACAACGAGGAACAGGTTCGGCTTGCCCAGCTGCTGGTCGAACGGGTCGGCTCAGTGGAACAGGTACGGTTTACCAATTCGGGTACCGAGGCAGCCAATCTTGCCCTGATGATCGCGCGCCGCTGGACCGGCCGCGATAAGGTGTTAATGGCCCGAGGTGGTTACCATGGCTCATTGATGGAGTTTGAGACCGGCTTTGGGGGCGCCACCGGCCCACTGACCTGTATTGCCCAGTATGGTGACCTGCCCGCGTTTCAGGAAGTGCTCTCACAAGAGGGTGAATCCATAGCTGCAGTCTTCCTTGAACCGGTTATGGGGGCGGGCGGCGTGATTTCCGGCAGTCAAGAGTTCATCGAAGGCGTGCGCGAGGCTGCCCACTCAGCTGGTGCGCTATTTGTTCTGGATGAGGTTTTAACCCTGCGGTTGGCCCGCGGTGGTCGGCAGGCGCAACTCGGAGTCACGCCGGATCTAACCCTGTTTGGCAAGCTGATTGGTGGCGGCTTCCCGGTAGGGGCGGTCGGGGGAGGCCGGGAACTGCTGGAATTGTTCGATCCCGCCAATCCACGAATCTTTCATACCGGCACCTTCAACGCCAATCCAGTTACCATGGCAGCAGGGGTTGCCTCGGTTGAGGCGCTGACTGCCGAACGCATCGACCACATGGATGCTCTTGCCGAGAAACTGAAAACCGAGCTGTTGCAGGCCGCCAGTCAGGTGGGGTTAGCCTTGTCGATCAATCACACGGGCTCGATCATGAACCTGTTTTTTTCCGACTCGCCTGGCACGGCCTATGGTGCGCGTGACGACCAGGAACTGATGGCCCGTTTTCACCTGGCAGCTTTGAATCATGGGTTGTTCCTCGCTCCACGTGGACTGATTGCCTTGTCTACAGTAATGAGCGGCGCGATTATTGACGAGGTGCTCGAGCGCGCAGTTGCGGCACTGGCAGATACCGCGGCGGCAGAACTTTGAGCAAACTGGTACCGAATCCGCCGGCTGGTGTCGTGTTGCACCTATAAATTTTTAGGCCGATGCTTCGGCCAGCACTGGCGGTAGGATCGAGTCACGGCACTTTGTGCTCCTGCAGCAATGGTAACGGTGCATGGTTGGGGTCGGGTGTGATCACCAGCGAGTGGCCGCAACCGAGGCAGCTTCAGCCGCCGCTTATTGCGCTGACGAAGGAAATCCGGTCACCATCATGTATCCGGGTCGCCCGCTCGCCGGACATGATCGTCTGGCCGTTGAGAATAGCCAGTGACAACTCGCCATCCAGCCGCTCGGCAAGAGTCGGGCGGCACCGTGCCAGTGTAACGCGCAACTCAGCCAGGTCAGCAACCGGTTCGTCCAGCAGAACTGTTTCGGCTGGTTGCCCGGCTTCCCGGGGAAAATCAATAGTGACCGCAAAACCGGTGGCCGCGCGTACCAATGCCGCGCGCCACTGGGGGTGGGGAAGCCCGGCCTCTGTCAGCCCGGCTACCTCGTAGAAACGCATCTTGAGAGCCTCGAATGCGACTGGGTCCAGCCGCTCACCCTGGTAGGGGCCATCACTGACGCCCTCCAGGAACCAGCGTTGAGGGAGCGTATCATCGGCCGGACCCAGACCAAGGCGATGATTGAGCAGCCGCTCCAGGCCATTGATATTGGCGCCAGCGGCCTCAACCGTTGCAGCACTCATCTCGACCCCGGTCAACTGCTGTAGTTGGCCCGCAAAGTCATGGCAATCCGGGAGGCTGGGTGAATTGAACAGCCAGGTATTGAAGCGGCACATGCCCACCGCATCGCCACTGGCATAGACACGCTCACAGCGGGCTACAGCATGCTCCTTGCCCTCGTAGTCGTTGGGTCGGGCCGCTACCTCACCATCGTACAATGCCTGCTTGAACTGTGGGTCGTCATTGATTCGCGCATTGATCTCAAGTGTGACCCGGTTGCGCAGGTGATCCATGCCGCGGGTTGCAACCGCCAGCCCGAGCGCGAAAGCTTTGATGATGCGCGCATCATGGGGATCTGACTGGAACAGGCCCTTCGATGCCATGCGGTAATCCAGCGCTGCAGATGGATATTTTCCGTGCGCCACCGCTTTACCTGAGTCGGCCAGAGTATCGCCAAAACCGTTGCGCTCGGCGATCAAGAGTAGCAGGTGCTCAATCAGTTCAGCGTCACCCCAATTCAGTTCGAGGCCGCCAGTATCCGCGGTAGTCAGCAGGTCACGCTGGTACAGTTCCATGGCCCAGGCAATGGCACTTCCGGTGCTGGCTGAGTCCAGGCCGAGGTCGTTGAGCATATTGTTGAATCGGACGACCTGTTGCGGTTGGTCAATACCCAGGCCCGGCCCGAACTTGCCGAGCGTGACATATTCCGGGCCATCACCATGTAACCAGTTATCCTCGTTCGTTTCGTTATCAGTTGCGTCGGGAACTGTCGGCAGGCGGTTGCGGGCACGACAGTGCACCGGGCATTTGTAGCAACCAGCCATGCCATCGCGGTAAGTATCGAAGTGCTCCGCGTCAAGCGTTTCCCGCCAACCGGTCTGCTGGTTGTTGCGAACGCCCAACGCGCCCAGCAACCGGCTTGGCTTGTAGAGAAATGGGGTACCAACTGTCTTCAGTACTTTGCGTGTCACGCTGGTACTGAGAATCTTGCGGCCGATCGCTTTGCTCGCGGCCCGGTAGTCATCGTCCATCGGCCAAGCGGGTGGGCGGCCCAGGATCAGGATTGCCTTGAGGCCCAGGGCCCCCATTTTGGCACCGCCCCCTCCGCGCGCCCAGATGGACTTCGGTCCGGCCATAATTCCTGCGCATAAGACCAGGTTCTCACCTGCCCGGGTGATCCGGGCCATCGCCATATCGCGGCCTTCCTGGCAGGCGAAGTCCCCTTCGATCGCTGTTGTCAGGGCAATGTTATCCATGCCTTGGTAGCACTCTCCATCCAGAAACTCGGTCGTACCCTGGCCCAGTTTCAGCACGGTCCATCCCGGTGAGCGGCCGTAGAGCACAATATGGTCAATACCATGGCGGCGCATAAACGACGGGAAGTAATCACCGGCGTTGCTGTCAAGTATGGCGTCACTGTCTGGAGCCACCCCACTGACGTTGCCGCGGGGTGCTCCGGGGATTAGCGAGGTCAGCACTCCGGCGCCGAAGATCAGTGGAACCTGTGGGTCCAGCGGATCCAACCCTTCCGGGAGCAGGTTGTACAGCAGTGCCATGTTCGCGCCACGGCCTCCCAGGTAGTTCTCAAAGATCTCCCGTGGCAAAAAATAACGACAGGTTTCATGCCGCTCAAGATCGACAAACAGTGTGCCACCCTGGGTAGCAAATTGTGGTTGGTCGTGCAGGCGATCGCACAAGCGTGTAACTCGCTCACGGGTATCCATCATTATTCCTTGGTCATGGCTTTTCGCTGACGGCGAATAATCTGAAGCAATTGGTGGATACAGTCTGGCTCCGACAGTTCGCTGGTATTGATTATGGCGTCAGCCTGGCGGTAATAGGGCTCGCGTTCGTTCAGCATCTCTGTCAGGTCAGCGAGTGCCTCGGGGTTGCCGTCCATAGGACGAAAATCTTTTTGCGCCAGAACCCGCTGCATATGATCTTCCGGGCGGGCCTGAAGCCAGATAGTAACGTAGTGGGTAAGCAGATAACTGAAGCTTACCGGATCGTTGATGATGCCGCCGCCGGCCTCAAGGATGATGCCTTCGTGCTGTTGACGAATGCGTTGCAAGGCGCGCTGTTCCACACGCCGATAGGCTGCCTGGCCCGACAGTGCATGGATTTCGTCGGCAGACATGCCTGCATCTTTTTCTGTTTCTTCAGTCAAGCGGATAAAGGGTCGGTCGATTTTTTCAGCCAGAGTTAGTCCCAGAGTGCTCTTACCAGCGCCGCGCACACCGAGCAGGGCGAAGCCTCCTTGCTTGTGCAGATGACCGTCTATGTCGTGTTCAATGAAGTCGCTGACCTGACGCAACTGTCCGGGGTCAAGCGCACCCAGTCGTTCTAACAGCAGGCTGCGTTCGCGGTCCTGCAATTGCTCGGTACTGACCAGTTCGGACAACGGCACCTGCATCGCCGAGGCCAGTTGCCGCAAACGCCTGATCGAAGGGTTGCCCTTACCCGTTTCGATTTGCGCGAGGTAGCGGGTTGAGATCTCCGAGTAGTCGGACAACTGTGCGCGGGTTATGCCCATACGCAGCCGCAGATTGCGAATTCGTTGGCCGAGACGGGCGAGAAAGGCCTCTTCACGCCCGGCGTTGTCTGAGGAGATGGTGAAGGCCACCGGCGGAGTTCTTGTCAGTGTGGACTAGATGTGCTGGCCGCTATCGACGTGCAGTACTTCACCGGTGATCATACGGACCGCGTCGGAGAGTAGGAATAACACGGTGCGGGCCACGCCGGCCGGCTCGGGCAGGCAATCCAGCGCGGTCTCGGAAAGTGCGCCATCGCTCATTTCTGTCAGGGCGCGGTCACGGATAATGCCGGCGTTATTGACCAGCAGGGTAGTGTCATCGGGCAAAGAGGCGCTGGTGTCAGCCACTGAATCCGGATCGCGGACATCGACCTGGCGCCATTCGATGTTAGTGCTGACTGTGCTAGTGCTGGGTTCATGGTCGAAGATATGCGCGAAACTGTCGCAGTGTTGCAACTGGGCTGCGATTTCTCCACCGATACTGCGACTGCTCGCGGTGACTATCGCAGTGACTATCGCAGTGGTATCCCTGAAATCAAACAGCGTGTTCATGATCGCCACTATGCTTGTCGAGGGCGCAAACCCGGGAACAGGAATCTAGCGGTGTTGCCATCGTGGTGCTCGCTTTTGCAAAAATGCCTCTAGCCCTTCAACAGCATCATGGCTTGTCATGAGTTCATCCAGATACAATTTTTCCACCGCAGCCAGGCGGATTCTGACTCGGCTCGCAAGGTCGGCGCGCAGCGCACGGGTGGCGAGCCGCAGACTCGCGGCACTGCGTGGAGCCAGGTGCCTGTCAAAATAGGCCAGGGCCAACGCAGCCGGGTCGTCATCCAGTGCGCTCACCAGTCCACAGGCCTGCGCTTCAATGCCACTGATGGTGCGGCCAGAGAGTAACAGATCGCTGGCAGCCGCGGGGCCAATCAGTTCGGGAAGCAGGCAGGACGCAGCTGGTGCGAACACCGCAAGCTGGATCTCGGGCTGACCCAGAGCGGCATCCGGGGAGGCGAACAACAGGTGCGCGGCGCAGGCAAGCTCCAGGCCCCCGCCCAGGCACTGCCCCTGAACAGCGGCCAGCACCGGTGTCGGTGAATCGAGCAAAGTCAGTACCAGTTGATGCAAAGACTTAAGCATCTGTTCACATTCACCTGGTAGGTGTTCTTCGACACTGGCACCGAAACTGAAGTGCGGGCCTTCAGCTGTGAGCAGGATGGCGTGCAGGGTTGGCTCGTCGGCATGCTGGTCGAGCGCAGTTTGCAGGGCCTCGACCATAGAGCGGTCGATGATGTTGCTTTTGGGTCGGGCGAGAGTCAGCGTCAGCAGGGCAGCATCGCGCTCCAGTGAAACCTTGACTGGAGATGTGGTCATTTCCCTTGGCCTGGCATCAGGCTTTCGATCAGTTCCACCGTCCAGGGTGCGCCCTTGGCCAGTGCCCGGCGCAGTGCGACGAAATCAATTTCCCGGCCGGTTTCCCGGGTGCCCTCGTTAAAAGCGCGAAAACCCGTCCGGGCTTCGTTCATCATGTTCAGCGCGAGCCAGGCCCTTGAGTTCTCTTTATTGCGGTTCCATGCCTGCAGCTTGGGTTTGCGCAGTTCCTCGACACTCTTGGTCATGCACTCGGGGAAGGTAAGCAGTAGTTTTGCGCAAAGCTGTTCGACCCTCTGGTCCAGCAGTGTCAGGTCCACTTGTCCCGATTTGAGCACCTGCTTGGCCTGTTCCCGGGCCTCACCCTGAAGGAATTCGCCGTGAACCACCTGGCCGAATTCGTCCAGCATACGGTCGGTGATTACCATGGGATTGGGCCGAAATTCACCATCAACCTTGAGCGCCGGTACGACCTCGCAGCAGATTCCCAGGCGATAGGCCTTGTGCGCCGAAAATGGTTCGCACAGGGTGCCTGAAACCATTGCCTGTTCACAACCGATCATGACCGGCAGAAAGTCGGTTGAGCCGCCGATAGCGGCCGAGCCGTGCTTGGGGCCGGCCTGCCCGAACAGGGCGAGATCCTGGCTTACGGAAAAGTCACAGGCCATACCGATCTCCTGCCCACCACCGATGCGCATACCGTTGACGCGGCAGATGACCGGCTTATCACAGCCGAGAATCGCCGAGACCATGTCATTAAAAAGGCGCATGTATTGCCGGTATTCCTGCGGGTTACCTGCGTAGTACTCGGCGTACTCCTTTGTGTTGCCGCCGGTACAGAAAGCCTTGTCGCCGGTACCGGTGAATACCACTGCGTTGACATCTCGGGAGGTGGAGGCCCGGCCGAAGGCGTGGATAACACCTTTCACCATCTCGGTGGTGTAAGAGTTGTACTGGGACGGGTTGTCCAGGGTAATCCAGGCGTTGTACAGACCCTCGGCCGTAGTTCCATCCAGAGTCGTCGCCGGGCGCTTCTCGAAGATCACACCGGCAGCGGCTTTGTCGCCGGCAAGGGCGTGATCGACCAGGACCTCAGGAGCTGTTCTGGCAACGATAGATTCAATCGTGTCGTTCATTTTTTTCTACCTCAATTCAGGGAATCAGTATTGCCCGGCGACCCAGGCTATGGTCATGGACTGCTTGAAAAACCTCGTTGATCTCATCAAGCGGGCGTTGTTCTACAAATGGGCCAAGTGCGACTTGCCCGGTAAGGATAAGGTCGAGGGCGGCAGGGTACAGCGAGGGCGGGCAGCCCCAGTTGCCTAGCGCCCTGGCATGAAAGGCCATGAGGTTGGAAAGGCGCAACGACGACTTTTCCATGGTGAAACCGACCACCGCGAGGGTCGCACCGTGGTTAAGTAGGCCAAAGGCGCTTTGCTGTCCGGCGCCGGTGCCCGAGCACTCAAATATTTTCCATCCCGTGTCGGCCAGGTCCCGTTCCCGTGCAAAGTTGCGGATAAGTTTTTTCAGGTCACGGCCCTCTACCTCGCGGGCGTCTACCGTCAGTGCTGCACCATGGTCTGCAAGCAGTTCGAGTTTGGTAGCATCGATATCGACTGCGACCACCTGAGCGCCCAGGGCGTTGGCGATCTGAACTGCGTAACCGCCGATGCCCCCTGCGCCGATGACTATTGCAAGATCGCCGGCCTGCACCTGCGCCTGCAGTGCGGCCTGATAAGGGGTGGTTACCGCGTCCGCCACAACTGCAAGATCAGCCAGGGTCAGGCTGGTCTTTTCCAGTCGACTCAGATCTACTTCGCACAGGCCGTTGGCCGGGACCTGAATATGACTGGCAAACCCCCCGTCGATGTCATTGCCGGGCATCTGTTGAGCCCGGCAGATAGTTTCTTTACCTTGACTGCACAGGTCGCATTCGCCGCAGGGGATCACGGCGGGTACGATGACTGGCCGGCCCAGCCAATATGTCGCCTCATCGCCGGTGGCAATGACATGGCCGCTGATCTCGTGGCCCAGTACGAGCGGCAGCGCCTGATTGGTCTTGACACCATCGTAGTAAAAGCCCAGATCCGTATGGCATACGCCGCAGCCGGCGATTTCGATGGTGACGTGCCCGGGTGGGGGTGGAGGCAGCGTCAGCGCTCTGCGCTGTAGTGGTTCGTCAGCGCCGGAAAAAACCCAGCTGTATGGAGTATTGGTCATTATGGTTGAACTCTCGGGAAAAGGCGTCTGGACCCAGGTGTATACACCAGGATTCGGCTCAGACGCTGGAATATGGTGTTGTTACTGATACCATTTTATCTATACACGTAAAGTAATTATGTGTACTATAGTTCATAAAATTGCCAGATTGCAAGATAGTGCCTGTTACGAGTAACCCCCCCAACCCATGACCCCGGAAAGACTATCGATCACTGTGGCCGGCAGCGGCGGTGCGGGGGTGGTAACCGTTGGCAACACCCTGTTGGAGGCGGCCGGGTCGATCGGCTGGTACGCGCGCATGGCCAGGTCCAGTGGCCCGCAGATCCGTGGCGGCGAGGTTGCGGCCACGGTCTGCCTGTCACCACAGCCGATTCAGTCAGATCCTAGCCACTGTGACCTGCTCGTGGCGCTTGACTGGAAAAATATTGACCGTTTTGCCGATGAGATAGTGCTTAACGGGCATAGTGTGGTTATCAGTGATCCAGAACAAGGAGAAGCGCCCGACAGTATCCGTGACAGCGGGGCACAGTGCCTGGCAATACCTTTCAAAGAGCTGGCAGCGAACGCCGGCGGTGCACGCGTGAATATGGTTGTCTTGGGTATTGTCGTGCAGTTGGCTGGACTGACTCGCGAATCCATCAAGTTCACGCTGGAGAAAACTTTTCATGGCGACCGGCGATTTACCATCGGCATGGCGGGGGTCGATGCCGGGATCCTCGCGGCATTGTCCGTCAACCGCCTGGACCTGCCTCCGGCCCCGACCACATCCTGTTCCGAACGCTGGTCCATCACTGGCAACCAGGCGGCGGCACTGGGGGCGTTGCGCTGTGGCGTGCGCTTCGCTGCAGGTTATCCCATCACCCCGGCTACCGAAGTCTTGGAATACCTGGCGCTGGCCCTGCCGAAACTCGGAGGAGAGTTCGTTCAGGCGGAGGATGAACTGGCGGCGGTAAACCAGATCATAGGAGCCTCTTTCGGTGGGGTGCCTGCGATCACTGCGACATCGGGACCGGGTTTGGCACTGATGATGGAGTCGATTGGACTTGCGGTTGCCGCCGAAATACCCATCGTTGTCATCGATGTCATGCGCGGTGGGCCCGCAACAGGCATACCCACCAAGTCCGAGCAGAGCGACCTCAATATTGCGTTGTACGGGCTGCCGGGTGATGCACCACACTTGGTAATCGCCCCGACCTCAGTCAATGATTGCCTTGATGCCGTGTATTGGGCTGTAGAACTTTCTGAGCGGTTACAGGCGCCGGCGATCGTACTCTCGAGCCAGGCTCTGGGTCAGACACGCACGGTAGACGACAAGCCCCCAATCCGCGAACAAAAGGCAGTACGCAAGGTTCCGGACCAGGCTGATGGAGCATACCAACGCTACCAGCTGACGCCCGATGGGGTGTCACCCATGACGTTACCAGGGATGCCTGGTGGTCAGTACACAGCTGAAGGTCTGGAGCACGACGAATCTGGTATTCCGTCGGTACGCGCCGGTGACCACCTGCGCCAACTGGAAAAGCGACGCGGCAAACTGACCAGCTTTGACTATGGCGATTACTGGGCTGATATCCAGGGCGAAGGTTCGACTGCCATCATTACCTGGGGTGCGCCGACTGGTGCCGCACGAGAGCTACTCGCACGTTCACATGAGTTCGATGGAGGTTTGCGGCTTATCGCATTGCGGTTGCTGGCACCGGAACAGCCCGGGCCTATGGCCAAGGTGCTATACGGGGTAAAAGGTATTCTGGTAGTGGAGCAAAGCCATGGTGGTCAGTTCTACCGCTATCTCAGGTCCTGTTACGATCTGCCGGCTCCGACGAGATCCTTTTGTCGTCCCGGACCTGTGCCGATTCTTGCGGCCGAGATTGCCGCCCAACTACAACAATGGAACTTGTCATGAAGGGCGAGTCGAGCCAGGCATTTTCGACAAAAAGCTATAAGTCCGGTGTCAAACCTATCTGGTGTCCAGGCTGTGGCGATTTTGGTGTGCTGGCCTCCATATCCCGCGCACTGACACTATTGCAGGTTCCCCCAGAGGAGGTGGCTGTTGTTTCGGGTATCGGCTGTTCTTCGCGGATACCTGCCTACCTCAATTCTTATGGCTTTCATGGTGTCCATGGTCGCGCATTACCACTTGCCACCGGGCTTAAACTGGCGCGTCCCGAACTGACAGTACTGGTAGCCGGTGGCGATGGTGATGGCTTTGCCATTGGCGGAAATCATTTTCTACATGCCTGTCGACGCAACGCTGATCTCACCTACATCGTTATGGATAATCAGGTCTATGGCATGACCAAGGGCCAGGCCTCCCCCACGACCGAAACGGATTGGGATCTCAGTCAGTTGACCCCGGGCGGCCCGGGTATGAATCCTTTTCTTCCCTTGGTACTGGCGCTAGGCTCGGGTGCAAATTTCCTTGCCCGCGCCAGCAGCAGTGACCCCGGGGGCACAGCTGATGTCCTGGTCGAGGCGATTCGTCATCCAGGTTTTTCTTTCGTGCAGGTATTAAGCCCGTGCCTTACTTTTCAACCCGAGCAGCGAAAGTGGAAAAAAATGGTACGTCCGGCTCCAGTGGAGGCAACCACGGATCCGGTCAGGGCCGCCAAGCGACTTATGACCGATGATAACTTTTTTGTTGGGGTTCTCTATCGGGGTGAGCGAGATCCATACGATGAATCTAGCGTGGAGGCGACATGCGAGCTCAGCTCGCTCGAGTCGGAGTTTAAAATACATGATCTCGCCAGAAGTTGACCTAGAGCTAACAGCGGCCAGGATTAATGGGCTGTAGAGGAATTCCCAGTGGAATACACCACCAATATCAGCGTTAGTTTCCAGCACGTTGACTGGGCACGAATCGTCTTTTACCCCCGATATTTCGAGATGTTTAACCAAGTCGTCGAGCAATGGTTCGACGAGGCTTTAGGTTGCCCGTTCCATCGTTTGCACCAAGAGTGGGGTAACGGTATTCCGCTCGTCGACAGCGAGTGTCGTTTCCGCCGGGCGAACCATCTCGGGGACCAGATCACCTTCGAGCTTGGGGTGCTAAAGCTCGGCCGCTGCTCGTTTACGGTGGTGCTTGAGGGCAGTCACCGGGGTGAACTGTGTGTCGGTGCGCAATTGACCATGGTTTGGGTGACCTTGGCCGAGCCGGTGGCGGCGATCCCGATTCCGCAGGACGTTCGCCGGGCTATGAAACCTTATCTGAAGAATACCAACAAGCAGGAGTCGAGTGTATGAAGACTGTACAGCCTCCCGGATGGCCTCGGCCAAAAGGTTACGCCAACGGCGTGCTGGCCCAGGGTCAGTTATTGTTCATTGCCGGCCAGGTGGGTTGGGACGAGACCGAGACATTTCTCAGTGAGCGTTTTAGTGACCAGGTCGAGCAGGCGCTGAAGAACGTGGTAGCGGTGCTGACAGAGGCGGGCGCATTGCCCGAACACATTACCCGAATGACCTGGTACGTCACCGATAAGCAGGAATACCTGGCGCAGTCCCCGGCCGTTGGTGAGGCTTACCGTCGTGTGATCGGGCTACACTATCCAGCCATGTCCCTGGTTGAAGTGGCTGGTTTGGTTGAGGAAGGGGGCAAGGTCGAGATCGAGGCTACTGCGGTCATTCCCGAATAGATTGCACAGCTCATATCAGGATTCGCGGGTGGGTGAAACCGAATAAAGGAGTAAGGACATGAGTAGCAGCACATTATCCCCGCTGGAGTTGCCGCGGACGTACAACGCGGCTACCCATTTTATTGATCGCCATCTTGATGAAGGCCGCGCCGATAAGATTGCCCTGATCGATGATCAGGGCAGTTATACCTATGCTGAATTGGCCGAGAAGGTCAACCGCGCTGCCGGTGCACTGTTGCAACTTGGGTTGGAGCCTGAACAGCGGGTGCTGTTGTGTCTGCTCGATACTATCGATTTTCCCGCGGTATTTTGGGGGGCGATCAAAGCTGGGCTGGTGCCGGTTCCGGTCAACACGCTACTGACTGCTGCGGACTATACGTATATGCTTGAGGACAGTCGGGCCCGCGCACTGGTGGTTAGTTCGGCACTGTACGATCAGTTTGCCGGGCATCTGACACAGCATGCCTTTCTCGAACAGGTGATTGTGGCTGGTGGCAGCGCTGGTGATCACCCAGTTCTGGATGATCTTTTGGCTACGGGCCCGGTTGTGACTCATCCCGCACAGACCACCTGCGATGACACGGCATTCTGGCTCTACACCTCAGGATCTACCGGCACTCCCAAGGGGGCGGTCCACCGCCATTCGGACCTGGTACAGACGGCGCATCTCTACGGCAAGGGTGTGTTGGGTATCGGTGAAGACGACCTGGTGTTCTCGGCGGCAAAACTATTCTTCGCCTATGGGCTTGGCAACGCGATGTCCTTTCCGTTGCACGTGGGCGCTACTGCAGTGCTGCTGGCAGCACGGCCGACGCCGGATGTGGTTTTGAATCGTCTGAAGCAGTCCGCCGCTACTATTTTCTACGGCGTACCCACTTTGTATGGCGCCATCCTTGCAGAGCCCGGCTACGACCAGAGCTGCGTATCCGATCAACTGCGTCTGTGTGTTTCGGCGGGCGAGGCCTTGCCAGAAGAGGTCAGCCACGAATGGGAGCGGCGTTTCCAGGTGCCGATACTCGATGGGTTAGGCAGCACCGAGATGCTACATATTTTCCTGAGCAATCGGCCCGATGATATTCATTATGGGAGTACTGGCAAAGCGGTACCGGGCTATGAACTACGAATCGTGGATGAGTCTGACGCCGAGGTTGCCGCAGGTGAAATTGGCGAGTTACTGGTCCGCGGCCCCTCAAGCGCCTCGTGCTATTGGAACCAGCGCGATAAGAGTCTCAACACCTTCCAGGGCGAGTGGACCCGCTCGGGTGACAAGTATTTTCTCGATGATGATGGCTACTACCGTTACTGTGGTCGTACCGATGACATGCTCAAAGTGGGGGGTATCTGGGTATCACCTTTCGAGGTCGAAAGTGCACTGCTTTGTGAGAGCCGGGTGCTGGAGGTAGCGGTCGTTGGTAAACAGGACGAACAGGGGTTGGTCAAACCAAAGGCAGTGGTGGTGCTGCAGGAGGGTGTAACAGCATCTGCGACTCTGGTCAGCGAACTACAGGCTTTTGTCAAAGAGCGGCTGGCGCCTTTCAAGTACCCGCGGT
>CAJWEF010000012.1 GCA_913031305.1 uncultured Acidiferrobacteraceae bacterium
CGCGGTATCTGTCACGTGACCGGCTTCCCGCAGGCCGCGGGAAACGTAGCGCGCCGCTTCGGGGTCGTCCTCTATCAGCAGGATACGCAAGATAACAATTTCACGGTCTGAGGAATCGGTTCAGAAATTCTAACCGAGCAGTACTGGCCGAGGGGAATCCCTCGGCCAGTGACTCAAAAGGGTAGGCTAACCCACCTTGATAGCGACGTAACGTTGGTCACCGTTGCGCTCTACCAGTAGCAGAATTGCCTTGTTTTGTTCATCGGCGCGAGCGAGATCGACCTGATTGAGGACATCTTGAGGTGTGCCCACTGGCTTTTCACCTACTTTCAAAATGATATCCCCTGGGCGTAGCCCCTTATGGGCCGCGGGGCTTTGCCGTGCTACGTCCTGGATCAGAACGCCATTGCCGCCATTGCCGAGTCGTTGCCGATTGGCCTCGTCGAGCATCGATAGTTTCAGGCCCAGCTTGCGGGTAGGTTCTCGCTCTTGTTGATTGACGGCCTGGCGTGAACCCTTAAGTGGCTCCAGGGTTGCCGTTACTATCATTTCCTGGCCAGATCGCCAAACCCCGAGTGACACAGGCTGGCCCGTGGGGGTTCCCGCTATCAGGCGTGGCAAGTGGCGCATCCGTTTTACCGGCTCGTTATTGAGACTCACAATAACGTCGCCGGTGTGAAGATCACTGCGGCTGGCCGGGCTGTCGGGACTGATGCGCGATACCAGTGCGCCATGGGGTTCGTCAAGACCGAGGCTGTGGGCGATGTCGGGTCCCACCGTCTGTATTTCGACGCCGAGCCATGCCCGTGCAACCTGTCCGCTATCACGCAACTGACTGATAACGTTCTGTGCGAGAGATGCGGGAATCGCAAAACCGATTCCAACACTGCCGCCGTTGGGTGAAAAAATCACCGTGTTGACACCAATGACCTCTCCTGCATTATTGAAAAGTGGCCCTCCCGAATTACCCCGGTTGATAGAGGCATCGATCTGAATGTAATCAACATACGGCCCGTTGTTGATGTCGCGTCCTCGTGCGGAAACGATCCCGGAGGTCGTAGTGCCTCCGAGGCCAAAGGGATTGCCAATCGCAATCACCCAATCGCCAACACGGGCGTGGTCAGAATCGCCAAATGAAACAAAAGGCAACGGCTCGTTGGCATCGATTTCCAGCAAGGCGAGGTCGGTGCGCTTGTCGCTGCCACGAACCGTGGCGGGAAAGACACGACCATCTTCCAGTATGACCTCAATCTCGTCAGCATCGCCGATAACGTGATGATTAGTGACTACAAGGCCTGCAGCATCAATAATAAACCCGGATCCCAGTGAGCGGCTCTCCATCGGGCCACGCGGCTGATTGGGCATTGCTTCGCCGAAAAACCGTTCCATGAATTCACGCATCTGCGGTTGCCCACCAAAGCCAAATTCCTGACCACGCCGTCGTGAAAACGAGTTCTCAGAATTGTCATTGTCTGGACGTGTCGAAATATTTTGTACCGTGCGGATTGAAATATTAACGACGGCGGGTCGCACGGACTCGACCAGGTCTGCAAAACCGGAACCCGGCCCGCCTGGGGCAGTCATTACTGCGTCGGCGCTTTGTGGCAGTGCCGTGGCGGTTCGCCCTGCGTACAGTACTGCGCTGGCGGTGGCTATGGTGGCGAGGGCCACGGCTGTGACCTGGGGTGCGAGTTGTCGCAGCGTTCGTTGTTGTAGCATGAGGGTACCTCCCTGAGTGTGGTTGCTAGGTTCCAGGGCACCTTAAGCGGGCCCCCATTACCGCAAGCTAAACAAAGTATTACCGTTTGGTAATGCAGTGCCACGCGTTGGAGATCATTCAGGAAAGCAGGTGTTTGAGTATCTGTTGGTAGATTTGCGAAAGGTGTTCCAGATCTTCGATACTTACGGCTTCATCGACTTGGTGGATAGTGCGGTTAATCGGTCCCAGCTCTATAACCTGCGCTCCGGTGGGTGCGATGAAACGTCCGTCTGAGGTGCCACCGTCAGTCGAAAGAGTCGGCTGAATGTCGACGACTTCGGCAATGGCGTTTCGAGTCGCGTTGACTAATTCCCCCGACAGGGTCTGATAGGGTAGACCCAGGGGATCCCAGTCGATGTTGAAATCCTTCGCGTGTGCTGCGCAGATTGAGTCAATGGTTTCACGAATCGACTGGGCACTGGTGTCGGGACAGTGCCGTAGATTGAATCGGGCCTGGGCCTCGCCGGGAATAATGTTACTGGCGCCAGTACCTCCGGCGAGGTTGGAAACCTGAAAGCTGGTCGCCGCGAAGAATTCGTTACCCTCGTCCCAGCGATATCCCGCGAGTTGGGTAATGATGTTGACCAACCGGTGCAGGGGGTTGTCGGCCAGATGCGGATAAGCCACATGGCCCTGGATGCCGCGCACCGTCAAGGTGCCCCCCAGAGATCCCCGGCGCCCGTTTTTGATGGTATCTCCAAGATGCTGCGAACTGGTGGGTTCACCGACCAGGCACCAGTCGATTGTTTCACCTCGGGCACTCAAGGTCTCGATAACGCGGACGGTGCCGTCCACCGCTGGACCTTCCTCGTCACTGGTCAGAAGTAGCGCGATCGAGCCACTGTGATCCGGGTTTAGCTCGGTGAACCTCTGGCAGGCAGTAACCATTGCCGCCAGGCTGCCTTTCATATCGGCAGCACCACGGCCGTGGAGTGTGCCGTCAACCACTTTGCCCTCGAAAGGTGGGTAACGCCAGCTTTCTTCTGGACCCGTGGGCACCACATCGGTATGTCCGGCAAAAACGAATAGCGGTGATGCTGAGCCGCGACGCAGCCACAGATTGCGTACCGACCCGAAGTTCATGACCTCCGGCTCAAAACCATACGGTGTAAGCGCACCCGAAATCAGATCCTGGCAGCCCCCATCAGCTGGCGTCAGTGAGGGTCGGCGGATCAGCATCTGGGCGAGTTTAAGGGTCGCTGGCATCTCGGAGTCTGGCAAGTTGACGGTAAGGTAAGGGCATACGGTTAAGGCAATATTTTTGATTTACACCTCAGGCATCAGCAATATCACGGGGTCGCAAGTGACCCAGCCAGTGCTTCTCCCAGAGCCTGAATCCAGTGCTGATAAAAAATACCAGCACCATGTAAAAGACCATGGCAGTGACAAAGCCTTCATAGGCCAGGTAGTAGCGGCCGTTCAGCCAGCGCCCCACGCCGAGAATGTCCTGAAGGGTAATAGTGCTGAGCACAACCGAGCTGTGCAGCATGAAGATCACCTCGTTGGAATAGGCAGGCAGGGCCCGACGGAACGCACTGGGCAATACAATTCGCCACATCATCCGGGACTGTGACATACCGCAGGCCCGGGCGGCTTCGATCTCTCCCTTGGGCGTATTTTCAATGGCACCGCGCAAAAACTCGGTGGTGTAACCAGCGGTATTGAGACTGAAGGTGATCAGTGCACACCACCAGGCGTTGGATAGGATCGGCCCCCACAGAAAGCTCTCACGAACGAAGTCAAATTGGGCAAGGCCGTAATAGACCAGATAGGTCTGAACCAGCAGTGGTGTACCACGAAAGAAATAAGTAAAGCCCCAGATAGGACCGTTGAACCATGGAGTGCGGTAAGCCCGGGCGATGGCCAGCGGCACGGCCATAACGCCCCCGATGAACAGCGATAGGATAGTGATCTCAAGAGTCAGCAGCGTGCCAAAAAAGAATTTGTCTATATGGTCAGCCACCAGCATGAAGTCCAGTGGTGAATGGTTCTCACTGATATAAACGAGATACTCGAAGAAAGTCCGTTCTTGCTCTGCCATTGCCATTAAGCCCGGTCGACTCCAACGTTGTAGCGCCGGTCCAGCCAGCGAAGGCCCACGTCCGAGCAGGCGGTAAGAATGAGGTAGATGATCAATACCGCGAACATGAAGGAGAAAGGTTCGCGCACGGAACGTCCAGCGGTAGATGCGTTCCAGACAAGATCATGCAGGCCGATCACGGAAACCAGTGCTGTGGCCTTAATCAGCACCAGCCAGTTGTTGGTAAAAGAGGGCAGGGCATGGCGTACCATCTGCGGCCAGGTGATGCGTCGGAAAATCAACAGTGGCGTCATGCCGCAGGAGATGCCGGCTTCGATCTGACCGCGGGGTATTGCGAGGATCGCGCCACGGAAGGTCTCAGTCATGTAGGCCCCGAAGACAAAGCCGATAGACCAGACGCCAGCGATAAACTGGTTGATCTCGACATAATCCCACCAGCCTGTTGCGCCGCCCAGATCATTGACAACCTGCTGTCCGCCGTAAAACAGCAGCATCATCAGCACCAGGTCCGGCACCCCACGTACCAGTGTGGTGTAAATGTTGGCGGTACGCCGGAATATTGGGTTAACAGCGAGCTTGGCCGAAGCGCCAATGAGGCCGAGAAACACAGAGAGCGTCAGCGAGGCCAGCGCCAACTGTACCGTTACGGCTGCGCCAGACAACAGCAGGTTGCGGTACTCCCAGACGGAATCCATTTTTGGATTGAAAAATGAACGGGCCCGCTGGGGGCCCGTTCAGATCGGATGAGGGTTAGTAGATCAACTCAACCACCGTAAATATCAACCGCGAAGTAAGCGTCGTTCATCGCTTTGTAGGTGCCATCAGCCCGTATATCCAGGATGATCTGGCTAAGCGCATCACGCAGTGCGGAGTCTTGCTTACGAACTGCAAAACCTGCCCCTACTCCTTGGCACTCAACGTCGTCAATGGCATCGCCCAGAAAATCAAAACCCTTGCCTGCATCCAGAGCCAGGAAACCCTCGTATGCCTGAAGTGAGTCAGACAACTGGGCGTCGAGTCGGCCTGATGCCAGATCCTGCCAGACTTCTTCTTGTGTTCCATATAGGACCAGCTCGGCTCCAGGATAAAGCTTTTCAGCAGAACACTGGTGAGTTGTTGCCCGCTGTACGCCCAGGCGTTTCCCTTTGAGACCGTCAGCGGTGCCTTCAAACCCTGGGTTCGCCTTGGAGACCAACTTAGCCGGGGTGTTGTAGTACTTGATGGTGAAATCGATCTTCTTTTTTCGTTCCTCGGTAATCGACATGGAGGCAATAATCGTATCGAACTTTTTTGCCAGCAGGGCGGGAATCATCCCATCCCATTCCTGCTCAACCAGTACGCACTCTCGATTAAGTCTTTTGCAGACTTCTATTGCGAAATCAATGTCAAAGCCTTTCAACGAGCCGTCAGCCTCTTTCCAAGAGAACGGTGGGTAGGCGCCTTCAACGCCAACCCGCAACGGGTCACCGGCGCTGGCAATGCCGCTTGCCAGCGCCAGCACGCCAGCCAGCCCCAGTGCTGTTAGTTTTTTCTTGATCATCTCTCTTCTCCCTTTAGTTGTTGGAAATTCCAGTGTGGTAATGGTACACCGAGCCGCTGTTTCGTGTCTGTCTCCGGCTAATGTAGTGTGTTCGACAGAAATTGGCGAAAACGCGCCGATTCTGGGTTGCCAAACATATCGGCCGGGATCCCTTCAGATTCAATCGCTCCCTCATGCAGGAAAATTACCTTGTTCGATACATCGCGGGCAAAACCGATTTCATGAGTCACTACGATCATGGTTCGTCCCTCGTCCGCCAGGGCCCGCATCACTTTGAGGACTTCACCTACCAGTTCCGGGTCGAGCGCGGAGGTTGGTTCGTCAAAGAGCATTAAATCGGGCTCCATGGCTAAAGCCCGGGCGATCGCGGTGCGCTGCTGCTGACCACCAGAGATATGAGCTGGATAGTAATCCTGGCGGTCGTACATGCCTACTTTGTCCAGCGTTGCCTGGGCGCGGTCGAGGGCGTCTGGCTTTGGCATCTTTAGCACGTGTATCAGTGCCTCAGTGACGTTCTCCAGCACGGTCATGTGTGACCACAAATTGAAACTTTGAAAGACCATGCCCAGGCGCGCACGTAACCGAATCACCTGAGCCATGTCACTAGGCATGGGTCGCCCGGATTTATCGGTAGTCATACCGATAGTCTCACCGTGTACCGTGATGTTACCGCTATCGGGCGTTTCCAGAAGATTAATGCAGCGCAAAAAAGTGCTCTTTCCAGAGCCGGATGCTCCCAGCATTGAGATCACATCACCAATAGATGCATCAAGGTGCACCCCTTTGAGCACTTCAACAGCGCCAAAGCGCTTGTGCAGATCTTCGACCTTAAGCGCCAGGATAGGCTGCGAGGATTGGATCATGTGCTTGCTGGGAGATTTTGCCGGGGAATTTAAGCCGGGCGTATGCCCCGCAGTCGCTCGCTGCGACGGCGCAGCAGTTCGACTACGGTCAGTAGACAGATTGATAGAATGACCAGTATTGTCGCCACAGAAAGGATAGTTGGGCTGATTTCCTGACGGATCCCCGACCACATCTGCCGCGGCAGCGTAATCTGATCGGGCCCACCGATAAAGAGCACGATAACGACTTCATCAAAAGAGGTGATGAAGGCGAACAGGGCCCCGGAAATGACGCCTGGCAGAATCAGGGGCATCTGCACTTTGAAAAAATTGCGTACAGGCCCGCCGCCCAAACTTGCCGCGGCCCGGGTGAGGCTGGCATCAAATCCGACCAGGGTCGCTGTAACCGTGATTACGACAAACGGAAGGCCCAGAATGGTATGTGCAAGTATCAACCCGGCGTATGTGGATACCAGGTTGAGCTTGGCAAAGAAAAAGAACATGCCCGACGCGGTGATGATCAGCGGCACGATGAGTGGCGAGATCATGATGGCCATGATCAGTTTGCGAAACGGCATGATTGGCCGGCTAAGCCCAAGGGCTGCGAATATGCCCAGTGTGGTCGCCAGCGCCGTCGCGATAACACCGATAAACAGGCTGTTCTTGGCGCCTGTTTTCCAGTTATCGCTGCAGACTGTGGTGATCCCGGGGTCCGAACAATCGCCCATCATCATCCGATACCAGCGCAGGGAGAAAGCCTCGGGGTCCAGCCGCAGCATCTCCGGAGTAAACTGGAGAAAAGGCGAGACGCTAAAAGAGATTGGAATCACGGCAATCAGCGGCATCACCAGAAAGAACAGCACCAAGGCGCAGATCGTGAGGTAAATATAGTGCCACAGGCGCTGGGCCGGGGTTGCATAGGCAGGAAGCGCCATCGTCTTAGCCCAGTTTCATGTTGTCGATACCCACGATCTTGTCGTAGATCCAGTACAGGAGCAGAATCCCAGCGAGTAAGATTGAGCCCATGGCGGCTGCCAGCCCCCAGTTAAGGGACTTTTGCATGTGGTAGGCCACCATGTTGCCAATCAGGCGTCCGTCTTTGCCGCCAACCAGTTCTGGGGTGATGTAGTACCCGATCGCCACGATAAAGACGAGTATTACCCCGGCGCCGACCCCGGGAAGGGTCTGCGGCATATAGACCCGTAAAAAAGCCAGCGCTGGCGGCGCGCCGAGGTTCTGCGCGGCTTTCATGTAGCTCGGCGGAATGGTTTTCATGACACTGTAGATCGGCAGGATCATAAACGGCAATAGGATCTGGATCATCACAATCACCGTGCCGGTAAAGTTGTACATCATCGGCAGGCGGTTTTCATCGGGAAGACCCAGCATCACCAGGGTGTCGTTGATTACCCCTTCCTGTTGCAGCATGACCATCCAGGCAACAATGCGAACCAGCAGCGAAGTCCAAAACGGCATCAGCACGCAGATCATCAGGATATTCGAATATCGCAAGGGCAGTGTGGCTAGAAGGTGGGAGACCGGATAGGCCAGTATCAGGCAGCCTACAGTGACGATCAGGCTGACCAGAAAGGTTCGCCACCAAAGCATTACATAGACGCGCCGTTCCGCGGGTTGCAGCTCGATTTCGTGGTCCTTATTCCACTTGCGATCCACGGCATTAAGATAATAGCCTGTGGTTTGGGGCTCTTGCATCGTGACCAGGGATTGCCAGAAGGCCACATCACCCCAACGTTTATCTGCCTTGATCATGGCATCCCGGTACGGCGGCTCACTGACCTTTTTGAGTTTGCGGCTGGATTTCTTGATCAGACTCTTAAATCCGGGTTTCCCATAGTTCATGCGGGTGCTGGATTTACCCACAAGAAACTTATTCGCTGACCGAAGGTCCTTATACAGCGCCTCAAAAAGCGCCTCGTCAGGTTCGCTGGCGCCGTCCCACACCTGTAATACTTTGTATAGCTTGGTGCAGTCAGCGTTTGTGAGAGGCGTGAGGTATGCGCAGATTTTAAACTGGACTCGTCTTGCCTTGTTTTTTCTCTCTCTTTCGGTGCCCTGAGCGTTTACACCGATCATGGCTATCTCATGAATAGGGAGCCAGGTGCTTGCTGATTGCCAGCGTGGATCGATTTCGATCATGGCATCACGATACGGGCCTTTCTTAGGAATACGCACCCTCCAGGCTGGATCATTCGGATCTACGGAATCAGCGAAATTATCACTGATCAGGTATTTGTTCAGGCTCGAAAGGTCCAGATATATCGCCTCAAAGAGATTTTCCTCAGGCAGTGTTTTTCGATCCCACTGATCGATCATGGCGAAGGTCAGCGGCAGCTGATAGTTAATCAGTGTGTCGTCGGTACTGCGGGTCAGCAGGTTGCCGATCGGGATGATAAAAAGGCTAAGCAGGAAAATTAGCGGTGGCAGTACCAGGAAAATCGCCCGGAGTTTGCTGCGGCGCATCGAGCGCTGCAGGCTGGTTTTAAGAGGTATACCGTCGGCTGTCAGCAGAGGCTGGACCGACGCCGGGGGACTATTTGTCATTCACATGGACCGGCGAGGGAGATCCGACAATCATAGCCAGGGAGTGACAGAAAAGGGGCCAGCCGACCGACCGGCCCCACAGTCTGTAAAAACAACTACCTGTCTAAAGTGGCCTTACTGACCCATCCAGGCAGTGAACCGCTCGGAGATCGAGTCACCGTTATCCGCCCACCAGTCAGGATCGGCAAACAAATGCATTTGACTCAAAGCTGCCGGTGCATTGGGCATCAGCGGCATGATGTTCACGCCGGTGTTGAACCAAGGCTCACCAGCTTCGATGAGACCGATGCCTGAGGTGCGCATCGGTGCATAGGTGATCCACTTAGCCTGGCCAGCCTGCTGTTCAGGGGCAGAGGCATGAATCAGGAATTTAAGCGCTTCGTCGGCGTTCGGTGTGCCTTTGAGCATGGCCAGCCATTCCTCTTCAAGAACCTGCCCATCCCAGTTGATTACAAAGGGCGCGCCCTCTGAAAGCATAGCAGCGCCGATGCGACCGTTGTAGGCCAGCGCCATGGATACCTCACCACTGGTGACGAGTTCAAGCGGTTTGGCGCCTGAGGACCAGAATACGGCATGATCCTTGATTGTGTCGAGTTTGGCAAAAGCACGATCCATGCCTTCAGCGGTGTCTAACACAGAGTAAACGTCACCAGGTGCTACGCCGTCGGCCATCAGTGCCATCTCGACCAGTGCGTTGCCCCAAGTGTGAATACCACGCTTGCCGGGGAAGTTCGCGACATCGAAGAAGTCGGCAATAGTCTTTGGGTTTCCAGCAGCATTGCCATCAAAGGTGCCTTCCTGATAGAAGGGGACGTAAGACCAGAAAATCTGCGGTACCACGCAGTCATTCGGTACGGACACCATAATGTCGTCATCCATCGAGGTCCCATCGGCCGCTGGCGTGAATACGTCGCGGGGCAGTTCTTCGAAGAGGCCTTCATCACAGCCAACGCGAGCTTCGTGTGGCAGGACATCAACGATGTCCCATGTCACATTGCCCGATTCGACCTGGGTGCGTACCTCGCCAAGACCGCCGTTATAGTTGACAAAGTTGGCCGTGCCCTCGGACCAGGTATCTGCATAGGCTTTCTGTTGGCTCATGGTATAAGCGCCGCCCCACGAGGCGATTGTGACGTCGGCGTGCGCCGGTACGGCCAGGGCCGCCCCAATCACTGCCGAGGCCAGGGTGGTTGCTAAGAGATGCTTACTCATTCTCGTTCCTCCGCTATCGGTTGGTTGTCGTCATCAAAATGACGTTAGAAAACATGTCGTCGGGGCACATCAGTTAGTTACCTCGACGACATCAAGTGCCCGGCAGTCCTCCATAGACCAGCCGAACTTGACTATGTCTCCCTCATTTAACGTCGCATGGTGCGACGCATTAGGGATTTTAACAATAAAATCGCTATGTCCGCAGACTGAAGCGCGGGTACGGATATGATCACCCAGATAGATCAATTCCTCTATCTTGGCCTCGAATAAGTTGGGAAATTTTCCAACTTCGGGATTCACTTCGACTCGCTCCGGACGCAGCGAAAGTGTGGCCCGGTCGCCTACGGCGTCAACGTTGACTTTGAATGCCTGAACGTGCTCGCCGTTATCGAGTTCGACCTGGCAGTGATTCCCCTCGAGGCTGTGCACGAACCCCGTCAGCCGGTTATTCTCGCCGATAAACTGTGCGACAAATGCGTTCTCAGGCCGTTCATACAGGTCGTTGGGGGCTGCCAATTGTTGGATGACGCCATCATCGAAGACGGCGATACGGTTCGACATAGTCAGTGCCTCGGACTGGTCGTGGGTTACGTAGACGACTGTCACGCCGAGGCTTTCATGAATATGTTTAATTTCGTACTGCATCTGCTCACGCAGTTGCTTGTCGAGTGCGCCCAGTGGTTCGTCCATCAGCACAAGGTCAGGATCAAACACCAGAGCCCGGGCAACGGCTACCCGTTGCTGTTGGCCGCCGGAGAGTTGGGCCGGACGACGGTTGCCAAACGCCCCGAGTTGTACCATGTCGAGTGCGCGCTTGGTTCGTGACTCAATTTCGGACTTGTTGAGTCTGCGGACCTCAAGCGGAAAGGCGAGGTTCTCATTGACCGTCATATGCGGGAAGAGGGCATAGTTCTGAAAGACCATACCGATTCCGCGTTTATGGGGTGGCACTGCGTTGATGGGCTGGTTACCCAGATAAATCTCACCATGGGTGGCCGGTTCAAAGCCCGCCAACATCATCAGGCAGGTTGTTTTGCCAGAGCCAGAGGGCCCGAGCATAGTTATGAATTCCCCCTGTTTGATATCCAGATTCAGGTTTTTAACGACAAGGGTTTCGCCGTCATAACTTTTCTGCACTTTTATGAAGCGGACAAAGAAATCCTGATCACTCATTTGTGAGATTTTCCCTTCCTGGCTATAGTGCCGACAGATTACGTCGGTCTGGTATTATGTTTGTGGTAACCGTCGTAGATGCCTCAGTTTAGTAGGGTTTGCGGAGATTCTCAAGGTTTTAGCCCCCTTGGTTTTTGTGGTTTCTGTGGTTTCTGTGGTTTCATGCAAGTTTGCTCTAATGGAAGTGGGTAGTTTTATAAAAGGTTCTGAATAGGGCTATCAATCGTCCAGTTTTCGCGTTGCTACCAAAAGACGGATTACCAAGCTAGATTGGTGCGACAACTTGATAACTAGGATATGGGTCGGCGAAGATCATGTTGACACAAGACAACCCCGTGATACTGCTAAAAACGGATGCGCGTGATCCGGAGTGGATCAGTGCTCTTACTTGCGCGATGCCAGAGCTTGAGGTGCGTGTGTGGCCGCAGGTGGGGGATCCCAAGGAAATCAATTGCGCTTTATTGTGGAATCCACCGGTAGAACTTTTTAACGGCTTGGAGAACCTCGAGGTGATTTTCTCGATCGGAGCAGGAGTCGATTCACTGCTCGCCTGTTCAGCGTTGCCGGCCAAGGTGCCGATTGTGCGCATGGTGGAGCCAGAGCTCACGGCAGGCATGGTTGAGTTCTGCCTATTTCAGGTTTTAAGGTTTCACCGCCTGATGCACTGTTATGAGCGCCAGAAGGCCCAATGCGTCTGGAAAGAGTTGCCTCAGTTACCGGCACGAGATACAACGGTGGGGGTGATGGGAATGGGCGTGCTTGGCTTAGCTCTCGCCAAACAACTCCAATTACTTAACTACAATGTGATTGGTTACCGTCGGCAATCAAAACCTAACGACGCGATAGAGATGTTTTATGGTGAGGCGCAGGTAGAGGCATTTCTGTGCCAGACAATGATACTGGTGATGTTGCTTCCAGCGACTGAGCAGACCCGGCATATTATTAGCCGGAAGACGCTTGCGATGTTGCCGCCCAAGGCATGCCTGGTTAACGCTGGCCGTGGCGAATCAGTCAACGAGCAGGACCTTCTTTGGGCGCTGGACAGCGGCCAACTTCAGGCTGCGGCACTGGACGTATTTGGTCAAGAGCCGCTGCCAATCGATCATCCCTTCTGGTCACATCCGGGTATTTTTCTAACCCCACATATCGCCAGTATCACTCACCCACCAACAGCCTGTCGCTATATCGCTGATGCGCTCCAGGCTTACCGCGCGGGAGGGGTCTGGCCTAACCTTGTCGAAACAGGATCAGGATATTAAAGGCTATTCAGGCAACTGCTGCGAGTACGTTCTGGCCTGGGCACAAAAAGATGGGAGTGACAACAGATTGTTGAAATAGTTGTCGATAAGACGCGGTCAGGCGCCTGATTCCTGTTTGGCCGATGTGGGCTCAGGTTCGGAGGCGATTTTTCGTTGGGTCATGACAGGGATCTGCTGTTGCAGGGCGATTCGCCATTGCCCGTTATCTTCCTTGACCCAGTACTGCTCCACGATATCAGTTTTTCCTGACCCCTTGAACTTTGTCGCCCGGGTGACTAGTTGTGTCTTGGGTCCGGGGTAGATAAAGATTTCGGTGAATTCGAGGCCACCGGCCTTGGCGCGCGCCTCTGGCAGATCGTGGCGGGAGATTTTGGTGAGATCCACAGTAATAGCTGCAGAGGAAGGTTCGACCTGCTGTTGTGAAGTTAATTGAGGGCCACCGTGAACGATGGCGAGGAGGTTTGCACGCAGGCGTTGCAGCTCTGCCGGAAAAATCCAGTCCGGGGTATCGTCGATGATAATCGGCAACTCATCGGCGGTTCCAAGCAGGCGATAAAGATTCCCAAAATCAGCATTACTTAATGTAATGCATCCTTCGCTCGCACGCGGCGCGCGGTTAATCCAGCCAGGCTCAGTCCCGTGGAGCCAGATCCCGTAACCGGTTCTGCGCAGTTGCTGATCGAGTGGGTTGGGATAATTGGTGGTCAGTGCGCCAGATCCGTAACGGGCATCGAGTTGACTTCCGGGAATATAGCCATTGATCCGGTAGACGCCTACCGGCGTCTTTAGGTCTCCCTCACGTTCTTTGCCGTAACCTTGCCGGCCAACTGTGACGTAAAAATCAGCCAGTCGTTGTAGCTCACCATGAATCTGTCGAAAAACATGGAGTCGCGCTGCGGGAAGATCGACATAAAGCACTGCCGTGTTTTCCAAAGAGACTTTGACCAGTTTCGCTGGGACCCGGTTGGCCTTGATCTCACGACTGCCAATGGCATGTTGCCATCGGAGACGTAGTTGCTCGCGCAGCTCTTGAGCACGAGCCTCTGATGAACGATCACTCAGATCAGGCAGTGAGCCTACTCGCCCGGCAAGGGCAAGTAGCAGGTCAGAACGCAACAGGTGCCCAATGCGACTATCGGGGTAATCCTGAGTCAGAGCGTTTAATACCTTAAGTCCGACAGACCATTGTCCGGCGACAATATTCGCAGTGGCGCGAAGCAGGCGGGATTCATACTCATCCGAGGTTGCCCCGGCCAGTGCCATGCCGGGCGGCATCGTTATAACAAGCGCAAGCAGCAGGCGACGGGAAAAGCGCTTCATAAGTGTCCTTCGCGTCGGGTTTCGGGGATCCGGCAGGGCGCAAGTGTACCCGTTGGCTCCCGGCTTTCCAAACAGGGGCCAGTTCCCCTGTTAACTAAGGGGTTACGGGCGGTAATCGCACACTGGAAAGCTCGCCCAGCGTAGTCAAGGGCTCTTTCTTGTCCGCTTGCGAATCGTCTGGGTTCATCGCATGACGATAGGCGCGTGCGGCCTGTTCGGCGTAGACCTGAGAAAGGTTATCAAACAGAATACGATAAGAGGGGTCAGTATATAAACCAGCACGCAACAATGCTGCGGCCTGTTCCAGCTTGCCCTGCAGGCCATAAAGTCTTGCAAGATTATTGTAGGGTTCTGGACGCCCTGGATAACGGGTGATTAGCTCGCGGTAAGCCTGTTCGGCCTCATCGTGTCGTCCGCTAGCGGCAAACACATCAGCTCGTGCAAACAGTAGCTCGGTTGATTCACTGGTTCCTTTGTCAATAGTGGTTTCGATCAATATCAACGCTTCGTTGTAGCGCTGTGACTTAAGCAGGGCTTGTATTTGTTCAAGTTCCGAAGCGGGTATTGTTGAGCTCAGCAGCATGCCAGCGCTGATGGCGAGCAGTGCGAGAAGACGGTGTCCCGGTTGTTGCCAACGATTCTTTGAAGAATCTGGTGTTCGTGTTTTAACGGGTCGCTTCAGAACGAATCACATCCCAGCGCTTTTGCCAGTCGGGAGTGATAGCTCCCGGGGTCGTCAGTTGATCTTGTTTGATCCATCCCGCAACTGAGTTCAGTACCCGTAGACGGCTCCAGTCGCCCTTGCGACTGATAACTTCGACTTCAGTCCCCTTGTCAAGCAGTCCGAGCACGTCTGAGTCCGGTCCGGTTGATGGCAGAGAGCGAATTCGAACCCGGTTATCGTTAATGTGAGCCCGCCCGCCGCTTTCCTTGACGAATTTGCCATAGACCCACACGTCCAGTCCCATAGGGCTCTTTATCATTATCCAGCCGTTCTTGCTGCCTATCACTTTGACTGTTATGCCCTTGTCCAAAAGACTGACTACCGGAGCGCCTGCATCCGGTCGCCCAACAACCGGGGCATTGTCAGTAGTGACCCAGGCGGTTTTGAATGGTGCAACCACGACTTCAGTAGGTGTCGATACGGGATTCGACCGGCTAGTCTGGCCTGGGTTTGCCAAGGCATTAAAGGTATCCAACCAGTCCTGGGTAGCCGGTTTTTGTAGCGCAAGGCCGGATTGCTGTGCCCAGTTCTGTAGTAGGTGCCCCGCGCTAATTTGTTTCCAATCGCCAGATTGGGCATGCACCGTAACCGCTGCACCTTTGTCGAGATGTAGAACTACTGATGAGTCGGCACCGGTTGTGGGATGCGTGCGTACCCGGACACGGTTTGCAGTAATGCGCCCATTGGGCGCACCCGCGACATATTTTCCAAAAACCCAAACCCTGGTTGGCGAAGGCAGTTCCAGTTGAGCCCAAGAGCCGCCGTACCGGATGATCTTGACCGGGCTTCCTTGTCTTAGTTTGCGGGTGGCAGGGGCTGACAGATTTGGCTGGGCACGGACGGTCAGGTGGCCACTTTGAACATGCGCTGCTGTGAAACTGGTATTGACGGTTTCCCCAGAAGCGGTGGGCACTGCTGTTTTCTCAGAGGACGAAGGCTCGGGTTGCGCAGTTTCGGAGCGAGTATCGACAGAAGCTTTTGGTTTTGCCGGGGTGGCGGGTTGATCGTTTTTCACAGCGAGGTTGTTCTTGTCGATAATACCCAGTACGCGCTTGGCGTCGGCGTGCTGCTGTTCGGCAGATCTGCTCAGCCAGTCACGCGCTTTGCTGATATCGCGCTCAGCGCCTTTACCGAGGTAATACGCTAACCCGAGGTTGTACTGCGAGGTGATATCCCCAAGCTCAGCTGCACGTTCCCACCAGTCGACTGCCCGGGAGAAATTCTGCTTAACCCCTCGACCTTCCCAGTAGGCGACCCCCAGATTAAACATTGCTGTTGGATGCCCGGAATCTGCTGCTTTGCCAAACCACTCGATCGCCTGGTCCAGATCCTGGCTGACGCCTTTACCTTCATAGAAAGCAACGCCCATGGCGTATTGAGCTTCCCGGTTGCCTTGTCGGGCGTGCGGTTCCCACAACGATACTGCCTTGGCATAGTCACCCGAGTTGTATGCGGCCACTGCCCGTTCCAGGTCTTCTTTTTGAGCCTGCACCATCGGGCTGGCTGCGAGCAGAAGGGCCAAAAAGGCAATTAATTTGATGTACCGGGAAGATTTCATTTGCCTGTAGCTGCTTTCAATATCTTAGACCTGCGTGACTTGAATGATCTCGTGTGACCCATGCCAGATCATAGTGACGGCCACATAGAGTATTACGGCAAGCCCAATGTACGCAATCCAGCGGTGGCGCTCAAGTAGGTGAGCCACCATGGTTGCGGCAAAAGCCATCAGACCAACCGACAGAACAAGGCCAATGACTAATATCAGCGTATGATCGCGAGCGATCCCGGCAACTGCCAGGACGTTGTCCAAAGACATGGAGATATCTGCTAGGATGATCTGGAAGACCGCATGTTTCATTGATTTGGGAGCGGGCCTTGAAGCGGGGTTCGTGTCGGATTCAGATTGTTGAACGATCTGGAGTTCTCGCCACAGCTTCCAGCAAACCCACAGCAATAACAGCCCACCTGCCAGTACCAAACCAATAATTTGCAGCAGTTGTACGGTAACCAGGGCGAAGCCGATTCTGAGGATGGCTGCCGCTGCGATACCGATCAGGATTACCCGGGGCCGAAGTGGCGCTGGAACGGTGGCAGCGACCAGGCCGACAACAATTGCATTGTCGCCGGCCAGGACTAAGTCAACCAGGATAACCTGTAACAATGGCCACAGTTGTTCTACTGTCATGCGATCTTAAGGAGTGTTGGTTGAAAAAAGCGCATCTGTTTATGCGTTGGGATGGGATAGGGCTATTATACGTTTGTCCGGGTAGCTCCAGGATGGCCTATGGGCTGGCCGACACGGATTAACCATCAGAAAAAGGAAATAGCACAGTAGCAATGAAAAAACCTCAGACTGTAAATTTCGACTGGGCTGATCCGTTAGCCCTGGAAGATGCGCTCAGCGACGAAGAACGTCTGGTGCAAGATTCCATTCGACGGTTCTGTCAGGATGAATTGCAACCCCGGGTGCTCCTGGCGCATCGTGAGGAGCGGATTGATCGGGATATTTTTCCGCGTATGGGTGAATTGGGTCTTTTGGGATCAACCATCGACGGCTACGGCTGCGCTGGCCTGAGTTACGTCTGCTACGGGCTAGCCGCCCGTGAAGTCGAGCGCGTTGATTCCGGATACCGCTCCATGATGAGCGTGCAATCCAGCCTGGTCATGCATCCAATTCATGCCTACGGTTCACAGGCGCAGCGTGAAAAATACCTGCCAAAACTGGCCTCAGGGGAATGGGTGGGCTGCTTTGGGCTTACAGAGCCTGACCATGGCTCTGATCCGGGAGGTATGAAGACCCGGGCGCGAACGGTCGACGGGGGTTTTCGCCTTAACGGTGCCAAGATGTGGATTACCAATTCGCCGATCGCGGATGTATTTGTTATCTGGGCCAAGGATGATGACGGAGTTATCCGAGGCTTTGTGCTCGAACGTGATATGTCTGGCCTCAGCACACCCAAGATTGAGGGTAAATTCTCACTACGTACCTCGGTGACCGGGGAGATCGTTATGGAGGATATATTTGTTCCGGCTGAAAATGCCCTCGATGGGGTCAGCGGACTTGCAGGACCTTTTGGGTGCCTCAATCGGGCCCGTTATGGTATTGCCTGGGGATCCATGGGTGCCGCGGAGTTTTGCTGGCATGCTGCGCGCAATTACACCCTTGAGCGAGAACAGTTCGGTCGACCGTTGGCCGCCAACCAGTTGGTGCAGAAAAAACTCGCCGACATGCAGACCGAGATCACTCTGGGCACACATGCCTGCTTGCGGCTAGGGCGTCTTTTCGATGAGGGGCGTGTTGCACCCGAGGCGATATCGCTGTTGAAGCGTAATAACTGCGGCAAGGCGCTGGAGATCGCCCGAACGGCAAGGGATATGCACGGAGGCAACGGTGTTGCCGACGAATATCATGTTATCCGCCACATGATGAATCTCGAGGCGGTGAATACCTATGAGGGCACACATGACGTTCATGCGCTGATCCTGGGCCGTGCCCAGACCGGGATACAGGCTTTCACCGGCTGAAACGTGGGCGTCCTGTCCCATTTCAGAGTACTTGATCTCAGCCGGGTCCTGGCGGGCCCGTGGTGCACTCAGATGCTGGCGGATCTTGGCGCCGATGTCATCAAGATCGAGCGCCCGGAGCAAGGCGATGACACCCGTCGCTGGGGGCCGCCGTTTATCAGTCACACGCCTGGCGAAGATCAAGGGGAATCGGCATATTTCCTGGGCACCAATCGGGGCAAGCGTTCGGTAACCCTGAATATTGCTGATATTCAAGGTCAGAAAATTATTCGGGAACTGGTATCGGGTTGTGATGTACTGATCGAGAACTTTAAGGTAGGTGCACTAGCACGGTATGGCCTGGATTACGAATCGCTCAGGCCTTTGAACTCTCGATTGGTGTACTGCTCAATTACCGGTTTCGGCCAGGATGGTCCTTATGCGCATAAGGCCGGGTATGACTTCATGATCCAGGGATTGGGGGGATTGATGAGTATCACCGGAGAGGCAGAGGATACTCCCGGTGCCGGCCCGCAAAAAGTGGGGGTGGCAATGGCGGATATGGTGACCGGTCTGTATGCCACCTCTGCGATTCAGGCAGCACTGATTGGGCGCGAACGTACCGGCGAAGGGCAGTACATCGACATGGCTTTGTTCGACTGCCAGGTTGCGGTACTCGCCAACCAGGCAATGGCTTATCTTGTGGGCAACGATGTACCCATCCGCATGGGGAATGCGCACCCCAATATCGTGCCGTACCAGGTTTTTGCGACAGGCGATAGTCACGTTATTCTTGCAGTTGGTAATGATATCCAGTTCACGCGTTTTTGTGCTCTAGCGAATTGCACAGAGCTCGCGGACGATGCACGGTTTGCGCACAACCAGGATCGGGTTCGCAACCGAGTCGAGTTGGTCGCAAAACTGACTCAGATCATGGCTGGCCAGAGCACAGCGCAATGGCTCGAAAAACTTGAACCTGAAGGAATACCGTGTGGACGGATCAACCGGATAGATGAGGCCCTGAATGATCCCCAGGTTGCCCACCGGCAAATGCGGGTCAGCGCACAACACGCATCACTAGGCGAAATTGAATTGCTCAGCAGTCCGATGAAACTGAGCGGTACGCCACCACAGGTTAGCCGTGCCCCCCCTCTGCTCGGAGAGCATACCGATGAGGTGCTCTCCCAACTTCTGAACTACTCCCAAGAGCAAATCGGGCAGTTGCGTTCTGATCGGGTGATCTGAGCTTATCGTTCGGCCTAGCTGTTGACCCTGTTAAGCAGGCGGAACTGTACCGGGATCGTAGTAGTCGCCGGCGAGGCCGTGCCGTCCCTAATGGCAGGTGTAAATTGCCACTGCCGCACAGCCTTTAAAGCTGCCTGGTCCAGGAGTTTTGATCCACTGGGCTTGCTGATCGATATCTCAGAGACTTTTCCTGACGCTGAAACGCTTACGGCAAGGGATACCTCGCCCTCCAGGCCCCGCCGGATCGCCAGGCGTGGGTACACCGGTTTGGGGTTACCTGCCACTGGGCGTGGGTCAGATTCGCGTAATGCGTTTCCCGTATCCAGGGCTGCAGCCGAGGGTTGAGCGCTCTGGATGGTTTGTTCGCTCTGAGCCCGAAGCGCTGTAGCCTCCTCGTCACTGATTTCAAGACGGGTTACCAGTTCGATGTTTTCGTCTATCAGTCGATCACGCGACTGGGTTAGTTGAGTGATCGCAGCCTTAAGTACGGCTCTTTGGCGTCTATCGTCATTGTCGCTCTGGCGTAGGGCTGCAATCTGCCCCTGAAGAGATGTATTGGCGTTCGTTAATTCGACTTTCTTGGCAACCAGTCGATCGCGCTGTTCTTGGCTTTTGATAAAGCGATCATCGACAGCAGCCTTCTCCTTGGCCAGCCGATCTTTTCCCTGGCGCTCTGTGGCAAGATCTGCCGCAAGGCTTTTCGCGGCTTGCGCAGTTCTGGCGTTCTTTTCGGCCAGGCTGTCGCGCGTTGTAGTCAGCTTGACGATCGTCGTATTCAAAGCTACTACCTCATCCCTAAGCTCGCTGTCGTTTCGTTGCAAAGAGGCTGTCTGGTTTTTGAGATCCGCCTGTGCGGCTAGTAGTGAGGTGTACTTGGTTTTTAGCTGGTCATGGTGCTCGCGGACTGTGGTTAAATCGTCCTGGATAGCGGTTTTTTCTTCTACTAGCTGATCTTTTTCCTGTTTGGTCAAGACAAGGTTGGCTGCAATCCTGTAATTGTCCTGCGCCAGAGCCGTTTTTTCTTCGACGAGGTGCTCGTAGCTTTCGGCCATTGTCGCAACCTGTTGTTGCAACTGTGTTCTGTCAGATTCCAGATCAGAATGATTTTGCTCAAGGGCAACTACGGCGGCCTTGAACTCTTCATTTTCTGATTGCACTTGGGTCAGGTCATTCTGGTTCTGCACCAGCCGTGTTTGCAATGACTCAGTGAGCGTCTTAAGTTGATCGTTCTCTTTTTTCAAAAGGTCGATCTGGTTTGAAAGGGCGGGGGAGTCAGGCGCTGCCACGGATGGCAAAGGAGTGTCACCCAGGTCCTGAGCTTCATCAATAAGTACCGCTTCGATCTGCGTGCGAAATGGCATTGCCGGGTCGAGTGACGGAACGGGAGCTACAGAACTCCAAAGGGCCGCTAAACCGGCGTGTAGCGCGGTTGACGCCAGTACCGCAGGGAGTAGTGCGCGGGCCCTCACTAGTTGACCACGTTTGTGCCTGTGCCCGGGTCAATTGGCCGCTTATCGATACTGGAAATCACTTCTCGTCTCATGGCGAATCCTCTGCTCTGGAACGACGTTTCGCGTCGCCCACCGCGGTGGTTCCGCACCTCAGACTTTTCCCGATCCGAGATAAACGACGCCGGTGCGGGCAGGTCTCCTGGCTTGCGGATCAATACAGAGAGTCGGCCTTCCCGGCGTTTTGCCAGTGGCACATTTGACTCTCTGCTGGCCGCCTACAGTTGCGGGTACAGCCTAGGTTTGCACATGTTACTGTGCACCTTAGTTCCCTTTTAACCCCGATTGGGGCCGGCACCGTAGTGAATAGTCGCTTAATCCCCTAATTTTTTCAAGCATGAATACGTCCCACAGGCGCCAGGGCCCCAGGCACAGCTAATCTTTGTGACTCACTATAATCACAGCATAGCACCACGCCAACGAGCGACTCCTCGCTATGCCAAAAACTGCCACAACCTTCCTTTTGAAAATTTCAATTTTGGGTTTTATCGCCCTTGCAGCTTTCGTTCTCGCCTTGACTATGGGTAGTGTTTCCATCGAGTGGGCCCAAGTGCTCGCTGGAGTTCGTGGCGAGCATCTATCGGTGGATTACGCTGTCGTAGTCCAACTGCGTCTGCCACGCGCATTGAATGCGTTTGTGGTAGGCGGGCTTTTGGGTCTTGCTGGGACACTGATGCAGGTGCTGTTGCGCAACCCGCTCGCGGATCCCTATGTGCTGGGGGTTTCCGGAGGCGCCGCCGTCGCCGCCTTGTTGGCGATGATGCTTGGCTGGCACCAGGGCTGGGTTTCATTGGCAGCCGCAGGCGGTGCGCTTGGCTCTATGGCGTTGGTTTTTATACTCTCTCGTGGACAAGGCGACTGGTCGACCACCCGTTTATTGTTGACCGGAGTGGTGTTGGCCGCAGGGTGGGGGGCGGCCGTGAGTTTTATTCTTGTTGTCAGCCCGGACACCCATCTTCGTGGGATGCTGTTCTGGCTCATGGGAGATGTGCATGAATCATATCCTGGCGGGCTTCGAAGTGGAATACTGGCTGGCGCCCTGATCATTGCGCTCATTTCTGCCCGAATTCTCAATGTGTTGACCTTAGGTGAGTTACGCGCACAGTCATTAGGCGTCGATACTGGACTCGTTCGGCTGGGTTTGTTTCTGGTGGCTGGTATCCTGACCGCATCGGCCGTGACCCTCGCCGGCGCGATTGGCTTTGTTGGGCTGGTGGTGCCTCACCTGGTGCGTATATGGGGCGGGTCCGATCACCGTTTCGTGATACCAGCCTCGGTACTGGGAGGCGGCAGCCTGCTGGTGCTGGCAGAAATGTTTTCCAGAACCCTGCTTGCTCCAATCCAGTTACCTGTTGGCGTGATTACCGCGTTTGTCGGGGTACCATTGTTTCTCCTATTACTGCGCCGCAGTACGGCTCCGGTGGTTCGCTGATGTCGATCGCGTTGCAAAATCTCAGTATTGAGATCAGCGGTACCCGGATCTGCCAGGGCCTCGATCTTGAATTCTCGACCGGTCAGGTCTGGTGTGTGCTGGGGTGTAATGGGGTTGGCAAAACTACCCTGCTTAAAACTCTGGCGGGACTCCGGCCTCCGAACTCAGGCAACGTTCGACTCAATGGGCGGCCGGTTCAAAGGGTCGCGCGGCGACAGCGGGCACAGCAACTCAGCATATTGTTTCAGGACAGCGAAACACTGTTTCCGACTACAGTGCTTGAGACCGTGCTGACTGGCCGTCATCCGTGGATCAACCCCCTGCGAGGGGAGAGCGCGCACGACCGTGACAAGGCGATGGCCGCACTGGAACGCGTAGGCATGGCGCACCTGGCGGAACGCAGTATGTCTTCTTTATCGGGCGGTGAACGGCGCCGGGTGGATCTCGCTGCAGTCTTCGTCCAGGAGTCCGAGTGTGTTCTGCTGGATGAGCCTGGCAACCATCTGGATATGCACCATCAGGTCGCGGTGCTTGGCGGGATGGTGCAGCAGTGGAAAAGCCAGGGTGGACTGGTAATTCTGGTGATGCATGATGTGAACCTTGCGCTGCGCTTTAGCGATCATCTGCTGTTGCTGTTTGGCGATGGTGAGGTGGAGCATGGACCAGCCCAGGCCATAGCCACTGAGACGACATTGACCCGGTTATACCGTCACCGGATGATGTCTTTGGATGCCCCCCAGGGGCGTTGGTACCTCCCGGCCTGAAAGCGCTTGACACTCCTTTAGTTCGTCATTAGGGTTGCGCGGTTATCCCTGCTGGTTACCTGTTTCTACGTGAGGCAGGTAAACGGGAAGCCGGTGCGCACGATCTGTGCAATTCCGGCACTGCCCCCGCAACGGTAGGTGAGGACAGGATGTAGCACCAAGCCACTGCGGCGTAGGCCGTGGGAAGGCGCGCCATCCCGCACTCAGGTGCCCTCACAAGTCCGGAGACCGACCAGTAGTGGACCCAATGAAACCGCGTGGGGTGGTGACGGGTTGTGGTTATGCGCAACACCGCTGGTCCCTTCCTCGCATTAAGTGCACGGGTGGCGCGCAAGGAGTAGTCAGTGAAAAACTTTTCGATTAGTGGGATCCCCGCTGTTGTTGTAATTCTTTTTTTAACGGTTCTGTCAGTCCAGGCCGCTGACCCGGTCATCGTGACTGCAACACGCACTGCGCAGACGGCTGACGAGGTGCTGGCCCCGGTTACCGTAATCTCGCGTGAGGATATCGAGACCAGTGCGGCTCGAGACCTTGGAGAGTTGCTGTCGTCCCAGGTTGGCCTGGAGGTTACCCGTAACGGCGGCTACGGAAAAAATACCAGCGTTTTCATGCGCGGCACCAATGCCGGTCATGTGTTGACACTCGTTGATGGTATCAAATTGTTTTCCGCCACTGTAGGTGCGACTGCTTTTCAGTTTCTTCCTCTTGATCAGATTGAGCGCATTGAGATTGTCCGCGGGCCCAGATCAAGTCTTTACGGTTCCGAGGCGCTAGGCGGCGTAATCCAGATCTTCACTCGCAAAGGGGGTGATAGGCGCGAAGCGCATGCCGAAGCGGGTTATGGTACCTACAACACGGCGAACGCCGGGGTTGGTATCTCGGGCCCGGCTGGCGATAGTCGCTTCAGTGTCCAGGTCGATGTGATCGATACTGATGGGATCGACAGCACTGTAGGCGCTCAGAGCGATAAAGACGGATATGACAATACCTCGCTCAGCGCCCGATGGAATGGGCCCACATCTGATGGGGCTGGCGAGCTGGATCTTTCGTTGCTGTACGCATCCGGAAATACCGGTTTTGATAATCCCTGGGCAGGTCCGCTGGTGGTTAACGACTCGAGCTACGCGCAGCAGGTGCTGAATCTGAAGTGGCGCACCGATGGAGACGGTGGATGGAGTCATACGATACAGACCGGGCAGAGCCGTGATGATTCCAAGACCTTTGCAGATAACGTCTCAGACGGAGAATTTAACACCACTCGCAATCAGGCCAGTTGGCAACTGGATTGGCCCGTCGCCGAGGTTCATTTACTGACAGGTGGAATTGATTACGCGGATGATTCGGTTGATGGATCGGTCAGTTACGATCTGAGCTCACGGTCGAACCTTGGCCTGTTCGGACAATGGCAGGGTGGTTACGGCAACCAGGATATGGTGGCAGGTTTGCGGTTTGATGACAACGAACAGTTTGGCAGCCATTTCACCGGCAATCTGGATTATGCGCTGTCAACCGAAAGTGGGCTGCGCTTTAACGCGGGTTTAGGCACTGCGTTCAAGGCGCCCAGTTTCAACGACCTGTATTACCCGGGTTTTGGCAACCCGACCCTTGAGGTGGAGTCATCTACCTCTTATGAAGTCGGAGTAAGTGGTGACGCAGGACCAGGCTCATGGGCGCTTCGTTGGTTTAATACCGATATTGAAGATCTGGTAGCTTATGATCCGCTCACCTATGCCCCAGTGAATCTGGATCGCGCGGCAATTGATGGCTTGGAATTGGACTGGTCTGGGAAACTATCGGGCTGGCAGGCCGCAGTAGGTATCGCTCTAATGGACCCAAAGGATAAGGCGACTGGCCATCAGCTGGCGCGCCGTGCCAAGCAATCCGGCAAAGTACGGGTTGATCGACGTAGCGGCGAGTGGCAGTACGGATTGAGCGCCGCCTATCACGGTAAGCGCTACGATGATAAAGCCAACACGGTTGCTTTGGAGAGTTATACCCTGATTGACGGCGGAATTACCTACGCCCTGGGTAAAAAGTGGCGGCTTCGGATCGAGGCGAACAACCTACTAGACGAGTCTTACCAGACGGCTGCGGGTTTTCGCGAGCCCGGACGGAATTTTCTCGCCAGGGTGGTATTTCGCGACTAGGCCTAGCCTGACCCACGGGCCCGATCAATGATTTGGCAAAGTTCGCGCATCCCTTCGAGGATTCTAGGGGAGTGTCGGTGCAGGTGGTCCGAATTGACGATATAAAGGCGCTCATTCGCAACGGCATCGACCTGGTCCCAATTTGCCCAGTGATCGAGCGCTCGGTGTGACCCTCCGGTGCCGTCTCCGGCAATTATTACCGCGGGGTTACGGCTGATAACTGACTCTCGGGATACCGTGGGGGCGATGTCCGACAGGTTCGCGAATACATTGCGCGCCCCACAATCTTCAAGCAGACGGCTAACGAGGTGATTGCCATTCAGGGTTATCAGAGGGTCATGCCAGACCTGGTAGAAGACTTCTATGAGCTTCTTGCGATAAAAGGTTTTACGGATTGACCCGGCTTCTTCAAGAAACTGACCCGCCAGGCGATTAGCTGTTTTGTCATTGCCGGTCAACTTGCCGATTCGGACCAAGGTACTGGCGATAAGGGCCAGGGTCGCCGGCTCAGCTCGGTAGACGGTGAGCCCGAGTTGTTCGAGGCGTGCCACCAGTGCCGTGGGATTACCACTCTCCCAGGCCAGTATCAGATCGGGTTGTAGCCGGAGGATTGTTTCAAAGTCGAAACGACTATGGGATCCGACGCGTGGCACCTGCAGTGCCGCTGGCGGGTAATCGCTATGATCTACCGTGCCGACCACCCGGTCTCCCGCGCCGATAAAGAACAGGATCTCAGTCAGGTTTGGAGCCAGGCTGATGATACGCTGGGCCGGCGTGCTCAGTTGAATTTGTGCGTGAGTATCATCTAACACCTGCACGGGCTCGGCATCGGCCTGGATGAACCATCCTGATAACAGGACACTCAGCAGCGCACAGATAGACAGATGGGCTTTCAAGCCAGGTTCAACCAGGCAAAGAGGGTGAGTGTGGCTAGATCCAGTACGCGGCGCCGGTCATTACTCGGCTTGCACCGCGCATCAGGCTTTTGATCGGCGTAGGCAGATCGGCAGCGCCCGAGCGGTTTGCTCTCTCAGCGTGTCGGCGTTCATCTTCTTTCATTTGTTGAACCACGACTCGGCTGCAGGTATCTTTTGCTGGGAGTCGACCCAGATGGCTGTCGAGGTGGCCCTCGACCTGCTCCTCTGTTTCTTTTAGAAAACCAAGGCTCCAGCGGTCCCCGGCCAGGCCGGCTACAGCGCCGATGACGAACGCTCCGGTGTACCAAAGCGGATTCAATAGGCTTTTCCTTCCACCCAGGGCTTGCAGGCGTGTATCACACCAGGTTAAGTGGTCATTTTCCTCAGCGGCTGTGTGTACCAGCGTTTGCTGTAATTGCAAATCGCGGGTGGCAGCGGCTTGACTCTGATACAGGGCTTGGGCGCAGACTTCGCCCACGTGGTTTACCCGCATCAGACGGGCCGATTGGTCACGCTCAGCTTCATCCAACTCTGGCTCGTCAAGACCTTCACTCGGATCTGATCGGCCGGTTCCATTGGCCTGACCAAAAATGGTGGTCAGGCCGTTCTGGGCTGCGATCAGCCAGTGGTCAGTCTCGCTGTAACTGCGTTGACCTGGCGTTTGGCGGGCTGTCATTGGAGTGATGAGTTCAAGAGGTGTTGGCGATATTCTAAGACTCAGGCGGGTTGCCTATCAACGATGACGCGAGCTAACCCAGTTCCTATTGGATCAGCCGGCGGCGAATCAGGATTGTTGCGATCCAAGAAGTCACCAGGCCAAATAATCCCAATGTGCCTAGGTGTAGGCCAAGGTTGGTGACGGGTTCGCCCACCACGATCGGGCGGATGATCTGAACTGCGTGAGTCAGGGGTAGAAACTGAACCACAGACTGCATTGGCGCCGGTAGCGTATTGATGGGATAGAAGACCCCGCAGAGGATAAACATTGGCGTCATTGCCAGGGTCATATAAAAATTGAAGTACTCATAGCCCCGGGCAAGCGCGGTAATAATCAGTCCCGGCGCTGCAAAGCATAACCCGGTGAGGAATATCACTGGCAGCGCAAATACTGCGGTCCAGTCGTTCACCGCCCCGAGTAGTGCGGCAACTGCGAGGATGGCACTGCCACTGAAGAGGCTTTTGGTAGCACACCAGAGTAATTCGCCAATGACAATATCATCCACTTCTGCTGGGGTTGCGAGAATGGCTTCATAGGTCTGCTGCGGCACCATTCTTGTATATACCGACCACATGGATTCCATACTCGCAACATTCATTGCCGACCAGGCGATAAAGCCCGATGCCAAGAAAGTAAAGTACGGCATGCCGGCCATCTCGCCGACGAAGCGACCCAATCCATAACCCAGGCCTAGCAGATAGATTAGGGGTTCACCAAAATGCAGCAGCACGCTCGCACCCATCAATCGACGCCACACCAATGCATTGCGTCGCCAGATGGTGAACGCCTCGATTCGCAGTATAGGTAGGCTGTTGGGTTTCACCCGCGAAGTTCTCGGCCTGTCAGGCGTAAAAATACATCTTCAAGGTCCGAATGTCGGTGTAAGCAGGCAGTATCAGGTAGCCCCTGGGCCAACTCCAGCAGTGGTTTGGCGTGGTTGGAATAGATATAGAGGCTTTCGCCGGCATGCTCGGTACGACATGAAGTTGGTAGCCGACCCACTGCTTCCTTTGGGATGCCTCCCCGGATCTCTAACACATCACTCTCGCAGTACTTGCGGATCAGGCCTGTAGGGCTATCTTGCGCCAGCAGTGTGCCGTTATCGATAATCATTAACTGGTCGCAGAGTCTTTCAGCCTCCTCCATGTAGTGCGTGGTCAGGAGGATGGTTTTGCCGTTTCGTTTCATCCGGTGCACTAAAGACCAAATCATATGCCGTGCCTGAGGATCAAGCCCGGTTGTCGGCTCATCCAGGACCAGGAACTCAGGCTCGTTTACCAGCGCTCGCGCCAGGGTCAGGCGTCGTTTCAGGCCTCCCGAGAGGGTATCAATACGATCTGTGGCGCGCGCAGATAATTCAACCATATCCAGTAGTTGAGGTATCCGTCGATCCATCTCATGAGTAGGCAGTCGGAAATAGCTCCCGTATATGCGTAGATTCTCTTCAACCGTGAAATCCGGATCAAGGTTATCTGCCTGTGGAACAATGCCGGTTCGCTGGCGGATCTGCCGGCGGTTAAGTTCAATATCTTCGCCGAAAATTTCCAGCGTTCCACCGCTGCGAGGTGACTGCCCCAGCAGCATTCGAAGCGTAGTTGTTTTGCCGGCTCCATTGGGCCCCAGCAATCCAAAGCAAATTCGGGGTGGGATATCAAGGTCCAGTCCGGCAACTGCTGGTTTACCGTTAAAGTTTTTACTCAGATTCTGGCAATGCACCAGCAGCGGTGCAGATATTGGCACCGTTTCTCCAGCCGGTGGACTTAAAGGCATTGGTGAGTGTGATCAGCAATCAAGTTGCGCATCACACCACTGAGGTAAATCGGCAATCGATGGCAGTTCGCCGTCGCAACCCGGTGGGATTGGCTCAGAGATACTGTTGCCGGTACGAACCAGTAAGCTTTTTAGCCCGGCGTTAATGCCGCCAGCGATATCGGAGGATAGGCTGTCGCCAATCATCACAGTCTGGCTGCGTTCAAAACCCGTTCTGGCAAGTGCAGCATCGAAAAAAGCCCGCTCGGGTTTTCCGATCAGCGTGACGGGTTGTGAGATTACCAATTCTAAAGCGGCCACCATGGGTCCAAGGCCTATACGCGTGACGTTGCCATCTGGCCAGGTCGGATCGCGGTGCAGGGCGATTGGCTCGGCTCCATCGTTGATTAGACGCCGCGCGATGTCTATTTCGCCAAAGTCAGGCCACATGCACTGTCCCATGACGACGGCATCAACTGGCGTCTCATGGCGAACTACGCTATGGCCGGAATCTGTCAGCAACATCTCAAGACTGGGGTCACCAATCAGAAAGCAACGGGCGTGACCAAAACGACTACTGAGATATTCGACAGCCGCCAACGACACCGGAAAAATCTCTTCGAGGTCTATCTGGTAGCCGAGATCCGTCAATTTGTCTCGGATCTGGCTCTGGGACATCCGCGAGGTATTAGTGACCAGTAGAAACCCAAAACCGCGCTTGCGCAGATAGTTGAGCACACCAGGCCCTTTGGCTACGGGCGCGCTACCGCCGTAAAGGACACCGTCGATATCGATAAAGAACGATGGCTTGGGCAAGCTAATAGAATCGGTTCGAAGAAAAGGCGTAGTCTAACGGGCAGCCGGCCTATAGGGGAGATCAAAATATTTGGCAGTTAACGGGGGCACCGGCTTGCAGGACAAAGGCTCGATTGGCACACTGGATAGTAATATGAATACCCAAGCTGACGACTTGAGAAAGAAATTTCTGGCATGGCAGTGCCTACTGCGCCAGCGGGCAATGCGGGTTGGCGGCGGTAAGCCGACGCCCGGTATGCGGCCGCACCTGTCGTTTGCGGACGACGCTCATGACTCGGGCCCAGTCACAGTCTTATTGTTGCACGCGGATGCTGTGACCGATGCGGCGGAGTTCCGGCACATGGCTGTCAAGACCTACGACCCAGCTGATCGTTATAGCGCTGCGGTCAAGTTCCTGTCTGCGACCTACTACCAGAAGCCACAAGAATTTTCCGATGAAATGACAGCGCTATTCGGCGCTGGGGGGCTGCTGGCGAAAGCGTTGCGTGCCCGCAAGTCTTGCATGCTGGATTTTCAGCAGTTTGGGTCCCGCTTCAAGATGGAATGTTCGGTCAGGGAAATTGATAGGGATAGTGTCCTGTATCAAGCAACATACTGGCACAACAAGCTGTTTAATCCACAGTTACCCCCTGAAATTACAATCCTTGGCTTCAAGCCTCAATGGGATCAAGCGCAGTTCGAGGAAACTCTGTCGCGAGCCTAGTTTGATCTGCCACGGTTATGGACGCCGACCAGGTCATGGCGGGCTTTGTCCAGGTGCTCATAGATCGTATCGATAGCGGCGTCGAGATTACGGTTTGCAATCATGTTGTAAAGATGTCGGTGATGTGCGTTGTACTGCGCGATCCTTTCGGGAACCAGGATGGACTCTTTCATTGCGGCCCACTGGGCATGGCTGCGGGTTTCGTTGACCAGTTGGTAAAGCCATATGATGAGTCGGTTTCGCGAGCATTCAGCGAGCGCGAGGTGAAACTCGGCATCAGCTCGGGAGAAAGCCTCAGAATCGCCCGCGGCTGATTCAGCGCGGACCAGTGCTTTGCGCATATGTTCGAGGTCCATTGCTGTCGCGTTTGCTACCGCAAGCCGAACCATCTGCGGCTCAATCCCTAAGCGTACGTCGATTAACTCCAAAGGGCTGGTGACGTCGGCAATTTCCGTGTGCTCAGAAAACTCCCGGTAGGTGACAAATGTGCCACTGCCGATCTGGCGATCAACCATTCCCAGTTCCTGCAGGCGCCGCAAAGCCTCGCGCACCGTTCCTCTTGAAGTGTGGAACAGTTCAGCGAGTTCGCGTTCGGCCGGGAGACGTTCGTTGAACCCATATTCCCCAGCGGTTATCGCACGACGCAATTTAGCGGCAATACCGGCCGAGCCGCCAACCGAAACGGCTTCCGGTAATGGTGGCAGGTCGTCGTGTACCTCCTTGCCCAGTTGTGTCTGTTCGCTCATTGGGTTTTGCCCCCTGTGGTTGGACAGCGATATAGAACCAAATATTTCCTAAAGGTACTTATTTGGTGAGAACTATGACAGCCATTGGTTAGAAATGCAAACAACAGTTCACTAGAACAACTTGACTTCGTGATACCAATCGAATTAATGTTCGGACACTAAACTGTTAGTTTAAAAACGGTCCAGTATTGGTATAAAAGGATAGAGGTAAGGGGATAGAAGATCGCCGCAATCCGCCCAAGTCGGCTGTAACAGGCGCTGACAATTATGTGCCTGCGCTAAAGGTCGATAAGGTAAGGAGAAATCTGTTGATGGCATTTCCACAGAGCACAAAGTACGTCATTGTCGGTGCCGGCATTCATGGCTTAAGCACGGCGTATCATCTTGCGCTGGAGTTGCGGCGTAAAGGCAAAGGCAGCGGTGCGGACATTCTTGTCCTAGACAAGACATCGATTGCAGCCGGAGCCTCCGGGATTGCCTGTGGCGTGGTGCGGAATAACTACTTCCAACCCGCCATGCGCGAGCTGATGGCCCATAGCGTCAGCGTCTGGGAAAGCGACACCGAGGCATACAGTTACCACCCCGTGGGTTATATGCAGATCAGTCCAGAGGCGATGCGCGAAGACGTCGCCAGTATTGCAGAACAACAAGAAGCAATCGGTTACGAGTCCGTTTTTGTAGATGGCGCCAAAGAGTCGGCCGAGTACATGAAAGGGTTGTTTGATGATTGGCAGGCCCAGGGGATTACCTCGGTGCTGCATGAGAAACCCGGTGGCTATTCCAATAACACCAAGGCGATGTATGGTTTGGCCGGCAAGGCCGAGAGCGAAGGCGTAAGAATTCTGACCGGGGTCAGCGTGACAGGATTTGAACGCGCGAGTGGCAGTGGGGCAGTCAGCGCCGTTATCACAGACCGTGGCCGTATTGAAATTGACTATGTGGTTATTGCCGCTGGGCCCTGGGTAAAGAGTTTTTGGGAAATGCTTGATTTGCCGCGAGAGGTCAGCATCAAAGACGCCGACGGTGCAATGCATGATCACATTCCAATGTGGGTTTACTGGTCGCTGCAAGAGGGCACCTTGGGGGTGGACCCGAAGATGCAGCGAACCAACGATGGTGAGATGCCACCAGTTATCCACGTAGACTCTGACGCACCACTGATCTCTGATGTTGACGGCTCATTGATTACCGCCGAGATGTGGGGTATCTACTACAAGCCAGATTTTCACTTCAACGGCATCCAGGGCGGTGCCGCGCCATTTAAGGTGCCGACAGATCCGGATAAGGTCGCGGTTGATCCCTATGGGCCGGAGTCTCCAGATTTCGTGGTTGGGCCCGAGTTCGCTCATATGTGGTGCTCAGCGCTGGCCCATTGCCAAAAACGCTTCGAGGATCAAACGCCGAAGTACAAGGATGAGCCCTCGGGCGGAATCGGCGCCTTTACCCCAGACAGTTTCCCAGTCTTTGATGTGTACCGCGAGAACTGCTATGTCATTGCCGATTCCAACCATGGTTACAAAATGCTGGGCGTTGGCAAGTTGGTGGCGGAAGAAATCACTGGGGACCCCAGTGTGTTGATGACACCGTTTCGATTCTCGCGGTATGAGGAAGGAAAATTGCATCCGGTATCAAACAGCCCTTTCCCGTGGAGTTGAGCCGCCGATCATGAATTAGCGCAGGATAGCCTGCGCCCTTAAATAGAAACCCTGAAAAGCTGAAACAAGAGGAGAGCACAAATGACCGACTTAGAAGCCCATGTAGCGCAGTCAGGACGCGACGATCTCGTCAAACAGGTCAGCGAAAAAATTAAGGAAACCGGTGTCGACTATATCTATTACCAGTTTATTTCGGTCACTGGACGCATCGTCGGCAAGGGTATTCCGTCCGCGCATTGGGAGCG
>CAJWEF010000013.1 GCA_913031305.1 uncultured Acidiferrobacteraceae bacterium
GGTGGTCGCCGCTGCCGTCACGTTGGAATAACGCCCAAAACCTTTTACCGACTCTGAGATCATTTCCCGCCAAATAATCTCAGCTTCCAGCGGACGTCCCTGGCGGATCAGGTTGCTGCCAAGCAGATATAGGTGCCACAGATGGACTCTGAGATTGAGTTTGGGGATAAGAATGCGCTCGCCGTAGTTCGGGATATCTTTGTGTTGGCGAAAGTTTTCCATTGCCTGACGGTACAGCACCTCGCCGGCTTCAAGTTTTCCAAAGGTCGCCAATAGGTGCGCTTCGGCGGCCCAGACCTGGCTTTGCAATTCATCCCAGGTAACGACTTCCCAGTACTTCCGGTTCTTCTGTTCCTTCGCCCAGGTTTCCTTTGCTTGATTCAGTAGATCTTCTGCGTTCTGAAGATCGTCATAATCCAAGTAATAGTGAACTAACAGGATTCGGATTATCAGTTGTTCTGCTTCTGGATATTCCGCTTTAGCAGCGACAGCCATAGCCTCCTGAAATAGAGTTTTCGCCTGTATTGCCGAGCCTATCTCCATTTCGGCATCCGCTGTTACCGTTAGCATTCCAGCATATTCGTGTGCTTGCATTTGACCTGACGCATAGCTTCTACGGCCATGCTCGATAGCCAGTCGGTAATCTTCAATCTGCTGCCCTGAGCGGCCAACCAACTGCGCAGCATCGGCCCGCGTGCGGTAGAAGTTCGCCAACTCTCGCTGGTTGGTGCGCTCAGGTGGCGTTGCATCAGCACGGACACGCTGCTCTTCGATCTCCTTCAAGCTCTCCTTGCGCTTGCCGTCCAGGATGCGGGTGATATCCCGAATCGTCCTGGGGGGTGGAACATACCCGGCCTTTGCTAGGCTGGCTGTTACCTTTTTGGCTTCTTTGAGCGACATGCTCTCGGGTGCCACCTCGTCATCGCCCGAATCGACAGTCACTAAATCGCCTTCTTTCTCGCATAACGACATGACAAGCTCAAGACTTTGGGCATCCACCATCAGCACCCCGTGAAATACAGCTTCGTTGATCAACCCCTTTTCGACAACAGCCCGTTTCATTTTATGGGTTATCGACGTAGCCCTGGCGCCTATACATGCAGCAAACTTTTTGTTCCAAGCATCTCCCCCCCAGACATCTTCAGCAGTTTTCTTGACGGCCTCGACAAACGCCTGGTCTAGTGCGGATTTAGCCAAAGGAGCATTCCTCCCATGCTCTGTATCCTTTGCCGAGCCTGTCTGTCGAATTAAAGTTGGTGCTGAACTTTCTTCCAAGTTATGTTCGCGAGCCCCGAGCCCCGATGTTATGCAAAAGGCAGTTCCGGCAGCCAACGCTAATCTCATCGGCAGTACCGATAACCGGCGGTGAGGGCCGGCGCGGATTGCCAGCGAGCAGGCATGTAGAAGGTATTTAAGGTACGCACTTAGCATGGGTCTTACTCTAACTCCTGTTCGAAAACAGGATCCCGCATCAGGCAATCTGCGATCCAGGGTTTAGCCGGTTTTGAATCTATTTTGGCCCTGGTACCCGTCTTGTGGGGTAGGAAATATTCTGCTGGATAGGGGATGACCGTGGACTGCCTGCCCGGCCCCAGTAATAACGTGTTGCAGATCAGCGAGGTCCAAGACCTAGCCGTTGTCCAGCGGTTGTCGGGGCCGATCAATCACAGCCCGCTGGTGGTCTTGTCTCGCGTACCACGTGCAGTTATCGATTTTTCTCTAGGGCGGTATGGTTGGGGCAGTTGCCTGATGCGTTATCATGGCGCGCCATGCGTCTGTTTTTATCATTGATCAGCGGCGTTTCATCTTCTCGGCAGGCTTGTCGAGCCGGCGCCATCGCATCTTTATGCATGGGGTTACTGGCCGGTTGCGCAAGCTCATCGAGTAGCGGTATTGAGCTTTCGGTTTCGCGAGGTGATGCCACCGGCAGTTATGCCGGTACCTATATCGGCACCCTTTCTTTGACCTCTACGGCCGATGTGGTGGCGATTGGTTCGGCAACAGATCAGCGTATCGAGGCGGTCTCGGTTCAAGTGACTGCTGACGGGCTGGCATTTCTCGAAGTGCGTGGCGTACGGATTTCTGGTGTGGTCGATAACGCCGGCAACTGGGGCCTGCAGGCATCGATTAACGATCTGCGTTCCCTGATCAGCGATATCAACATCGATCGGCTGCACGATGCCGGCTGCCCGCTTGGGGCTAAGGCGGCGCGCATACAGGGAGTGATCAGCCCACCCAATCTCAGTGCTGATGTCAACGGGCAGCTAAAGTGCAAGCGCGCTGAAGTCACCGTCGCCACCCTGGTCACCGCCGGTACTCTGACCGCATCCTCGCAATAAACATATACAGAGTTTGTTTGTCGGTTGCGGCTATGTCGGGCAACGGGCCGCCCACCGTGAACCTGACGATGGTGGTTCGGTGGGTGCGGTGGTGTGCACCCCGGCCAGCGTAATGGCGCAAAACGTATCCAGCCACACTTTATCAGCGGGTCACTGTGGTCTGTTGCCAGGTTCCAGCAAGGGATCCATCAGTCTGCGCCACCATGGGGGAATCAGCGCCGGCCAGAACAGGGCGTAGTAGCCCGCAGGAAGTGTTGGCGCATCGGGGCAAGGTTGCAGCTCCCAGAAATGTCGCCCCGGGTGCAGGTGGTGTGCGGGATGGCGGGTTAATTCCAGCAGTGTCCAGCGTGACCAGCGTGCCTCTGTCTGCCAGGAATGCTGTGCTGTCACCGGAGCGCCTCGCTCGCGGCGCAACCCGTAATGCCGGATGTAGTTGACGTATTCCAGCATGAAGATGCCGATCAGCGCCTGGCCGACAAAAGCCAAAGCGACGCTGCCCGACAGCCCCTGCCAGATGCCGATGACCAGGATACTCTGGAGCAGTAAACCGCGCAGCACCGGGTTAAAACGTTGCTGCGACCCGCTGCACCCGGCGAGTACCCAGGCGCTCTTAAACTGGGCAGGGAGGGTGTACGCCAGTTGTTGCCAGAAGTTGCGTTCCCGCGGTGCGCTTGCCGGGTCGGTGTCGGTCGCAACCGCCGGGTGATGATGGCGATTGTGCTCAATCGTGAAATGCAGATAAAGCGTCAGCAGCAGATTCCAGCGTCCGAGCCAGTGGTTGATCGATCGTGCAGAGCTGTGGCCCAGTTCATGCGCCACGATGATGCCGCTCGAGCCACTGTTGATCCCAACACTGAGCATGGCGATCCAGGTGGCGGCGGTGTTGCCATCGACTGCGGCACGCCAGCACAGCGCCACAATCACGCTGGTGTGCAACAGTACGTGTATATAAAGCAGCAGCGAAAGGCCTTGCCCGTCGCTACGCGCTGCCCGTGATGGCGCGGGTCGAGCCAGGGCGAGATCCACAAGCGGGTAGAGCACCAGCACTAAGATGGCGCCCGCCGCCGGTTGACCTGCAATGATACCCGTCAGGGTAACCAGTGGGGCGATCAGTCCCAGCAGGTGCCATGCCCCAGATTCGGGGGTGGCCGTCGGCCCCAGGGTAGCAGTTGTCGGCGCTGGGGTATTGCGCATTGCGTTTGGGCCAGCCTCAGCGTTCGTAGGACTCCCGTCGTGCGGCATCGGACAGTACGATCAGGTACTGCAGCGGGTCAGGCAGGGTCATCTCACGTGCGTCGGCCAGCGATTCACAGCCGGAATAACTGACCGCCGAGCGCAGATGACCGCGAATTCGGTGGAGGATATCGACCACGCCACCGCGGTAGGGCACCTGGATTTCCTGACCCTCCGGCGGTGTCGCCAGTGCCGCATCCATGGTTTCAGCGTCCTCGCCGTCGTAGAGCGATTCCATCACGGCTTCAGGGGAGGTCATGCCGCGGTATATCTTCTTCTTGCTGTGGGTCGCAGGATCCTCGATTACCCGTCCTGGCGCTTCATCGGTACCTGACAGCGCGCTGCCGAGCATTACGGTGTCAGCACCGCAGGCAAGTGCCAGGAAGATATCCTTGTCGTGACGCACACCGCCATCTGCCATGATGGCGATTTCGCCACCCACCGCACACCAGGCCTCACGAATAGCCTGTAGTTGCGGTACTCCGGCCGCAGTCTCAAGGCGTGTCCGGCAGCCCCGACCCGGGCCAACACCCACTTTGACTGCATCAGCCCCCAGATCGCGCATGAATTGGGCGCCTGCACCCGTGGCCACATTGCCGCAGACCAGCGGTACGTTGGGAAACTGCGCGCGCAGGCGCTCGATCCCGTTTTGCATGACCTGCGAGTGGCCGTGAGCAATGTCCACAAAAAGGCAGTCGGCACCGGCTTCGAGGAGTGCCTGGGCGCGCTCTAAAAAATCTCCGGAACAGCCAACAGCCGCTCCCGCGAGTAGCCGGCCCTTGGCGTCTTTGCTGGCAAATGGGCGCTCGCGTAAAAAGCGCACATCCTTGCGTGTGATGAGCCCATGGATACGTTGCTCATCGTCGATCAGCGGCAGTCGCTCGATGCGGCCATCAAACATGATGCGTTCCGCTTCTTCGGTTGCCACTTGTGGTCCTGCGGTCTTTAACTGGGCCAGTGGCGTCATGAAGCGGTCGACAATCTCGCTGTCCTGCGAGCGGTCCCACGGAATATCTCGACGGGTCAGTACACCAGCGAGAATCGCGCTACCTGGCGAATTTTCGATCAGAATACCGTTGATCTTGTACTTGCGCGCGAATGCACGGGCCTCACCGATCGTAGAGCCGGCGGGCAGTGTACGGGGGTGTTCAATCACGGCGCTGTGGCTGCGTTTGACCCGTGCCACGGTATCACTTTGGCGCTCAATGCTTTGTCCGCGGTGAACAACGCCTAATCCGCCTTCAAGCGCCATGGTCTGTGCCATGTCACCGCCGGTGACGCTATCCATATTGGACGAGATAATGGGCAATTCCAGCGCAATGGCGTGAGTCAGGCTCGAACTCAGCGGTACGGCCGCGCGGCTGGCAGTAACACCCATTTGCGGGCGAAACAGAAAGTCGTCAAAGGTTTTGCCGATCCAGAGGGGATCGAGGGATTGCTTATTCATGGCGTGGGTTGGGCTAGTGACGCCCGATCATGACCGCTACGGGAAAAGGGGTAATGCGGATCATAAGACCCGCCCCTTTGTGACTCAAGCGCACAAGCCGTTACCAAGGCCCAAAACCCGGCTCCCCGGGGGTCCCGACGGGGGTATCAGGCTGGGGTTGGGTGCCAGCCGGCATCGGCCCATAACAGGCCGCTGACTGCAGAATTTCGGATCATGAAGCAAATCGCGTCGGCAATTTCCTCAGGCCGGATTAGCCGGCCGAGCTGGGTATCTGGAAGGATATACTGCTCAACAAAGCCTTCCGGCATATCTTGAAGCATCGGCGTGTCGACAAAGCCTGGATGGATGACCCCGGTGCGTACCCCGTGGAACATCGCCTCTTTCATTAGCGTTGAGGCCGCGCCTTCAAGACCGGCCTTGGTGCTGGCGTAGGAGACCTGACCACGATTGCCCTGCGAGGAGACCGATCCTATAAAGATAATGGTGCCTTGGATTTTCTCCTCGGCCAGCCATTTTTTCAGGCCGCGATTACGCCGGTCGACCGCGATCCGGGCGATCATTTCCATGGCCCAGTAAACCGGGTGAATCAGATTTACTTCGAGGACCTGGCGAAAGACCTCCGCCGGGTAGATATCAGCCTCTCCGCTGTCGCGATCAATTTTGACCGCCATGCGGTCGCGAAAAATGCCGGCAGCGGGAACCACGATTTGAACAGTGCCATACCGACGTGCCGTCTCATCAAAGACCCGGACACGAAAATCCTCATCGGTGACGTCGCCGACGAATGGCAAAGCAATTTCGCTGCCCGCCGCACTGTTGATCTCATCTGCGAGATCACGCAGTGGCCCCTCGTTAAGGTCTACCAGAGCAATACCCTTGATGTGCTGCGCCACGAGTTCCAGTGCTGTGGCACGGCCTATGCCGCTGGCGGCACCGGTAACGACGCTGACTTTGTCTTTGATCTGCATAAATCGCCTCCCGGCGCTGTTCGGGTGCCTGTGGGTGGCCATTCGGCCTGAACCACCTTCACCTCATTTTTGTTAGCGCGGATGGTGCATTGCACAAATGACGTTGTCAACCAAGGCATTCACACAGCAATAAGAATTAACTGTAAATAGAGTGATTTATATTTTTTAGCGTGTCCAGATTACGATAGATTTTGCGGCGCAACAAGGTTGCCCTACGGCAGGAATAGCATTACAGCGCGACCCGTACCGCCAACGCAATCAGAATCAGGCCAAAAAGACGGTCCAGCGCCCGGGCCCGGGCGCGCAGGCGGTCAAGGATTGCCGAGTGCGACAGTGCCAATGCAACGAGTGCATACCACAGCGCATCGATGACCCCGGCGGTCAGCGCCATGATCACTTTCTCGCCCATTCCGGCCTCGGGTCGGACAAACTGGCTGAAAAGGGCAAGGAAGAAAAGTGCAATCTTTGGATTAGTGATGGCGATGGCGAAGCCATCCCGAACCGGGGTAGCGCGGGCGGTGGCGGCAACCGTGTACAACGCCTCGGCGGCGCTCGCCGTGCTGCGCAGGCTGCGGATTCCAAGGTACACCAGCAAGATCGCCCCGCCGTAGCGCATGCCGTCGAAGAGAGCAGGTTGCTGGGTGATCAGCAGGCCAATCCCACCCGCCGTCAGCAGAGCCCAGATGATGATTCCAACGCCATGGCTCAGCGCGGCCACAACCCCTTGAGCGCGCCCGCCTGCCAAAGTGTTCTGTACTACTACTGCCAGGCTGGGCCCGGGGGACATCGCGCCGAGAATGCAGATGGCCGACATGGATAGCCAGAGTGACAAGGGCATGGGTATGAGCCAGCAGTAACCAACCCCTAGAATATCCTTTCAGCTGAAAAGGTTCTATGCCTTGGGGAGAGTTGATGCCAACCGGGATTCTCGATTTGTACGTGCGCCGCAATTGTCACCTGTGCGAGGATATGCACGCGCAGCTCGTGGCACTGCAAGATGAATACCGTTTTTCTTTGAAGGTGCATGATGTCGATCAGAGCCCAGACTGGGCCGACGCCTACGGTGAGAAGGTTCCCCTGCTGATGGCCGCTGATGTCGAGGTCTGTCGGTATTTCCTGGATTTGCAGGCTTTTAAGACCTATGTCGGGGTTGATACCACCGTTTGAGCTTTCGCTGGCAGTGCCTGGGTTCCCCTCACCCCTTCACGGACGCGGCACAGTTGAGGCCTGGCCTGTTTTGGTCGGTAGTGCGGGTTCCACTCTTGCTAAGCTTTTCGTGTACCTTTGCCATTGCGTCAAAATCCGTTTTCCAATCGCCCAGACCAGCAACACCCGAGAGTCATCGCATTACAATCGAGTAACGGAGGAATAACAATTTTCCATAGGAAAAATCGAGGAGTAGCCCCATAGCAGTCCTGTGGAGTCATCGACAAAACGGCCATTGGTATCAGGTGCGCGGTGCCGGCGCCAGCCGGCGCCTGTATACCGATGGCATCTTGCATAGCCAGTTCAATCCTCGCCGGATTGTGACGGGCAGCGTTTGGGATCTGCTCTGGCTCGGTCTTTATTTTCACCCGCGGCCCCAGCCGCAGCGGGCCTTGTTGCTGGGGCTGGGCGCAGGCACCGTGGCCCGTCAGTTGCAGATGTTATTTGGCGAACTGCATGTGACCGCGGTAGAGAACGACCCGGTACATGTGCGCGTGGCGCGCGAACAGTTCGGCATCGAACCTGAGTTTGCGACTATTCATCTTGATGACGCAAAGCGCTTCGTCGCACGCTACCGTGGGCCACGATTTGATCTTGTGATCGACGACCTTTTTGCTGGCCGTGGCGGTGTTCCAAGTCGTGCGATTTCCTGTGATCGCAAATGGCTTTCACAATTGCAACGCTGCCTGTCGCCGACCGGAGTACTCAGTATCAATTTTGCCGACCACGATGAGCTGAAAAATTCTGCGGTCCCGGCGATGCTGGCCCGCAACAGCCCCGTCAAGAGTGCATTCAGTTTGCGCTGCCCAGCAACAGAGAACGTCATTGCAGCGCTATTGCCTTACGCGGCACAAAGTGCCGACCTGCGCGCCCACCTGAATGCAACGCCAATGTTGGCGGCACAACTGCAAAGTGGGGGATTACGCTACCAGGCCCGCACTCTTACATCGGCGTCATATGTCGCACCCCAAATGTAGCCCGGGCACGGCGGTGCGGTTAGACTCTCCCTGAACCCGCCTTTTTTCATGCTTTGCCCGGTATATGGGCAAGCAACCTGCAATACGGAAAACCCATCATGAGTACCGACACTACTACCCGGAATATGGCGCTCTTTTGTGATTTTGAGAATATTGCCCTGGGTGTACGCGATTTTACTGATCAGAAATTTGACATGAAGGCAGTGCTTGAGCGGCTGCTGCTCAAGGGTAATATTGTGGTCAAAAAAGCCTATTCGGACTGGGATCGTTACCAGAGTTTTAAGGCGGCGATGCACGAAGCCGCGTTTGAGCTCATTGAGATTCCGCACGTGCGTCAATCTGGCAAGAACTCTGCCGATATACGTATGGTTGTTGATGCGCTGGACCTTTGCTACACCAAGTCCCATGTCGATTGTTTCGTGGTGTTGAGCGGCGACTCTGATTTTTCACCGCTGGTGAGCAAGCTGCGCGAGAACAACAAGTACGTTATCGGTGTGGGGGTCAAGAACTCGACTTCTGATCTGTTGACGGCTAATTGCGACGAGTTCATTTTTTACGATGATCTGGTACGCTCCAAGCGCCCGACTCGAAAGAAAAAGGCCAAGGCCCCCGTATCCAAAAAGAAATCTGGTATGAGCGAGGACGAGAAGCGCAGCCAGGATGCCATCGATATGGTCATGGCAACGCTGGATGATCTTTTTGAAGAGCGTGGTGATACGGACAAGGTCTGGGGTTCGATGGTCAAGCAGACGTTAAAACGTCGCCAGCCCGGATTCAGCGAGCGTTATCATGGATTCCAGTCGTTTGCTGCCTTACTTGAAGAAGCAGCCAACCGCGGCCTGTTGCAGTTGCAGCACGATGAGAAGTCCGGTGGCTACATCATTACTCGCACTCCATAGGGCAGGGCCGGCGACTTTGCTTAAGCTTTGAAACTATGCCGGGTTTCGTGCCGCCTGACCCCCAAACCGAGGTCTCGGAAGAGTGCTGGGCCTTGGTCTACATGCCCGGGCGCAACCGCCAGCACTACCCGGCCAACTGCGTGCAGATAGTTGATTCTGCAAAAGCCGCGCGCGCCGCTGCGCAGCCAGCGCAGCGGCTTTTCCCGGCAAAGGTGGCGGGCCCATCCAGATCTTCGCAAGGGCAGATGCTCTACACCCTGGTGGAGTGGTTGTCGCCTGAGTGATTTGCCGTGGTGAGGTCGACCCTTATACTTAATGTTTCATTTGCTTGAGGGGCGCCAGCGCGCGCTTACGACTTGACGCTGGCTATCTTGGCCAGCAGCGGGGCCAACAGGACTGGAGTACACTAATGGCTCGCGTTTAGATTGTTTTTACTCCTTAGCTGACGGGATCACCATGTTTTTTCGCTCTATTCTGATTGCCCTAGGGCTGCTTGGGCTTAGTACTGCTGCAGCGCAGGAATTACCCCAACGGGTACTGGAAACCGCTGCAACCCTGATACCAGGTACCCCGCCGGATGAAGTCAAAGCTACGCCCCTGCCAGGCCTGTACCAGGTCACATTCGGCCCACAGGTGGTGTACCTTTTTGCCGATGGCCGTTATCTGTTGCACGGTGATCTGATTGACTTGGATACAGCCGCCAACCTGACCGAAGAGGTCAGGCAAACCGGGCGTCGCAGCGCAATTGAAGGTCTGGACGAGGCCGGGATGGTGGTTTTCTCCCCGACCGAGCCAAAGAGCACGATCACCGTGTTTACCGATACTGAGTGTGGTTACTGTGTTCGCCTACACAAGGAAGTCGATCAGTTGCTCGCCGGGGGCGTCAAGGTGCGTTACTTGGGGTATCCCCGTGCCGGCATGAAGTCATCAGCTTTCGATACTTTGGTATCGGTATGGTGTTCGGATAATCCCCAGCAGGCTATGACTGACGTGAAGTCAGGACGAGCGATTGAGTCGCGCATCTGCGACACGGACATCGCTCGGCATATGGAGGCGGCTAAACTGGTCGGGGTGCGCGGAACACCGACGATCGTGCTGCAAAATGGCAAAACCATTCCCGGATATGTTCCCGCTGGTGAGCTGATCGGACTGGCGAACACCGCGGCTGCCGCCATCAACTGATCTGGCACAGTGCCTCGGCGACTGACCGTAGCCGCGTTCGTAGTCGCGGGACTCATTGCCGGTACTGCCGCTACCGCCAGTGTGATGGCATCGGCCACGGGACTGGGTGACCTGTTTACGCCCGTGCCAAGCCAGTATGGTTCACCGCCCGAACTACGCCTTAAGGATCTTGCTGGCCGCCCACGCGCGCTGTCCGATTTTCTGGGGAGGGTACTGGTAGTGAACTTCTGGGCGTCCTGGTGCACCCCATGCGTGAAGGAATTGCCGTCGATGCAGGTGGTCCGTAACCGCCTGGCGGCAGAACCTTTTGAGTTCATCGCGGTCAACGTGGGTGAGGGCGCGGGACAGGTCGCGGCTTTTCTCCAGCGTTTTGACCCTCCGCTCGATTTCCCAGCGCTGCTGGATGAGAACATGGTCGTGACCAAGCAATGGAAAGTCCGAGCTTTGCCGACCAGTTATATCGTCGATCGCTCTGGCCGGGCACGTTATATCGCAACCGGCGCCAGGAATTTTGACGCAGCCGAGGTATTTAGCGCGATCAGGGCTCTGATAGCAGAGAATTCCACGGCCGAACAGGATGGCTGAGGTCTTGGCGACCATCACGGCGGGTCGGCATTTTTCCTGCCCGCAGGCGTACGCTGTAGCGGACGCTTAGCGGCTTTTGTGCTGATATGAAATCACTTCGTTATCTTGTACCGCTTGCGGTTTTCCTCGTGATCAGTGCGTTTTTGGCAGTAGGTCTGACGCTAGATCCCCGTGAGGTGCCCTCGCCGTTGATTGGCAAACCGGCGCCGGCCTTCGAGTTGCCACGTTTGCTGGCCATGGATGATTCGGTAGGTAGCGCAGATCTGCGCGGTGAGGTCTGGCTGCTGAACGTATGGGCGTCGTGGTGCGTGGCTTGTCGCTCTGAGCACCCCCTGCTCAATGAACTCGCGGCACAGGACCTGGTTACCCTGGTTGGCCTGAACTACAAGGATGCCCCGGCGGATGCCCGGGCCTGGCTTCGCCAGCTGGGCAATCCTTACCACATGATTGCGGTCGATGGGCAAGGCGATGTGGGAATCGACTGGGGGGTTTATGGAGTGCCTGAGACCTTCGTTATAGACCATGAGGGGGTAATCCGCTACAAGCATATTGGCCCGCTTGACCGCAAAGTGTTACAGCAAGTCATCATGCCGCTGATCAGCAAATTTCGCAGCTGAGCCTTTTTCGCAGTGATAAACAGTCTCCTATGCGATAATCCGCGGCCCTTTTTCCCGGATATCCGGATCTTTCCATGAATCAGCTGAAACTGGGCGTGCCCAAGGGTAGTCTTGAGCAAGCCACCATCTCGCTGTTTAAGCAGGCCGGTTGGAACATCCAGTCGGGGTCTCGCAACTATTTTCCCAGTATTGATGACCCAGATATCTCGTGCGCGCTGGTGCGATCACAGGAGATGGCTACCTACGTGGCCAAGGGCGCCCTGGATCTGGGCCTGACAGGGCTGGACTGGATTCTCGACACTGGCGCGAAGGTTGAGGAGGTCTGCGACCTTGTTTATTCCAAGAGCTCTGACCAGCCTTGCCGCTGGGTATTGGTGGTGGCGCAGGATTCACCAATCCAGTCGATCGAGGATCTACAGGGCAAGCGGGTTGCCACCGAGCTCGTGAACTTCACCCGCTCTTATCTTGCTGAGCGGGGCATTGAGTGTGAGGTCGAGTTTTCCTGGGGTGCGACCGAAGCCAAGGCGGTCGAGGGACTGGTGGACGCAGTCGTGGAGATCACTGAGACCGGTAGCACTATCCGTGCACACGGGCTGCGCATTGTTTGCGACCTGTTGCATACGCATACCCGCCTGATTGCCCACCCGGATGCAATGGCTGATCCTTGGAAGCGACGCAAGATCGAGCATATTGCACTGCTGCTGCAGGCTTCGCTGGCGGCGCACCAGAAGGTGGCACTAAAAATGAATGCGCCGCGGGACAGGCTCGACGAAATCCTTCAGTTACTGCCCAGTTTGCATGCGCCTACGGTCAGCGCCCTTTCCGATGAGCAGTGGGTGGCGCTTGAGACGGTGGTGGATCGCGAAAGTGTGCGTTCGTTGATTCCGGCGCTACGCGAGCATGGAGCAGAGGGGATTCTCGAGTACCAACTGCGCAAGATTATCTGAGTTGGGGAATGATCCCCAGCGGGGATCTCAGGCAGCAACCGGGAGTAGAAGATGTTTATCGATTTGGGGGATATGACGCCCCAACAGATTTATGTCACGTTGACCCAGACAGTCATTCCACGCCCTATTGCCTGGGTGCTGTCGGAAAATGCCAATGCCAGTTTCAACCTGGCGCCTTTTTCCTATTTCAATGCGATCTCAAGTAACCCCCCGCTGGTGATGATTTCGGCCGGCATGAAGCCCGAGGGTGGCGCTAAGGATACCCGGGACAATATCCGTGATCGACAGGACTTTGTGATCCACATCGTTAGCCTGGATCAGTTGGATGCCATGAATGCTTCGTCAGCCAACTTGCCCCCGGGTGAGTCCGAAGTGGTCAAGCTTGGGCTCGAGACGACGGAGTTAGAGGGGTCGCGGTTGCCGCGCCTTGCCAGCGCACGGGTCGCATTCGCCTGCAGCCTTTACGATATTCAATACATTGGCCCTGACCCCCAGTCGCTGATATTGGGCGAAGTTCACGGTGTTTTCGTTGATGATTCGGTCATTGGCGAAGACCCCAAGGGCCGAGTTAAATTTCTTGCTGACAAAATCAATCCGATCGGTCGGCTGGGAGGAAGTGAATACGTGAGTTTTGGTGAGCTGCTGAGTCGGCGCCGCCCTGACTGAGCGTCTTGCTTAGCGTACCTCGGCCAGCAGTCTGAGGATCAGTTGCTCGGATTGGGGCAGGTAACTGGCGCCAAACAGGTTAAGGTGGTTGAGTACGTGATACAGATTGTAAAGGTTGCGGCGCGTGCCATAGCCGGCATCGAGTGGCCAGGCATCACTATAGGCGCTGTAGAACGTTGGCCCAAACCCCCCAAAAAGCTCGGTCATCGCCAGATCGGCTTCGCGGTCACCAAAATAAACTGCCGGATCGAACACCACTGGAGAGCCGTTGGCCAGGACGCCCCAGTTACCGGCCCAAAGGTCTCCGTGCAGTAGTGATGGAGTGGGTCGATAGCCGTTGAAAAAAGCATCGCAAGATTCCAGCAGCCTTTCGCCGGATTTTGCCAGGACTTTGCCACTGGCAGTTGCCGCCGCGAGGTCCAGTTGCGGCCGTAGTCGGCAGTCGCACCAGAATCTCACCCAGTCGGTTCGGCGCCGGTTTAACTGCGTATTGCGACCGATGAAGTTGTCGTGATCCCAGCCGAAGGTTTCATCGGTGATGCGATGCTGGCAGGCCAGTTGCAGGCCCAGTTGCGCCGCACTGCGGTCAGTTGCCGGGGCGAAGCGTAGTCGCTCGAGTACTATATAAGACCAGGTGCCAGCGAGGCCGCTAACGATGACCCGCGGCACCGTGAGTACCTTAACTTTTCGCAGCGCTTCAAGTCCCTCAACTTCAGCAGCAAGACGCTGAAGCGCGTCAGCGGCTGCGCGCTTGATAAAGTATTCTTCGCGCCCATCGCTGATAATCTGAGTGTCACTAACCTTGTCGTTGCCGATGGGCGTTACGTGCGCACCGCTAAACTTTGTGCCGGTGGCTTTGCTGATCGCATCAAAGATGCAGTCCCAGTTCTTCATGTGTGACCATTCCATGGTGGTTGTTTTGCAGCGAGACATGGGTTAAACATTTGTTGTGAGCGCTCAAGTCTGTTACCTAAATGTATGATCAATAAAGAGCATAAGCACCTGCTAATGTACCTAAGCAGGCACTTTTTGTGCACACCTTCAGGGTTGTTGGCAATATTGTGCACCGCGCTAAGGGGCATAGTGACAAAGGTCAGGTCAGTTATCCTAAATGACTGAAATACCGCTCAAATTTACCTGCCTAAAAAATAGGCAATTGAATAAATCTCGGGTCCGTCGGTTAGGATTGGCTCGGTCTTGTGAACTTGTACACAAAGTTATCCACAGAGATTGTGGGCAACCTTGAATCTCCTTGTGCCCTCAAATATTTATGAGCGATTACTTGTGTGTGACAAAAAGTCTACCGCCTAACTTGGGTGGGTTAGATCAGGCGGTGCAACGGTGACTGATGCACAAGTTGTGCAGGTGGCACTGCCTGTACCGATGCGTCAGTTGTTTGATTATTCCTGCACGGACAATCAGTCGCTGCCCGTGCCGGGTATGCGGGTTATGGTGCCGCTGCAAAAGCGCACCGTAGTCGGAATTGTCTGCGGTATGTCGGCTCAAAGCGCGGTACCCATGAGACGTCTGCGCCACATCATCCGGGTGCTTGATGATGAACCCTCGCTGACACCGCAGGTTCTTGCGCTGGCGCAATGGGCTGCACGTTATTACCACCATCCTATCGGCGAGGTGATGCAGGCAGCCATCCCTTCTTTGTTGCGCCGCGACCGACCCACCGCACCCAGGATTGTTCCCCACTGGCGTATCTGTAATGCCGGCCAGCAGGCGTTATCGACATTGCCCGTGCGCTACCACGTACAGCGTCATGTGCTCCAGGTGCTGGTGAGTGCTGGCACAGCAGGTTTAGCGGGTGAAACATTGCTGGGCCTGGTACCCCGATCATCGTCGACAGTGGCGCTAATGGCAGACCGTGGCTGGATTGAGCAGATCACGGCTGCATCAGTATCACCGGCACAGTTGTCGGCGCCACCACGCCTGAACTCAGCGCAGCGCGACGCCTGTCTGGCGATTGATCAGGCCAAGGGCAATTACGTGCCATTTTTATTGGATGGGGTAACCGGTAGCGGTAAAACTGAGGTTTACCTGGATTGCGTGGCGAAGACGGTCTCCCGTGGCTGCCAGGCGATGGTGCTTGTGCCGGAGATATCGTTGACCCCCCAGTTGGTGGAACGCTTCCAGGCACGCCTGGGGAGGTCTTTGGCGGTGCTGCACTCGGGACTAACCCCGGGGGAACGTCATCGGGCCTGGTGGCGTTCCCGCGAGGGCAGCACCGCGGTCGTCCTGGGTACCCGCTCAGCGGTTTTTGCACCCCTGTCCCGGCCGGGGCTGATTATCGTGGACGAGGAGCATGACCTTTCCTACAAGCAGCGCGATCGATTCCGTTACAGCGCGCGCGATGTGGCAGTAAAAAGGGCCCAGTTAAGCGGGGTTCCGATAGTGCTGGGCTCGGCCACTCCATCTTTGGAGAGTGTTGCCAATGCTCGCAGCGGTCGCTATCGGCGCCTGGTGCTACCGGTTCGGGCGGGTGTCGCACAAATGCCCAAGGTACAGATCCTGGATCTGAACCGCCTGGCCGTCAACGAGGGTCTGACGGCGCCGGTGGTTGGAGCCATCGGCAAACGCCTGGAGCGGGCAGAGCAAAGCCTGGTATTCGTTAACCGGCGTGGTTTTGCCCCATTGCTTGGATGTTCCGAGTGTGGATGGCAGGCGCAGTGTCAGCGCTGTGATGCCAGGCTGACTTTACACCGGGGCAGTAATCGCCTGATTTGTCACCACTGTGGGGCTAATGCACTACCACCACATTCCTGCCCGCAATGTGCTGGCGAGTCGCTGTATCTTGTAGGTGAGGGCACCCAACGCATCGAAGAAGCGCTGCTGCGGGTATTCCCAAGCGCCCGGGTGTTGCGCCTGGATAGTGATGCCGCAGGGGATTCCCAGAATCTGGCACAGGCCCTGAGTGCGGTGCGCCAGGGTGAGGTGGATATCCTGGTCGGCACGCAGATGCTGTCCAAAGGCCATGATTTCGCCGGGATCACTCTGGTGTGCGTGCTGGCAATGGATCAGGGGCTTTACAGTATTGATTTTCGTGGGCCAGAACGGATGTTCCAACAGTTGGCGCAGGTGGCGGGTCGGGCCGGGCGCGGTCAACGACTAGGCGAGGTACTGGTACAGACGGAGCATCCGGAGAACCCCGCCTATGCGCGACTGGTTCAGCACGACTTTGCCGGCTTCGCAAATACCGCTCTGGCAGAGCGCAAGGCAGCTGCATATCCGCCTTTTGCCCGGTTTGTACTGCTGCGCGCGGAATCAGCACGCAGCCGGCCACCTCTGGATTTTCTGCGCTCAGCGGTACGCGTGGGTAAAGCCCGGGCCGCCCGGGCCGGTGTTCGGCTGATGGAGCCCGTGCCTTCGCCGATGGAGCGCCGCGCCGGGCGTTACCGGGCACAATTGCTGTTGGCGGCTTCTAACGAGGGGCAACTGCACCGCTTTTTGGACGATTGGCTGGCCCGCCTTGAAGGTTTGCGTGAAGCCACCCGGGTGCGTTGGTCGGTAGATGTGGATCCGCAGGAGATGTACTGACGTACCGTGTCGCACCCAGAAATCCCTTGCATCTTCGGGCTCAAGCCATGGATGATCCGATGTGGTCGTTTGCGGGAGGCTCGAGTGTGATTCCATTGGATGTCAGGCAGATTCTTCAGGATGCCAGCCGTGCGCAATCGCTTGATCCGTGCTGTTATCGCGACCCTCAATTTCTCTCTTTCGAGCACGAAACCCTATTCCGGGCCGGCTGGATCAGCGCCGGGCGAGCCGATCAACTATCTGATCAGGGAGATTACTTCGCGTTCTCGGTTGCTGATACAGAACTGGTGGCGGTACGCGATGAGCAAAGCCTGGTCCGGGTTTTTGCTAACACTTGCCGGCACCGGGCAATGCGGCTGTTGGAGCCGGGTCGGGGGAGTTGTCGTCACCTTACCTGCCCATTTCATGCCTGGACGTACGGACTTAACGGAGCACTGATTGCGGCGCCACGAATGCAGAGCGCAGAAAATTTCAACCGCTCCGATTTCGGGCTGATCGAAGTGCAAAGCGCAGTGCGCGCTGGTTTCATTTTCGTCAATATTGATGGCAGCGCTGCCCCGGTCGATACCTGGCTGGGTGATTTCGAGACAGTACACAGCCCCTGGCAATTGGATACGCTGGTGACGGCCAGCACCCGGGAATTCCAGGTCGCTTGCAACTGGAAATCGTTTCTCGAGGTTTTCAACGAGTACTACCATCTGCGCAAAGTGCACCCGGACACATTCTCGGGGCTTTACGCCGAGCCCGACCCGCTGCAGGCGACCCGGGGTTCTTTCGTCAGCCAATTTGGCGAGCACCGCATTCTGGGCAGCGTCGGTGTCCTCGAAGAAGCAGCCCGCACGCTACCTGTTTTGCCAGGTCTTTCAGGAAGGCTGGCCAATGGAACTCGCTATACCTGGGTCTATCCTGCGCTGACTTTTGCCGCCTCACGTGATGCCGTGTGGATGCTAGAGGCGACTCCGAACGGTGCATCCAGCACCCAGGTTCGTCTGACCCTGCTGTTTGGCCAGGACAGCGTAGCAAGATCGGATTTCGATGAGGTGCTGGCCTGCTATGAACAGCGAATGGCCGTTGGTATGGACGAGGACATGGCAGTGCTTGAGGCCCAGCAGTATGGACTTAGCTCGATACTGGCCCGGCCCGGGCGGTTTTGCCCCGACCTCGAGCCCAGCGTCCATGCTTTTCACCGCTGGTACGCAAACGCACTGATCGCCGCCGGATTGGCGAGCGGCTGAGATCTGCACCTGGACTCAGGGCCGGTGCGCGCTGGAAAGATAGTCGGTTGACTGGAATTCATGCAGCCGACTGGCGGTTCGGGCAAAGCCCCGCGCCATTCGCTCGCCACGGTACAGCGCATCAGGGCTGGTGGCTGCCGAGACGATGACATTGACTCGCCGGTCGTAAAGCTCATCAATCAGTTCGACGAAGCGCCGCGCTGCGTCATCGTGCTCCGTGTCCAGGTAGGGGACCTCACTGATCAGCAGGGTGTGGCAAGCCCGGGAAATCTCAACGTAATCGGCCTTTGAGCGCGGCCCGACGCACAGCGTCTCAAAAGTGAACCACATGACTCCGTCGCCACCTGCCAGCAACTCAATCTTTCGATCGTTGATGGTAACAGCGGCAGGCGCAAGCGTACCCCCAGGGCTGATCTGGTGGAACGTCGTTTCCATCTGGGCCTGTGCCTGGGTGTTGTGGGGTGCATGGTAAGTGGGCGCCGAGCTGAGCGCCTCAAGACGGTAATCGCGGACACCGCCGAGGTGGATTACCCGGGTATGCGTTTCTATCAGTTGGATAGCCGGCAAAAAGCGCTCGCGCTGCAACCCGCCTTGGTAAAGTGACGATGGCGGCGTATTCGAGGTGAATATCAGGGTCATCCCTTGCTCGACCAGGGCGTGCAATAGCCCGGAAAGAATCATGGCATCGCCGATATCGGACACATAAAACTCATCGAAACCGAGCACCCGGGTTTTGCCTGCAATCTCGGTGCCGATCCGGCGCAAAGGGTCGCTCTGGCTGCGCAAGGCCCGCAGGCGCTCGTGGATCTCGAGCATAAAGCGGTGAAAGTGCACCCGCCGCCAGTGTGATTCATGCAGGCTGTCGAGCAGTGTATCCATCATCACCGTTTTACCCCGGCCGACCGACCCCCAAAGATAAATACCTTTTTCACCGAAAAACGGCCGGCGGCGCAGATGTCGTGCCCAGTCCGACAACTTTGTCGGCCAGGCGCGCTCGGATTTGTCGAAAGAGTGGTTGAGTTCCTCGGCCAGGTGGGTAAACGCTGCCAGAGCCGGCTGTTGATCAAAGTCCGGTGTGGCCCGAGGTCGTGACAGGCGGTCTGTGAACTCGGTGGCGAACGTCTCGGACAGGTCCACGCTTAAGGTAGTGGAGTCGATGCAACGAGGATACCGTCGCTGTCGGCCCACAAATAGTGGCCCGGGGTAAAAGTGGTGCCGGCCAAGCGTACGGGCAGTTGTGGTTGCCCCTCGCCGCGCTTAGTGCTCTTAGCCGGACAGGCCGCGAGCGCCTTGATACCAATTGGCAGGGCGCACAGTTGTTGGCTATCGCGGATGCAGCCGTAGACGATCAACCCGTGCCAGCCGTTATCTTGCGCAAGCGCACCGATCTGGTCGCCGACCAGTGCGCAGCGCAACGACCCACCGCCATCGATAACCAGTACCTTTCCCGCGCCCTCGCACTCAAGCGTTGAACGTACCAGGCTGTTGTCTTCGAATACTTTGACTGTGGCAATAATTCCTTCAAAGTGCTCCGCACCGCCGAAATCAGTAAAAATCGGCTGCGCCACCTGCAGGTGGTCGGCATGGGCATCATAAAGATCAGCAGTTCGGGTCATGTGGCACCTGCCAGGGTTGCGGTTTCCCGGGTTGTGGAAAAACCGTTGAGTTCCTCGAAGGCATGCAGGCCGGAGAACTCCTCGGGGTCTATAGGTCCGCCGGTCGAGTCGGGATGTATCACGGCAAGGAGGTGGCCAATGCCGTACGCCCCGGCTGCGCGCAGCACTGCAAGATTGTCATCAATGAAAAGAGTGCGATCCCCCGCGAACGGCTCAATGGCTTGCAGATTGTTCCAGAAAGTCGCGCACTCCTTTGGATAACCCAGCGTATGGGAACTCACAATACGATCAAACATCGGTTCCAGGCCGGTCTGGCTCATCTTCAGGTCGATGCTCGCTGGGTGAGCATTGGTGACCAGTACCACCCGTCGGGTATCGGCATGCAGTGCCGTGAGGAAATCACGGGCGCCAGGGCGGATCTGGATAAGGTGGCGTAGTTCGGCTTTAAGGCCGGCAATGTCCAGGCCCAGTTCATTGGTCCAAAAGTCTACGCAGTACCACTCGAGCGTCCCGCGCAAGGCATGCATCCGGGCAAAAAGTGTACTGCGCGCACCATCCAGAGCGATTCGGTGCTGGTTTGCGTATCGACGTGGGATGAAGTCCGTCCAGAAGTAGTTATCAAAATGCAGATCCAGCAAAGTGCCGTCCAGGTCCAGGAATACCGAGTCAATCTGCGTCCAGTCAATCACGGCCATATTATGTGTAACGCCTGTTATGAAGGTAAAGGGCGACAAAGCGTCCAGGATAATTAGACTGTACCGGATATTTTAACGCCGACCACGGGCTGCCGGATTTACCCTACATTGCACTGGCCTATGCCGCAGGTACTGCATTGTTTCGAAGGGTGGTCTGGGTTAATCTGCACTCCCATCAGTATCCCGCCAGGCAAGCTCGCACCCGCCCACTCATGAGCGTGTTACCCCAAATCCTCAAGACCACCGTAGTGGCGCGTAGCCGTCTTTTTAATATCGAAAGTGTGGATCTGCGTTTTGCTAATGGCAATGAGGTCAGTTTTGAGCGCTTGGTAGGCCAGGGCACCGGGTCGGTACTGGTGGTGCCTCTGTCGGCGGTTGACCAGTTGCTGCTGGTTCGTGAGTATGCGGTGGGCCTGCAACGTTATGAGTTGGGCTTCGTTAAAGGGCGTATCGATGCCGGTGAAACGCCGGATCAGGCGGCTCATCGTGAATTGCGGGAGGAGACGGGATTTGACGCAGCTGTGGTTGAATGTTTGGCGAGGGTATCGCTAACTCCGGCATATTCGAATTATCAAACTCATGTGTTTGTTGCACAGGATCTGTTTGAATCACCGCTGGATGGTGATGAGCCCGAAACCCTTGAAACGGCGCAATGGCCGCTGGCGGATCTTTGTGGGTTGCGGGCGCGGGAGGATTTTTCCGATGCCCGCAGTTTGCTCGCTACCTATCTCGTGGCTGAGAAGCTGGGGCAGGGATAGTGAATCATCATTCGCTGCTGGCACAGGTCGTCAATATTGCAACAGCAGCGGGTGATGTGATTCTCGATGTTTACGGGAAAGAATACGAGATTGCCCACAAGGCCGATGGTTCGCCGGTCACCACGGCGGATCAGCGTGCTCATGAGGTCATCGTTGAGCGGCTTCAAGCCTTGACACCCGATATCCCGGTTCTGTCTGAGGAATCCAAGGGCATCGATGTTGAAGATCGCCTGCAATGGCCACAGTTGTGGTTGGTTGACCCACTCGATGGCACCAAGGAGTTCATTCGCCGCAACGGTGAGTTCAGTGTCAATATCGGCCTGGCTGAAAACGGCAAACCGATCCTCGGCGTGGTCTACAGCCCATGTACCGGGACCGGCTATTTTGCAGCTCAAGGTACAGGGGCCTGGCGCCAGATCGCCGGAAAGCCGGCTCAGCGTATACAGGTAGAGTCGTATGACCCCTCCCGGCCACGAATGGTCGCCAGTCGCTCGCATTCCGGGGAAGCGGTAAACGCGTTTCGTGATGCGCTCACAGCGGCGAGTGGAACTGCTCCCCAGATTGTCAGCATGGGCAGTGCGCTAAAGGCTTGCGTAGTCGCGCAGGGTGATGCCGATGTGTACCCACGCCTTGCCCCCACTTCGGAGTGGGATACCTGCGCATCCCACTGCGTACTGAACGAGGCCGGCGGTCAATTGATTGATTGCGCGGGCGCGGAGTTGAATTACAACAAAGCGAGCATCCTCAACCCCTGGTTTCTGGCTATCGCTGACTCGAATGTTGACTGGCTTCGGTATTGCCCGCCAGAGCCTGTGTAGGGATAACACGGCACCAGGCTGATCTGCCAGGGCGGTGATCCGCCCCGGACTATAATTACGCTGGCGTCAGACCGAGTGGACCAATACTCCGAATTACCGTGCGCATGCTTCCCTTTACCAAGATGCACTCGCTGGGCAATGATTTTGTCATGCTCGATGGTGTGCGCACACCACTGGATCTTGACGCCGCGCTGGTCAGACAACTGGCAGACCGTAATCACGGCGTTGGTTGTGACCAGTTAATCGTAGCCCAGTCAGCCATTAGCGATGCGGACTTTTTTATGCGCATTTTTAATGCCGATGGTAGCGAGTCCGGTCAGTGCGGCAACGGTGCGCGGTGTTTTGGTCGTTTTCTGATCGAGCAAGGTCTGACCGAGTGTCGTGAGCTTGAAATACAGACCATCAGCACGCGTATCCGTCTGACGGTGGCCGACAACTGGCAGGTTACGGCCCAACTTGCGCCCCCCAGTTTCGAACCCCGGGATATCCCTTTTAACGCGCCGGCCGTTGCCAGCGATTACCCGATTGTGGTTGGGGGTGAAACGTTGCGGATCGGGGCCGTATCGATGGGCAACCCCCATGCGGTCTTGATCGTCGATGATATTGATGCGGCTGGGGTGGATCAATTGGGCCCAATGCTCGAGTGTCACTGCGATTTTCCGCAGCGCACCAATGTGGGTTTTGCCCAAGTGGTTGACCGGCAGACCTTGCGTCTGCGGGTATGGGAGCGTGGTGTGGGAGAAACGCTTGCCTGTGGTAGCGGGGCTTGCGCGGCCGTTGCCGTGTGTCGTTTGCAGGAGCGGATCGATGACACGGTTTGTGTGACGCTCCCGGGCGGCCTACTCAGCGTGACCTGGCTCGGCCATGGTCCTATCAGTATGAATGGCCCAGCCGTCAGCGTTTTCGATGGACAGTGGCCGATTTTTTGATATGACCTCGCGCCCGACCTCCGACGATACACCAGGGCTTGGCCTTGAGGAGCGTGAGGTTGCGGATTTTCTGCGCCGTCACCCGGATTTTTTTGAGCGCCACCTCGCCTTGTTAACCGAACTGGTGGTTCCTCATTCGGGTCGTACCGGTGCGGTATCGCTGCTGGAACGCCAGGTTACTATCCTGCGTGACCAGCTTGGTGCTGAACGTGGTCGCTTGAAGTTGTTGATGAACGCGGCGCGCGAAAACAGCCGGCTACAACAGCGGCTGCAACGCTGTTTTCAGGCGATCGCCAGCGCCTGTGATTTCAGCGACCTGGCACGTGTTGTGCCTGAGGTGTTGCAAAAGGAGTTTGACCTGGATAGCGTTGTTGTCAAATTTCTCGATACGGTTGTGGGCACGACGGCGCCAGTGCAAGCTCTCGCGGCTTATTCTGATGAAACAGTACAGGCGCTGATTCAGCGTTTTCAGGGAAACGCCTGTTTGGTCGAGGCCCCACCATCGGCCGAGGTGATGTGTCACCTTCCACCGGCCAGCGCTTCGCGGGTTGGTTCATGCGCAGTAGTACCGATATGCAATGCAGATCAGGTTCTACTCGGCTGGGCGATCCTGGCCGCGCATGATTCGCAGCGCTATCGTGCAGATATGGACACGGTGCTGCTTGAGGGGCTGGGGGGGCTGATCGGTGCCGCCTGCACCCGCCTTAATCTTTCCTGAGTTCGGGTTATGACTGGCAAAGATAATCTGGTCAGCGCTTTTCTTGATTACCTGCGTTACGAGCGCCGATTTTCCACTCACACTGTGGCGGCGTATGAGCGTGATCTTGCACGGCTTGTCGCATTTGCCGCCGAGCGCGGTGTCAGTAATCTGCTCAAGCTTGCGCCAGCGCAGGCGCGGTTGTTTCCCGCGCGTTTGCATCATGCGGGGCTGGCCAGCCGCTCTATCAGCCGTAGCCTGTCGGCTGCGCGTTCGTGTTATCGCTATTGGCTGCGTGAGAAACGAATCAAGGTCAACCCCTTTGAGGGTGTCTCGGCCCCGCGCGGCCAGCGCAAACTGCCCAGCACCCTTAATATCGAACAAGCGGCACAACTCGTTGCGATCAAGCCGCGCTCGGACCTGGACTACCGCGACCGGGCGATACTCGAGCTGTTTTATTCGTCAGGCCTGCGCTTGTCCGAATTGGCGGGTACGGATCTTAAGGATATTGATTTGGCCACCTGTACTATCGTGATTACCGGCAAGGGAGGGAAGACCCGGGTGGCGCCGGTCGGGCGCTATGCCATTAAGGCCATTACTGATTGGCTGGAGCACCGAGAGACCCTGGCAAAGCCGGAGGAAGTCGCGGTATTTATCGGACGCCAGGGGTCCCGCCTGGGGCCGCGTGCGATTCAGAAACGAGTTCAGGTCTGGGCAGCCCGCCAGGGGCTGGGGCGCAGTGTGCACCCACACATGCTCCGTCACTCCTTCGCCAGTCACCTGCTGGAATCAAGTTCAGATCTGCGTGCGGTGCAGGAATTGCTGGGTCATGCCGATATCTCGACCACTCAGGTTTACACGCACCTTGATTTTCAGCATCTGGCCAAGGTTTATGATCAGGCGCATCCGCGAGCACGCCGACGCAAGGGCTGAGCGATAAATGGCCTTGCGTTACGGCCTGGTTGGCGACGTGGAAGTGTTTGATCGATTGCGAGTTTTTCTTCAGGTCGACCTTGGGCATCAGTTCGGTGATGGGGCTTGGCCCGTTTGCCGGATTTGCCGTGCAGTGTGACCCCACGAGTGTTGCCCGGCACGGTTCGATCCCGGGAGTCCTCAGCTATGCGATCATGGCAGACGCTTTGTCTGCCACGGATGACAGGGGCCAGACCCTGACCGCCAGATCGCGGGTTGCAGGCAGCCAGGACCGATCGCTTATTTTTGTTTACTTTAAGATACGACTAAGGGCTTGATCCACATGGTAATATCGCGCTCTTCGCCGGCCCGTTGGGGCGGCGAGAAGCTGAATGAACCCCCTATTTTTGAGGATTTCCCATGTCTTTTGTTGCTTTGGTTCCAGTTATTCTGGGCATCATTGGCCTTATAGCAGCGTTTGCTGTCTATCGCACTTTACTTTCTTATGCTCCCGGCACCGGCAAGGTGACCCAGATCGGCGACCAAATCCACAAAGGTGCACTGGTCTTCATGCGCCGCGAATACAGCTACCTTGCGATATTCGCGATCGTAGTAGGCGTATTGATATTTTTCTCCGATCTGGGCTGGCGCACCACAGTCGCATTTTTCATTGGTGCTATTGCCTCGGCCTCGGCTGGGTACATCGGCATGTTTGCCGCAACCCAGGCCAACGTGCGCACCACAACCGCCGCCGCCGAAAATGGCGCGGCTGCCGCATTGACCGTGGCGTTTTACGGTGGCTCGATCATGGGTCTTACGGTTGCTGCCATGGGCCTTTTGGGATTGGGGCTTCTTTATCTTGCTTTTGGGGGTGATCCACATACCGCTCACGTGATTCACGGTTTTGGCATGGGAGCTTCGACGGTGGCACTGTTCTCGCGTGTCGGCGGGGGTATATTTACCAAGAGTGCAGATGTGGGCGCCGACCTGGTCGGCAAGATTGAGGCCGGTATTCCAGAGGATGATCCGCGTAACCCCGGTGTGATTGCTGATAACGTAGGTGATAACGTCGGCGATGTGGCCGGGATGGGCTCGGATATCTTTGAATCCTATTGTGGCGCCATGATTGCCTCTATTGCGATCGCGGCTACCTTGGGGCCTGAGGTGCTGGACACGTTGGCTGGTGGCGATCAGAGCAAGCTCATGTTCTTGCCGCTGGCGCTGGCCTCGGTCGGAATCCTGTGTTCGCTGGCAGGCATCGCCCTGGTTAAGGGTGCCTCGAGCAAGGCTCCCGAGACGGCACTGCGTACCGGCACCATTGGGGCCTCAGTCATATTTATTGTTGCCGCCCTGGCGCTGACCCATTGGTCGGATATCAGCCTTAACATCTGGTGGTCGGTTGTGGTCGGCGCGCTCGGTGGCATCGTCATTGGCCTGGTGACCGAGTACTACACCGCCGGCAGCCCGGTGCGAAAGATCGCCCGAGCCGGTGAAACTGGCCCAGCGACGGTGATGATTGCCGGGCTTTCGATCGGCATGCAGTCCGTGGTGGTACCAGTACTGATGCTGTGCGCAATCATCTGGATTGCCAGTTCATTGTCTGGCCTTTACGGGGTTGGTATTGCCGCAGTCGGTATGCTGGCGACCGTTGGTATTACCATGGCAATCGATGCCTACGGGCCGGTTGCCGACAACGCCGGCGGCATTGCCGAGATGGCAGGCCTGGGCGAGGAAGTACGCGAGATTACCGATTCGCTTGATGAACTGGGCAATACCACTGCAGCGATTGGCAAGGGTTTTGCCATCGGCGCGGCAGCACTGGCTGCCCTTGCGATCATCTCGGCTTATATCGAGACCGTGGCCCATCGCCTGCCAGACTTCAGTTTGCAGATCAATGACCCGATTGTTCTGACAGGTATGTTTCTGGGCAGTATCTTCCCGTTCCTGGTCAGCAGTCTGACGATGACTGCGGTGGGTGATGCGGCCTTTGAAATGATTCGCGAGATTCGACGTCAGTTCAAGGAGATTCCCGGTCTGTTAGAAGGCACTGCGGAGCCGGATACAGCCCGTTGCGTGGATATTGCCACCACGGCTGCACTTAAGCGCATGGTCGCGCCAGGCGTGCTGGCTGTAGGTGCGCCGGTGGTCGTCGGTTTCACCCTCGGCCCGGCTGCACTGGGTGGCATGCTCGGCGGTGCACTGCTCGGCTGTGTGTTGCTGGCGCTGACCATGGCCAATGCCGGTGGGGCCTGGGACAATGCCAAGAAGTATGTCGAGAAGGGTAACCTCGGCGGCAAGGGTTCCGATGTGCATAAGGCCGTCGTGGTCGGAGATACCGTAGGGGATCCATTTAAGGATACCTCAGGACCTTCGATGAATATTCTGATCAATGTGATGGCGATCGTTTCACTTGTGATTGCTCCACTTTTAGGCTGAAAAATGACAACCTCTTAGGCCATTACCCCAAGAATGGGTGAGGGGAATGGCGGGGCCGGCGTTAAGCCGGCCTTTTTTTTTGTACTCCGGATGGTTGACAATACCCTTTTACACAAAGTGAATTGGTTGGCCATAAAAAACTGATGGGTATCGTCACCAGAGCAGCGGTTGAGGCGGATCTTGAAGCGGTGCACGCGATCTATGCGCAACAGGTGTTGCACGGTACCGCCTCTTTTGAACTCGATCCGCCGACTCCGGCTTTGATCAAAGAGCGCTGGCAATTGGCCAAAGATGCGGGACTGCCTTACCTGGTCGCGCTGGTTCACGGCAAGGTTGTCGGCTTTGCCTATGCTTTGCCGTATCGCCCCCGCCCGGCCTATCGTTATACCGTGGAGCACTCGATTTATGTCGAGGTGGATTCGCGGCGACAGGGGATTGGCGCGCGGCTTTTTTGCGATCTGATTGATGCCTGCACCGCCTGGGGTGCCCGGCAGATCATTGGCATTATTGGCGACAGCGCCAACGTGGCTTCCATTCGCGCGCATGAGCATGCCGGGTTCAGACAAGTTGGCACTCTGGAGAGCGTAGGATGGAAGTTCGGTCGCTGGCTGGATACCGTGATCGTGCAGCGTACACTGGGCTCGGGGAATGTCGAACCGCCGGGAGAATGTCAGTGAGTGTTGTAATGCCGTGCACCGTTGACCACCTGGTGGTCGGGGCGGCGTCCCTTGATGCCGGGTGTACTTTCGTTGCCGATCTGCTGGGTGAGTTGCCGCTGCCTGGCGGAGTTCATCCACAGCTGGGCACCCATAACGCTGTGTTGTCGCTGGGTGGGTCGGTATACCTTGAAGTGATCGCGATTGATCCTGATGGCAAGACGCCCGCCTTTCCCCGCTGGTTTTCTCTTGACAGTGACCAGACCCGCGCTGACCTTGAGATCAGCCCACGGCTGCTGACCTGGGTGGTACGCACACCCGCAATCGCATCGCTGAAACAACTGGATGCATATGCCGGTTGCAAAGTGCGCTCCATGTCACGTGCCCACCTGAGGTGGCAATTTGCATTTACCGCCGATGGGCAGTGTCTTGCCGGCGGATTGTTGCCTCATGTGATCCAGTGGCAGGGGTCTGCGCACCCGGTGGATGTGCTGCCACCGGGGAATTGCCGGTTCAGTGGCCTACACGGTGAATCTTTGGATGCAGTCCAGATCAATCTGGCGTTAGCGCAGATGGGGTTATGTGATTCGTTATCGTGCGCCGAATCCGACACCCATGCTGCATCGTTTTGGGCACTTATCGATACACCGCGTGGATCGGTTCGCCTCTGACGGGCGTTATCGCATCCCAGGGAAAGAAACAGCAGATGCGCCTCGAGGGCGACACCAAGTGTGTATATCCGGATTGGCTGGGAGCGTTACGATTGTTGTATACATTCCAGCGCAACCTCGGTGAGCGCTTGCCACAGACTGCGGTTCATAGCGGTACTGAGGTCGATATTTACCAGCCGGACAGCGCACCGCGGGCAACGGCTATCTTTGTGCCCGGCTTTGCGATTCGTGGCCGTGAAGATTCCCGGATCCGGAATCTCGGCTGGGCCCTGTGCGCGACTGGTCTGCGGGTGCTGATCCCGGACGTTGCCAGTATCCGCGCCCTGAAGATATCGGTTGACCAGCCCGACGAGGTACAGCAATTGCTCGAATCACTGGTGGCTGACTCGAGCATGGTAACGACACCCGGACTGTCTTTGTTATCTGTGTCGTTTTCTGGCATTTTCGTACTGCGTGCAGCACTTAGCGCAGTGTTGGCCCAGCGGCTGCGCGCCCTGTGCCTGATTGGCGGTTACTTTGATATTGAACGGGTAGCGTCTTTTCTGATCAACTCAGATCGTGCTGACCCCTATGGTCGGCTGATCATTGCCCGCAGTTACTACAGCGATGATGATCCGGCATTGGCGCCGGTGCGCGAGGTACTGTCGCGCTGCGTTGAGGCATCGGCCCTGGACAATACCGGACCGAGCGACCTGGACACCCTTTTCGATACATCTGATCCGCTTGAGGCCGGACTGCACCAATTGCTGACCGACCCGCACCAGCGGCAGGCTTTCTACCGCCAGGTCATAACCATGTTTAATGATTCCTGGTCAGGTTATCGGGTACCGGATGATTTCCCATCTGACATGCCGCCAGTGTTTTTGCTGCATGGGCGACAAGACCGGGTGATTCTACCGGAGGAGTCGCGCCGTCTCGCCCAATTATTGCAGGACAGGGGTATCTCACATCGCCTGTGCCTGACCGATTTCCTTGGGCATGGTGACGCCGCGATATCGTTGGCCCGTCTGCCCGAATTGTATCGCCTGCTTGCGGGCTTTGCCTGGTTCCTGGGGTATACGCGCGGCTGAGGTACGTCAGTGGAATCTCACAGCGATCCCTGCTCGCGTTTGCCCGCGCAGTGCACGCAGCACAGCTGGGTTGGGTCCAGCGCCAGCCGCGCAGGGGCGATGGCCTCGCCGCAGTCATCACACAACCCGTAGTCGGGATCTTTATCGATACGCACGAGTGTCCGGGTAATAGCTTCGAGCATTGCTTCGCGCCGCCGGGCCAGTTCAAGTGACATCTGGTGATCCTGCATGGCCTCGGCACGCGACAGGCGTCCGACACGGGCTTGGTCGAGCTCTACAGTCTCCACCTGGCTGAGTACAGATTCACGAGTTAGTGCTGCCCGGCGTTTCAGCAGAGCCTTGCGAATTTTGTTGCGATCAATCATTTTCAGTGATCCCCGGTGCAGTATGCCGGTTGTCACATAAATCGGCCAGGCAAAAAAAGAGGACGCCTGTAAGGCGTCCTCTTTGTCGGGGGTGATCGCTATTTACAGGTATTTAACTATCCCTGACATGATGATCGTAAGCACCACAGAGGAGGTGATGACGGCGTTGACCGACTGCATAGCGCCGTTCATTTTGCCCCAGATCGCGTTGGCCTCGATGATCACGATAATGGCCAGGCCAACCAGCAAAGCAACGCTGCTCACGGTGATATCACCGGCTCCGCCCCAAACGCCACCATTCGCCGGGGCGTGCCCGGACGCCACCATGAAAAACAGCATGGGCAAAGAGAGCAAAGTGTTGGTCCGCGATGCCAGACCAGCTTTGGGTCCGGCTGCGGCTTTGTCACCAGATTCCAGGCCAATGACAATTTTTTGATTAGGCCAGATGATCAGCCAGACGTTGAGCATCATCAGAGTGCCCATAAGTATGCCGAGGGTGATGCTTAGATTAACCCCCCCATAGCGGTACATGACACTGCCAATCAATAGAAGACCGGTGAGGAAGGTGAACATCGCTGCCCAGCGAAACCACCACAGAGCTCGTGGGGCAAGCTTCGCCATGACATCGGCTTTGGCGCCATCATCAGCCTCTTTGACGTACTCGGTTTGAACGAAGTTGAAGTAATACAGCAGGCCAATCCAGGCCACGCCAAAAACGATATGGCCCCAGCGCATAACGACATCTAAAAGGTAACTCATTTATCTCCCCTCCCAAGCATGGGTTTGATGGGTGCGACCCCGCGCCGACTACAGGCCCGAGACTACACGGTTGCGATTAGCTGTCTGTAAGATAACCACACGATTTTCAGGTTGATTGCGCATCCTGATAGCGTGATTTTAGTGCAGGCGCGGAACAAGCACCAACAGGGCTGCGCCAGTTCAGGCCGCAGCCCCAGCCTTTGCGTTACCCCCTCAAGCCACCGACGGCAATCCCGCCAACGCCATGGCCGCTTCACCTTCGTCATAAGCGT
>CAJWEF010000014.1 GCA_913031305.1 uncultured Acidiferrobacteraceae bacterium
TGTTTCAATAATGGCTCGCCCTGCCCGGGCAATAGGGCCCGCCAGCCGGTCAGCGCTGGCGAGTGCGATCTGTGCACTGGCGCCGAACTGGTCGCGAATATCCTGCTCCATGGGTTGCATCTCTTACCTTTCCCGATCTATGGGTAACGGTCGTTCCAGGGGCAGACGGTAGCGTGAGTGGCCCCCTGGCGCAACCGGTCTACTGGCAATGACCCTGGCGCTGTTCGCTACTTTATGGCTGGCTCTTTGAGATGACCGGTCAGAAGGCATCGTTAATCCATCGGCAGGTATTGTCAACATCGTTGCCAGTCACAGCAAAGATATCGAATCGACACGGCTGTGAGCGAAATTCAACATACTGCTGCAGAAAGTGGCCCGCCACCAGGCGCAATCTGGCGCGTTTACTTCGGTTCACTGTTTCCTCAGGTCGACCATAAGCGGTATTTGTTCTTTGGCGCACTTCGACGAATACCAGTTCATTACCGTCTCGCATGACCAGATCAATTTCACCCCGACGGGTCCAGTAGTTGCGGCAAACCAGTTTCAGTCCGCTGGCAAGCAGTTGCTCCAGGGCTAGATCTTCTGACCAGTGGCGGCTCACAGCCTGATCATCTGTCAGTGTGCTTCTGGCAGGTCACATCAGCCCTTTCCTGTGCCCAGCGATGGCTCCCACGCCTGGGGTAGTCCATTGGTGAACCTGACCCAGTCTGAGGTCCTGTGGATCCGTCCATCCCAGCCTACCGATAGCAAGCCACTGGCCCCGGCATAAATCTGCCGGGGGTCGGCGCGCATGCATGTGGCAAGGCGGTTCAGTACGTATGCATCCATACCCAGAGCGAACAGTCGGTCGGTGACGGAATACCGGTAAGGCGTATTCAGCGCAAACGGCAGGGTAGTTCGATTAAAACGTCCGCCGGTGCGCACGAGCCAGGGCATATCAGAAAACACAATACCTTCAAGATCGAGATCATTGACCAGGTTGGGTTTGCCGCTAAAGATGGTATTCATCGAGTACACCGGTACCGAACTGGCGCGATGAAAATCTATTTGTGGCTTTAACATCCGCGCGGTCGACTGATCGCTGAGAAGAAAAATAACGTCAAAGTCCTGCCGTCGGCGAGGCACGGTGTAAAGGCGGGTGCTGTTGCCCAGCAGTGCCTGCAACATCTCGCCGCGCCGTGCGCTGTCAGCAAGGCCTAAAAGCTTAGCGAGAGTAGTGGAGTAATCATCAACCCCCTTGGGAATCTTTGCTGTTCCCGCAATGATTCCACCCTGGTGCGCCCAGGCAGTTGCCACCGCATTGGCGGATGCTGCGCTTCGCTGATCAGAGCCGTGCAGGATCAAGGCACGGTGTAGCCCGCGCCCCCGGGCGTGGTTTACCAAAGCGCGCGCTTCATTTTGTGGTGACAAGTCCAGGGAAAAGCCACCCGGACGCAAGCCCGACCCAGTTGATCCCAACAGCAGGGTTGGAACCGGGAAACTTTGCCATTGGGCCAGCGCCGTGACGGCGCGACGCCCCAGGGGGCCGACCACCTGACTTGCGCCGCCTTTGAGTGCTTGCTGGTAATAGTTCGGCACCAACTCGATCTGGTCGCCAAAGTCATAAACCTTTATGGTCGGTTTGGCCGGATCGCTATCAGCTTCGTGCAGGCTGAAAAAGCCATCTCGAAACGCACTGGCGGCTTCTCGGTAAGAGGAACTCAACGGTAGCAGCAGGGCGACTTGGGCGCCGTCAGTGCTCGGGCAGTTAGGAGGTGCAAGCGTAGTCAGTACGCTGTTCGTCGCCGGATGTTGCTGGTGTTGAGTTGCCCATTTAGAAAAAGCATTTCGCAGGCCAAAAAGATTCCATCCATCGCGGGCGTAAAGACTTGCCAGGGTGATCCAGGCTCGATCCTGTGCAGTTAGCGCGGGGTCTGCGTCAAGCTCTGCCAGGGTTTTGCTGCTTAAGCGGGCCAACTGCGAGAAGGCCAGTCGGTACAAAGGATTGATCCCTTTTGGTACAGGTCGCTCGGCTGACCCTGTCCTCATGAGGATCAGGGCCTGGCGGATCTCACCGGTCGCAAAGAATGCGCGCAACTGGAGTTCCATCATCAGCAGATGCTGGCGTGAATCCATTGCGTCAGGGCTCAGGCGCTTGACCAGCTGTAATGTACCTTCGGGTTTCTGATTAGCCAGTGCCAGAGCCCCGCGCAGCAATTGCCGCTGGTTATCTGGCCAACTGCCTGGATCGTTACTCGTCACATTGTCCAGGGCGCTGCTGGCTGGAGAGGTAAAACCGGATTCTAGGAATCTTTGGGCCGCACCGAGGAAGTTGGCGTCCGCTTTTGGTCCGGTGGCGTTAAGGGCGCGCTTTAGAAAGGTCCAGCCGGAGGTGCCAGGTTCTTTTTGGGCCAAACTGCGTTCCGCAGGCACGAGTTTGCCTGGGGTCGGGGATTGGGCTGGCGCGCTTGGCGCGGTTTTGTTGCTGATATCGGGTGCGGCACTGACTCCAGCTGGATTATTTATCCTGACGCAGCCGCTGATCAGCATCACAAAAAGCGCCAAAAGCACGATGAGTGCCGGCCGGACGGCAGGATGCACACGCATGGGCTCAGTATAGCGGAGCACCTCTATTTCCTGTACGGTGATAGCCGCCGGACGATATTCAAGCGAGCGAATTAAGTGATCAAAAGTGAAACGCAGGCGCCGCAAGGGGGCACCTTGTACGTGGTGGCGACACCGATCGGCAACCTCGGGGACATTTCCATCCGAGCCACAAAGATCCTTTCTTGTGTTCAAGTGATCGCAGCTGAGGATACGCGCCATACCCGGATTCTGTTGAACCACTTGGGCATTCACCAGCCGCGAATGATCGCGCTGCACGAACATAACGAGGCTCGCCAGGTATTGAGGGTGTTGCGCTTACTGCAAAGTGGCGAGGAGGTTGCACTGGTTAGTGATGCAGGGACACCCCTGATCAGCGATCCAGGCTATCGTCTTGTCCGCGAAACTCGACGGCACAACCTGCCGGTGAGCGTAATCCCCGGACCGAGCGCTGTGACTGCCGCTCTGTCGGTGTCGGGTTTGGGGACAGACCGCTTTGTTTTTGAAGGATTCCTCCCCGCACGAGCTGCTGCGCGTCGCAGCCGTCTTCAGGCGTTGTCGAGTGAAACCCGGACCCAGGTTTTTTTTGAATCCCCCCGACGTATCTGCAACACAATCGACGACATGGTATCGATCTTTGGGCCTGAGCGACCGCTTGCACTGTGCCGGGAATTGACCAAACGTTTCGAGACGGTTCTACGCGGGTCAGCTGCCGAGATTTCGACAATTTTGCTGAATGATTCCGACCAGTGTCGGGGCGAGATGGTCCTGGTAGTCGGCGGGGCAGACCAAGCGGCTGTCAGGACCCACATTGATGAGGAAAGGCTGCTCGATCTGCTTGCGGGGGTCCTCGCGCCGCGTGTCGCTAGTGAGGTTGCGGCCCGCCTGACCGGGGGACGCAAGAACGATTACTACGCGAGGATGCTGCAGCGTACCCGCACTATTACAGACAGTGAGTGATCAGCACTTGCATTAGCCGCACACTGCGATTAAGTTGCGCCCGGGAGTCGGCCGGACAACCGCGGTCCCGGTGTCTGCCGCTAGCCCCTCCGGGGCAGCAGGTGGTACGGGGCGGAGGAAAGTCCGGGCTCCACAGGGCAAGGTGCCAGATAACATCTGGGCGGCGCGAGCCGACGGAAAGTGCCACAGAAAACATACCGCCTGCGGGCTGGCCTTTGGGCCTTTCGCCGGTAAGGGTGAAAAGGTGCGGTAAGAGCGCACCGCGTTTGCGGTAACGTGAACGGCAGGGTAAACCCCACCTGGAGCAAGACCAAATAGGGATCCTTTGGCGCGGCCCGCGTCGGATCCGGGTAGGTCGCCAGAGGCGTGCGGTGACGCACGTCCCAGATGAATGGTTGTCCTCGACAGAACCCGGCTTATAGGCTGACTCCTATTTCTCAATTAAATTATATGCTTATTACAGTTATACATATATTCCATTAAGTTTGTAGATTTGCCGCGCCAATTCCAGGCAGCCGTTGATAGCTAGTCTCGGCTGTTTTGAACCATCCCTGGCCGCAAAAAAATTCCAGAAAACTCAGTCTTTTCAGACAATTGAGGGTTGACAGCCTCTCTGTTTCGTCCCTATAGTGTTGTTTAGTGGTAATTTGTGGGAAAAGATGTAATTTAAGGTTAGAAAATGTGAATAAAAGAAGTCGACCAACAGCATTTTCCCAAATGATCATCGCAATGACGATGAGAACTTTTCTGATGCCGTGGGTGGCGGCTAATCCACCTCAATCCTCATCCTCCTTTGGTAATTGCCCGGCCCCTTGCGGGGCCGGGATTTCTTTCCAGAAGATGGGGTAGTGAGGGTGTCGAATTTTGAGCTGGGCCTTGGCGTAGAACCGGTGACGACAGGCAAGTTGGCTGAAAGAGACGCGGAACGGCATGTTTAGAGGCGCTAATACGCTCAATCTTGATACCAAGGGTCGTTTCGCCGTGCCCACGGTACATCGCGAACCGTTGGTGCAGCGATGTGGTGGGCGACTGGTGCTCACTGTCAACAATACCCGGGAAAGGTGTCTTTGGGTTTACCCGCAGGACGAGTGGGAGCGCGTCGAGCAGAAAGTAGTCGATTTGCCAAGCTTCGATCCTGCTGCCCAGGCGCTTAAGCGTTTTCTCATTGGTTATGCCACTGATTGTGAACTGGACAGTGTTAGTCGCATACGGATACCGACGCCGTTGCGCGAGTTTGCCGCGCTGGAGAAGCACATCGTTCTGATCGGTCAGGGCAACAAGTTTGAGATTTGGGATGAATCCCGATGGAAGGCGAGATGCGATGAATGGCTTGCGGCACAGACCGGTGATGAACGCCTGTCTGTAGAACTCGAATCGCTTTCGTTGTAAGGAAAACCGGAACGTGTTGGCTGCAGCCCACGCCCCGGTCATGACAGCGGAGGTCGTGGAGGCACTGAACCCCAAGCCCGATGGCATCTTCGTAGACGCGACCTTCGGTCGTGGTGGCCACACCCGCGCTATTCTTGACCGTCTGGACCGCCAGGGCCGTGTAGTCGCCATTGATCGTGACCCGGCTGCCTGCGCTATCGCCAGCGAGTGGGCCACGAGTGAATCTCGCCTGACCGTAATCCAGGCGCCTTTTTCTGAACTGTCCATCGCATTAAGCAATGCCGGGGTTGCGTGCCGGGTGACCGGAATCGTTTTGGATCTGGGTGTGTCTTCACCGCAACTGGATGATGCAGAGCGTGGCTTCAGTTTTATGCGAAATGGTCCGTTGGATATGCGGATGGACCCATCAGTTGGCATCTCTGCCCAGGAGTGGCTGTCCGATGTTGGGGAAAACGACTTCGCGAGAATTCTGCGCACCTTGGGAGAGGAGCGCTATGCCCGGCGTATCGCCCACGGGCTTATCACCGCCCGGGAAAACCACCCACTCACCACTACCGCTGAACTGGCACAGTTGGTGAGCGACTGTGTGCCGACCCGCGAGCCAGGCAAACATCCGGCTACGCGCACCTTCCAGGCGGTACGGATGCATATCAATCAGGAACTTGAACAGCTGGATGCGGTATTGCCCCAGGCCCTTGATATGCTCGAGCCGACCGGCCGACTGGTAGTCATCAGTTTTCATTCATTGGAGGATCGTCGAGTCAAGCATTTCCTGCGTGAAGCCGCGCAGGGCGACCCTTTTCCGCCAGATCTACCAGTGACTCACGATAGGTTGCACCCCACACTGGCCCGGTTGTGTAAGCCCACGCGCCCATCAGCACACGAGATCGAGGTTAATCCTAGAGCGCGTAGTGCGATCCTGCGTTGCGCCGAAAAATCCCAAGGGACTGTGCTGCAATGAAGTGGATAGCCTTTCTCAGTTTGCTTACCTTCGTTTCAGCACTGGCGGTGGTCGTGGTTCGTCATCAGAACCGGCTTGAGTTTCGAGAGGTTCGCGCAGCCGAAAAGTTGCGTGACCGACTGAACGATGAATGGGGTCGCCTGCAACTGGAACAGGCTACCTGGTCACGACATAACCTGGTGGAGCAGTCCGCAAGACAGGAGTTGGGTATGGTCACTCCGGGGCCAACCGACATCGTTGTGGTGCAGTTGGAGGCAGCACAGTGATCGCGTCCCGCCTCCCAGTCGGTGTTGCTAGTTTCTCCCGTGGACGCCAGTGGTTTGTTGTGGGTATCTTGAGTCTGGGTATGGCAGTGCTGCTGGGCCGAACCTTCCAGGTCCAGATCCTCGACAGTCCGCGGCTCCAGGCTGAAGGTGCAGCACGGCAATTACGTAGCATTGCCGTCAAGCCGGCCAGGGGGCGAATTGTTGATCGCAATGGTGATGTCCTGGCGGTAAGCACACCGCTCGATGCGGTTTGGGCACATCCACCGACGCTGGTTCAGTCCGTCGCTGACCGGTCGCGTCTCGCTGACGCGCTTGGTATGAGTGTTAATCAGATAGACAGCCTACTGGATCGTTATCAGGATCGTGAGTTTGTGTATTTGCGCCGCCACTTGCCCCCGGCCGAGGCGACCCGCATTGAAAGCTTGGGCATTGCGGGTGTATCGTCTCTACGCGAATATGGCCGTTATTACCCGGCTGGGCCAATTACCAGTCATGTCCTTGGGTTCACCGACGTCGACGATCGGGGGCAAGAAGGTATCGAGCGGGCCTTTGATAATCACCTTGCCGGTATCGAGGGTCGCAAGCGGGTATTGCGCGACCGTAAGGGTCGTGTGGTGGAGGATATCGAGAGCATCCGCCCGGTGTACCACGGTCGTGACCTGCAGTTGAGTTTAGACCTGCGTATCCAGGTTTCCGCCCAGCGACATCTGGCCCAGGCAGCACACCAGCACCATGCTGCTGGCGCTTCAGCGGTAATGCTTGACGTGCAGACCGGGGAAGTATTGGCAATGGCCAATGTTCCTGACTTTAACCCCAATAAGCGTAGCGATATTTCGGGGGAAAGATTTCGCAATCGATCAGTGACGGATGTTTTCGAGCCCGGATCGACGGTTAAGCCGTTTACCTTATCGATGGCGCTGGCGAGTGGACGTTTCTCGCTGGATACATCGGTCTCTACCAGCCCCGGCATCCATTATGTGGGCGGTTGGTCAATCAGGGATGTGCACGACTATGGTGAACTGACCCTTTCGGGGGTGCTGATCAAGTCGAGCAATATTGGTACCGCGAAAATTGCCATGGAGCTCGCACCCGAAAAACTATATGACATTCTGACGAAGGTCGGCTTCGGTCAGCCGACCGGAGTCGAGCTCCCGGGAGAGCAAGGCGGCAGTTTACTCAAACGTGAGCGCTGGCGTCCCAGTGAGCATGCGACCCTGTCTTATGGTTATGGTTTATCTTCTACGCCAGTGCAACTGGCACGTGCCTACAGTGTGTTGGCGTCTGGCGGCATCCTGCGCCCGGTCACACTGCAGCGTCAACACCGTCCGGTGGCAGGACAGCGGGTGTTATCTGCCCACATTACCCGGCAGATCAATTTCCTGTTGGAAAAGGTAGTCAGCCCGCAGGGTACCGCTCGGCGGGCCGCTGTTCCCGCGTATCGCGTGGCAGGCAAGACCGGTACGGTACACAAACCTAGCCCCACAGGCGGTTACGAAGAAGATCGTTACCAGTCTCTTTTCGTCGGCTTCGCGCCGGCATCTGCTCCGCGCTTTGTGCTGGCAGTCATGGTTGATGAGCCACAGGGCAAGCATTATGGCGGCGAAGTGGCTGCGCCGGCATTCGCCCGAATCATGGCTGATGCTTTGCGCATGTACGGGATCCGGCCTGATGCCGGAGTGGATTCGGGAGTCACCATCGTTTCCCATACTGTAGGCAAAGAGACTGGCGCATGATGCAATCAGTGCAGCATGCGCCGCGACTGCTTGGCCAACTGGTCAAGGGGATCGTAGAAGTCGAGCCACAGCAAGAGAATCTGCCCATTTCAGAACTGACCCTGGACAGTCGAGAGGTTCGTCCCGGCAGTCTGTTCTTTGGCGTACCCGGGCAGGCCCACGATGGCCGTGTGTTTATTGACCAGGCGCTGGAGTCCGGAGCCGCAGTCGCGTTATATGAGCGTCAGGATTCAGTCCCGATAGATTCCGCGCGGTGTTATCCGGTAGATGATCTAAGAAAATGGGTGGGGCGGATTGCCAGTCGTTTTTTTGGTCTACCTTCCAGTGCTTTGTGTGTCATTGGTGTGACAGGTACGAATGGTAAAACGACCTGTGCATCCCTGCTGGCACAGGCACTCAGTGCGCTGGGCCAGCGCAGCGGTTTTATCGGTACGCCCGGTTGGGGTTTTCCCGGTGCTTTGCAAAGCACCGGCCTGACTACGCCCGACGCCATCACTTTGCAGGCACAACTTGCCGAACTGGCGACCCAGGGGGCTGACAGCGTTTGCCTGGAGGTGTCGTCTCATGCGCTGGAACAGGGTCGTGTCGAAGGCGTTGAGTTCAATGCAGCACTTTTTACCAATCTCAGTCGCGACCATCTTGATTATCACGCGAGCATGGATCGTTATGCCCAGACTAAATTATTGCTGTTTCAGCGCTATGAACTGGAAAGTGTGATTATCAACGTGGCAGACCCTTTCGGTGAACGCTTTGCAGCTTCCGGGCTTTCGGCGCAACTGTGGACATTTGGAGAAGATGCCAAGGCCGATGTATATCCCCGCGCTATAGATGTTCATCGAAGTGGGATCACGCTGCACCTCGCAAGCCCCAGTGGGGAGATCGCTTTTGAATCGATTTTACGTGGGCGTTTCAATGCAGCCAATCTGATGGCAGTGGCAACCACGCTGCTGGCACTGGGTTATTCGCCCCAAGATATCAGTCAGGTGATGACAGACCTGGTGCCGGTACCGGGCCGCCTGGAATTCTGCTCCGGCTCAGGCGGTTCCAGGCCGACGGTAGTCGTGGATTATGCGCATTCGCCCGAAGCCTTGTCCCAGGCGCTGACGGCACTGCGTCCATATACGGACGGGCGGTTGTGGTGTGTCTTCGGATGCGGCGGTGAACGTGATCGCGGCAAGCGGGCATTAATGGGCGAGCGCGCATCATGCCTGGCTGATCGAGTGGTGCTGACCAATGACAACCCGCGGAACGAAGACCCGATGCAGATTCTTTGTGACATTGGTCAAGGCATGAATGTGCCTGCCCAAGCGACCATTCCCGAGCGGCATCTGGCGATCGCGTATGCCATTGGGCACGCGATTCCAGGAGACCTGATATTGATAGCCGGCAAGGGTCACGAGACTAGCCAGATCGTAGCCGGCCAGACCATTCCCTTCAACGACCAAAGTGTTGCCGAGCACATACTGGGAGATATGTCATGTTGAGTCTGAAAGAGATCGCCACTGTTATTGACGGGCAACTGACAGGTGAGGATGCTGACTTTAGCTCGGTATCGACCGATAGCCGAACGCTTCAGTCGGGAGCCCTTTTTGTCGCACTCGATGGTGATAATTTCAAGGGCCATGACTTTGTCGAGCAAGCGCGCGGTGCTGGTGCAGCAGCCATTATCTCTAGCCGTCCCACGCTTCGAGGGCTGCCGGGGCTGGTTGTAAAGGATACGACCGTAGCGTTAGGTCAACTCGCTGGATTCTGGCGCAATCGATTCGATATTCCTGTGATCGGTGTGACCGGGAGTAACGGCAAGACCACAGTTAAAGAAATGATCTCCTCGATTCTGGGGCAACTGGGCCCAGTACATGCCAGCCCAGGTAGTTTCAATAACCACATCGGCCTACCGTTGACTCTGTTGGGCCTGCAGCCTGAACACCGGTTCGCGGTTATTGAAATGGGCATGAATCACCCAGGGGAAATTGATTATCTGTCGCGAATCGCACGACCGACCGTATCGTTGATTACCAATGCTGCATCGGCACACCTGGAAGGGCTCGGTGATCTTGCGGGCGTGGCTCGAGCCAAGGCTGAGATCTTTCATGGCATGGCCCATGGCGCCGCCGCCATTATCAACGCCGATGATCGTTTTGCGGCTTACTGGGCTGCCCGAAGCCAAGCCTTTCAGACTATTACCTTTGGTGTCGACAACCGGGCCCGGATTTCAGCTGAAGTGACTGGAGAAGGTGACACCCAGCTTATCGAAATACATCTGCCGGACGAATCTTTCGAGGCACGGCTTAACCTGCTGGGCAGACATAATGCATTGAACGCGCTAGCCGCGGCTAGTACTGCCTGGGCCTGCGGCGCTGGCCAATCAGAAATTCGCGCTGGCCTGGAATCGGTCAAGGCTCAGCCGGGGAGACTGCAAGTGCGCGCGGGCGCTCGCGGCGCATGCCTGATTGATGACACCTACAACGCTAATCCCGCATCGCTCAAAGCAGCCATCCGCGCGTTGGCGAATCGGCCTGGCCGGACTGTACTGGTCTTGGGAGATATGGCAGAACTGGGGCCGCGGGCCGAGGATTTCCATGCCGCGGCCGGCCGCCAGGCGCGTGATGCCGGGATTGACCATCTGCTGACCTGCGGTATGTTGGCAGGCCTGACAGCCGAGGCATTCGGTAAGAACGCCTGCCATTTCGATTCATCCCAAGCGCTGATCGATGGCGCTTGCCAGCTGCTCAGCCCGGGTCTGACGGTCTTGGTGAAAGGCTCACGCAGCGCACAGATGGAGGTAGTCGCGGATGCGCTTATCTGTGTGTCCCATGATGGAGCCATTGCGTGCTGAAAAGCCTTTTTGAGCAACTGGCGCTGGATTACAGTTTCTTCAATGTATTCCGCTATCTGACGTTCCGGGCAATTTGTGGCGTGTTGACCGCGCTCATCTTCAGTTTTATTGCGGGCCCGGCATTGATCCGACGCCTGGAGCGGATCGGCGCAGGCCAACCGATCCGAGACGATGGCCCGCAGACCCACTTGGACAAAGCCGGTACCCCGACCATGGGTGGCGTACTGATTCTTGCGGCGGTGACTCTTTCTACTTTGTTGTGGGCCGATCTTGGTAATCGTTTTGTCTGGATCACCCTGCTGACCTGCATCGCCTTTGGCGTCATTGGCTGGGTTGATGATTACGAGAAGCTCGCGCGCAAGAATTCACGGGGTATCGGTTCACGCCAGAAGTTTTTCTGGCAGAGCCTGGCGGCTTTTATCGCTGCGCTGGCGCTTTATCTGACGGCTGAGTCGCCCGCCGAGACAACACTGATCGTACCGTTATTTAAGGACGTGGCATTGGACCTGGGTTTTGGTTTTGTAGTGCTGGCCTGGTTTGTAATCACTGGAAGCAGCAATGCTGTGAATCTGACCGATGGCCTGGATGGTTTGGCAATACTGCCAAGCGTCCTGGTGGCTGGTGGACTGGGCGTGTTTGCGTATCTCACCGGCCACGCTCTTTTTTCGGGCTATCTTGGCATTCCGTTTATACCCGGAGTCGGTGAAATTCTGGTTTTCTGTGCCGCATTGGTTGGCGCGGGTTTAGGGTTTCTCTGGTTTAACACCTATCCAGCGCAGGTATTCATGGGGGACATTGGTGCGCTGGCTCTGGGTGCTGCGCTTGGTACGGTCGCGGTGGTGGTACGCCAGGAGATTGTGCTTGCGATCATGGGCGGCCTTTTTGTCATGGAAACAGTATCGGTCGTGCTGCAGGTAGCATCCTTCCGGTTGCTGGGTCGACGGATTTTTCGCATGGCGCCATTACATCACCACTTTGAACAAAAAGGCTGGAAAGAGCCTCAGGTCACCGTGCGCTTTTGGATTATCAGTCTGATCCTGGTATTGGTTGGGCTTGCAACGCTGAAGATCAGGTAAACCATTCGTGGAGATAGCCTTGGCGATCAAAGCAAATGCACCTCCCTGGCGAAGGGCCACAGTATTTGGACTGGGTGCGTCGGGCTATTCGAGTGCCTGTTACCTGGCCCAACTCGGTGTAGCAGTTTCTGTTCAGGATAGCCGAGAACGGCCGCCGTATCGTGTGGCACTCGGCCGTGAATGGCCTGATGTGCCGGTGTCTTGCGGCGAGTTCAATCTATCCTCCCTGGAAGAAGAGGATCTGGCTGTTGTCAGTCCTGGTATTGCGTTATCCCAACCAGTGTTGCAAGCAGTAGCCGAGCGTGGGTTGGAAATTGTGGGCGATATCGAGCTCTTTGCCCGGGCGTGCACGGCACCGGTAGTCAGTATTACCGGCTCCAACGGCAAGACCACGGTAACCACACTGGTAGGGGAGTTGCTCAAGGCCCGCGGCCTTGATGTCAAAGTTGGTGGCAACATCGGTTGTCCCGCCTTGGAACTGTTGGCAGGGCCCGAGCCCGATCTATATGTGTTGGAGTTGTCGAGCTTTCAACTTGAGACTACAAGCTCACTCCACAGTGCCGTCGCTGCTATTCTCAATATCTCGCCTGATCACCTGGATCGATACGGGACAATGGAGTCCTATGTCGATGCAAAGTTACGGATCGCTCCAGGGGCGCGCAGTCTCGTTCTGGGGAGGGATGATCCGGCGCTAGCCGGGGCACAGGCCCGAGGCGACTTTGCAACAGTGACCTTTGGTCTAAATCCGCCCCAGAGCAACTCTGATTACGGAATTGTCTTAGATAGCGGGAGTGAGTGGATTGTCCGCGGCAGCGAACGACTGGTGCCGGTTGCGACACTATCGCTAACGGGCCGCCACAACCTGGCAAATACGCTTGCGGCCATTGCCGTGGTTGAGCTGGCCGGTTACCCGCTGGATGAGTCCGGCGTGAAGGCGTTGTCTGATTTCAGGGATCTACCACACCGCTGCGAGCAGGTGCTGGAGCGCAACGGGATTGCCTGGGTCAATGATTCCAAGAGTACCAACCCGGGTGCTACCGTTGCGGCACTGGCTGGGATGGGGCGTCCGGTGGTGTTAATCGCTGGTGGACAGTCCAAGGATGCCGAGTTCACCGCGCTGGCCGAAGCCGTACAGCTATACGCCCGTCAGGTTCTACTGATTGGCGAAGACCGGCTATTGCTGGCTGGCGCGATTGGTGATCGGGTGCCGGTCACTCTGGCCGATGATCTCGCCCATGCGATAACTCTTGCATCGCGCTGGGCTCAACCCGGTGATGTCGTTCTATTGTCTCCAGGGTGCGCCAGTTTTGACATGTTTGATAATTTTGAACACCGCGGCGAGATCTTTTGCCGTCTGACTCGGGAGATGATTTCGTGACTATCCCCGCAGTCACCACATGGCAAGGGTCGCGCGCCAGCAGCCCTTTCGATCCCTTGCTTGTTCTGCCAGTGTTGGCCCTGCTTGCCTTTAGCGCCATTATGGTGTTCTCTGCCGCGATTGGAACTCGCGGTGGTATTTCTGGCGGCTTGGCCGTCTTGCTAAAACACCTTTTTAGTATTGCCCTGGGGTTGTGCCTTGGGTTTGCTGCGGCCAGCACGCCACTCGACTGGTGGCGCAAGTCTAGCCGGATATTGCTGGCATTCGGTACGGTGCTGCTGGTACTGCTGCTGTTGCCGGGCCTGGGGCATGAGGTCAACGGCAGTACCCGTTGGTTCCCGTTGGGGCCACTGCGTTTTCAGCCCTCGGAACTGGTGAAGGTGCTGAGCGTGCTGTATCTGGCGGATCATTTTGTCCGCAATGCCTCGGCGGTGACATCCTTTCGCGTCAGTATTGTCGAACCTGCTCTTGTTGTCGGAGCACTGGGTATGCTGTTGTTGCTGGAACCCGATCTTGGTTGCACGGCAGTGATCATGATGGTTGCTCTGGGCATGATGTTTCTGGCAGGCACCCCATTACGCTACATCGGTGGTGCTATTGCGGTAGCGGTTTGTACAGTGGCCGTGTTGATCATGATTGCTCCCTACCGCCTTGAGCGGGTGATGGGCTTTCTCGATCCATTCGCTGATCCCTATGGTTCCGGTTTTCAACTCGTGCAGGCACTGATCGCGCTTGGCAGTGGCGAGTGGTTGGGCGTAGGTCTTGGAGCGAGTGTGCAAAAACTTTTCTATCTGCCCCATGCGAGCAATGATTTTCTGCTTGCTGTGGTGGGTGAAGAGTTGGGCCTTGTAGGTGTTGCGATGCTCCTTTGCCTGTATTCACTGTTTCTATGGCGGGCTTTTCGACTGGCGAATCGCGCGGCCCGTGCTGGCGAATTATTTGGTGCTCGTGTGGCCCAAGGCATTGGGTTGCTCCTGGCGCTTCAGATGATGTTCCATTTTGCTGTCAATCTGGGTTTGGTGCCGACCAAAGGTCTCACGTTACCGCTGATGAGTTATGGCGGCAGCAGTATGCTGATGAGTTGTCTGGCTATCGGATTACTGCTGTCCGTGGACCGTAGCCTGCCGCCCAGTCGTGTGGGGGCGCGTTGACTACCGTGCTGATCATGGCTGGTGGCACCGGTGGGCATGTATACCCGGCATTGGCCGTGGCCGGTGCGTTACGCGAACGAGGCGTACAAGTGGTATGGCTGGGTACCCGTTCCGGGCTTGAGGCTCGGGTTGTACCGGCTACGGGAATCGAAATTGAATGGCTTGATATCAAAGGCTTTATTGGCACGTCACTGCGTCGCAAATTGGTTATGCCCGGGATGCTCATACGAGCTTTGTTTCAGGCGCTGGCAGTGATCCGCCGGCGTGTACCAGATCTGGTGCTGGGCATGGGCGGTTTCGCTGCCGGCCCAGGCGGTGTTGCGGCCTGGCTGACCCGTCGGCCACTGATTATTCACGAAGCCAACGCCGTATGCGGATTCACCAATCGGCTGTTGGCGCCGCTTGCACGGCAGGTACTGAGCGGTTTTGAGGGTACCGCGCATTTGGGCCGCGGTGCACTGTGGACTGGTAACCCAGTGCGGCCGAGGATCAGTGCGCTGGCACCACCGGTTGAGCGAGGCCTCGGGCAAGGCGTTCGTTTACGACTGCTGGTGTTGGGAGGCAGCCAGGGCGCGCACGCACTCAATGAGGTCTTGCCGGGCGCGCTAAGTCAGGTGACACATGAGCCATTGCCTGAGATCGTGCACCAGTGTGGCGCCGGCCAGGCTGATGAGGTGTACAAGGCCTATCGCGAGCACGGGATTGACGCCGCTGTGGTCGACTTTATTGAAGATATGAGCGTAGCCTACGCCAGTGCCGATCTAGTCATCGCCCGCGCAGGCGCGATGACGGTTAGCGAACTGTGCGTTGCTGGCCTGCCCGCCATCCTGCTGCCTTATCCATATGCGGCCGGTGATCACCAACGTGCCAATGCTGCGTTGCTCGCCAGATGTGGCGGCGCTGTAGTGGTTGAGGCAGCAAGCATGAATGAAGCTCATATGGCTGCCCAGATTGACCGACTTATGCGGGACCGGTCGCAACTGCTGCAGATGGCAAACAATGCCCGGCGTCTTGCGCAGCCCGATGCAACCGCAAAAGTTGTTGAGCAATGCCTGGAGAATTCCCGTGCGTGAGTTTGTCCGGAAAATTCATTTCGTCGGGATTGGTGGAGCCGGTATGAGCGGTATTGCGTCGGTACTGCTGGATCAGGGCTACACCGTAACAGGCTCAGACCAGGTAGCGTCGGCCAATACCCAAGCGCTGGCCGACAAGGGTGCCCAGATCTGGCTGGGTCACGATGCAGGCTATGTTCGGGGCGTCGATGTGGTGGTCGCGTCCAACGCGATCGCCACCGATAACCCAGAGATCGTCATCGCCGGTGAGCTGGGTATTCCCGTGGTGCCGCGGGCACAAATGCTGGGCGAGCTCATGCGTTTTCGAAATGGTATAGCGGTGGGCGGAACCCATGGCAAAACGACAACCACTAGCCTCGTGGCTGCCATATTCGCGGCCGCTGGTCTGGATCCGACATTCCTTGTCGGTGGGTTGGTCAAGAGCGTAGCCGGAAATGCGCGATTGGGTAATGGTCAATGGCTGGTCGCTGAGGCAGACGAGAGCGATGCATCCTTTTTACACCTGCAGCCCCACATCGCTGTGATCACCAATATTGATGCCGATCATTTGGATGCTTACAGCGGTGATTTTGATCAGCTAATTGAGACTTTTCTGCGCTTTGCTCATAACCTGCCATTCTATGGGCTTGCGGTACTGTGTGCCGATGATCCGGTCACCCGGGCATTTCGCCCCCGGGTGAGACGGCCGGTGGTGAGTTACGGGATCGACAAGGGGGCTGACTATCGTGCCATCAATATCCGACAGGAAGAGGCGAGGATGCACTTTGATGTGGGTATTGCTGAGGGAAAGAGTATTGCAATAGATCTCTCGTTGCCCGGGGTGCATAACGTACAGAACGCCCTGGCTGCAATTGCGGTTGCTGACAAGGTAGGTATCGACTCACAGGCAATATGTGAAGGCCTTTCTACTTTTTCCGGCATAGGTCGACGTTTTGAAATACTGGGCGAACTCCCGCTAGAGGCAGGTTCGGCACTGCTGGTGGATGATTATGCGCACCATCCCCGCGAGATCGAAGCAACATTGGAGGCTGCCCTTGGTTGCTGGCCAGATAAGCGTATTGTCGTAGTGTTTCAACCGCATCGTTTTTCCCGGACGCAGAATCTACTCGATGACTTCAGCGCACTGCTGTGTACCGTGCAATGTCTGGTCATTACCGAAGTCTACGCTGCGGGCGAAAAACCACTGGCCGGCGCTGATGGACGCGCGCTGTGTCGGTCGGTGCGCGCCCGCGGTGGAATCGACCCAGTGTTTGTTGATCGCCTCGAGGGCTTGCCAGATTCTTTGCTGCCGTTGTTGCGTAACGACGACATTGTGTTGACCCTGGGTGCAGGTGATATAGGTCGCGCTGCGCGCGAACTGCTCGGGTCAGCTCAACTCAAAGAAGGCACCCACGGGTGATTAGTGCCATGACTCGTCAGAGCGTGCCCGGATTCGAAACGGTTCGCGGCGTTGTGCATGCTAATGAGCCCATGTCCCGGCACACCAGCTGGCGGGTCGGCGGGCCAGCACGCTACTTTTTTATACCTGCAGGCCGGGAAGATCTGGCAAGGTTTCTTCAGAGTTTAGAAACTGATACGCCAATATTATGGGTGGGCCTGGGCAGTAACCTGCTGGTCCGCGACGGAGGTTTTGACGGTGCTGTGATCGCTACTCATCGGGGACTTTCCAAGATTGAGCGTTATGGCGAGCGTGAAGTCCTTGTCCAGGCCGGCGTACCCTGTGCTCGTTTGGCCCGTTTTACTAATCGCCATGGACTTTGTGGAGTTGAGTTCATGGCGGGCATACCAGGAACCGTTGGCGGCGCTCTGGCGATGAATGCGGGCGCCTTTGGCGGTGAAACCTGGCAATTGGTCACACAGGTTGAATTAGTTAACCGCCGTGGGGAATTCACTCATCCCCCGGTGGAATCGTTTGCCGTGGCCTACCGCGAAGTGACTGTAGCGGATGACCATTGGTTCACCAGCGCACGTTTCACCCTGTCATGCGGTGATCCGGATGTTGGACAGGCGAGGATTCGCTCTTTGCTCACCGAGCGGGGAAGTCGCCAACCAGTTCAGCGCGCGAGTGCGGGCTCAGTCTTTCGTAATCCTCCAGATGACCATGCCGCCCGATTGATCGAAGCCGCGGGTCTCAAGGGCCTGCGTCATGGTGGTGCCGTAGTGTCCTCACAGCACGCGAACTTCATCATCAACGAAGGGACTGCGAGTGCGCGGGATATCGAAACCCTGATTGAAATGATTCGTGAGCGGGTTATGGATCTTCTAGGGGTGATGCTTGATCCAGAAGTACGTTTTTCGGGGGTGGATCGATGAGTGTCGCCGAACTCAGTTTCCCGGAACTTCGGCCTTTGCAGACGCCGGATCAACCCCCCGCGCAGGCGCCGCTAGAGCACCGCCTGCGCCGGCGCACTGTGTTATTCGCCTCGATTTTGGTCGTAGCCCTAGTGGCAGCGTTATGTGTTGATCAGATCCTACGCTCGGGTTATTTCACCATTGAGCAGGTGCGGGTCGACACAGCGTTACAACGGGTTGATCAGGGACTGGTCGAGCGCTCAACCTGGCGAAATATCAATGGCAACTATCTGACTGTAGATCTGGGAGGCATCGAGCAGGCGCTGGAGAATCTGCCTGGGGTCTACCAGGCAGTGATCCGCCGCGTTTGGCCTCAGGCACTTGCGGTCTCAGTGACAGAGACCGGCGCTATGGCGCAATTCGTACCTTTGGGCAAGTCGGGAACAGCACGGGACCACGAGTTCATCAACCTGGCCCCATCAAACCAGTTACCGACCGTACCGGTGTTGCGTGCCCAGCCAGCCGACCGCCAGATGCTTATCGATGTTTTTAAACAGATCTTACCCGCATTACAGGACGTCGAGCTCGAGCCACTGGCGCTGTCTGTAAGCCCAGCGGGCCGCTGGGAATTGGAGTTACAGATTGGTGTCGATACACCGGTTAACCGATTCGTACTGCTGGCTGGGCGCGGCCCAGTAAAGGAGAAAGTGATCCGGTTCGCCTCTAGTTACGCCATGGCGCTGCGCTCGCGCGGCGACATGATCGCCAAGGTAGATATGCGTTATGTCAATGGTTTCGCGGTGCGTTGGCGTGATGACTCTGCTGTTAACCAGGTCCAGTTGGCGGGCCTAACCGGGAGTGGGGGTTAATCCGATCACAATGAACAGAAAACCGGTTAGCGAACTGATTGTCGGCCTCGATATCGGTACTTCGAAAGTACTTGCGGTAGTAGCTGAAGTCAGCGAAAACGATGAAATCGAGATACTGGGGGTTGGACAGCAGCCCTCACGTGGGCTGCGCAAGGGTGTGGTTGCCAATATTGAATCAACCGTGCAGTCCATCCAGCAAGCCATCGAAGAAGCAGAGTTAACTGCCGAGTGTCGGATCAGTTCTGTCTATGCCGGTATTGCCGGCGGGCATATCAATAGTATGAATTCCCATGGTGTGGTTGCTATCAGGGATCGCGAGGAAGTCAGCCGCGGTGACATAGAGCGGGTACTGGACGCAGCGCAGGCGCAGGCGATACCCAATGACCAGCGCGTTCTCCATATTCTGCCACAGGATTTCATCATTGACGGCCAGGAAGGCATTCGCGAACCGATCGGTATGAGCGGTGTACGACTTGAGGCTAAGGTACATATCATTACCGGCGCGGTCAGCGCCGCGCAAAACATCGTCAAGTGCATCACCCGTTGCGGCTTGCAGGTAGAGGACATAGTACTGGAACAGATTGCTTCCAGTTACGCGGTGCTCGAGGAGGATGAAAAAGAACTCGGCGTGTGTATGGTGGATATTGGCGGCGGCACTACTGATATCGCCGTATTCACCGACGGCGCTATTCGCCACACCGCAGTTCTACCGATTGCCGGTGACCAAATTACCAACGATATCGCCGTAGCATTGCGTACGCCGACTCAGGCTGCAGAAGAATTGAAAAAGAAGTTCGGCAGCGCCTTGGTGCAGTTGGCCCCCGAAGGTGAAATGATCGATACCCCTAGTGTGGGTGAGCGAGCGCCTCGGAAACTGGCGCGCACCACATTGGCCGACGTGATAGAGCCGCGTGTTGAGGAGTTGTTCTTGCTGGTACAGGCTGAATTGCGGCGCAGCGGTTATGAGGAATTACTTGGAACAGGCATCGTGCTGACAGGCGGCACTGCCCGGATGGCGGGTATGGCCGAGCTGGCTGAGGAGATCTTTCATATGCCGGTCCGCCTCGGAGTGCCCCAGTACGTCGGCAGCTTGAGTGATGTGGTACGTAATCCTTCTTATTCCACTGCTGTCGGGCTGGTGTTGTTTGGTTACCGCCACCAAGAGGAGCGGGAATCCCGTACGGGTCGCATCTCAGCCCCGGCGCCCGGTGAGCTGGCCAACCGGATCAAGCAATGGTTTTCAAGTCATTTCAAAAAGGATTAACGGTGGAGTACACAGCAACAAAGGATTCAGTTTCGGGTAAGCAATTTTCGGTTTGTCCAGGTGGCAAAAAATTTAATTTTCAACCTAAGTATCAGGAGAGACGATATGTTTGAACTGATGGAAATCTCGGGCCAGCAAGCGGTAATCAAGGTATTGGGCATTGGCGGCGGCGGCGGCAACGCGGTCGATCATATGCTGTCTGCCAATCTAGAGGGGGTTGAGTTCATCAATGCGAATACTGATTCACAGGCGCTGCATCGCTCTGGCGTGTCCAAGGTGATGCAACTGGGCGAAGGACTCACCAAGGGGCTCGGTGCTGGGGCGAACCCGGATGTTGGCCGCCAGGCGGCGACTGAGGATCGCGACAAAATCGCAGCTGCATTGGATGGTACCGATATGATCTTTCTTACTGCGGGAATGGGTGGGGGAACCGGAACCGGCGCGGCACCGGTAGTGGCCCACTTGGCCCGCGAGAAAGGAATCCTGACCGTGGCGGTCGTGACACGCCCGTTTAACTTCGAAGGGAAAAAGCGCATTGCGGCGGCAGATCAGGGAATCAAAGAATTGGGTGAGCTGGTTGACTCTCTGATTGTGATTCCGAACGAGCGGATCCTGGAAGTGATGGGAGGCAAGATAACGTTGTTGGAGGCCTTCAGCAAGGCTAACGAGGTCTTGCTCAACGCGGTGCAGGGAATCTCAGAGCTGATCACCCGTCCTGGGTTAATCAACGTGGACTTTGCCGATGTCCGCACGGTGATGTCTGAAATGGGAATGGCTATGATGGGCTCGGCAACGGCGACAGGCCCGGATCGGTCAATCGAGGCGGCACGGGGCGCGGTATGCAGCCCGCTGCTGGAAGAGGTGGATATTCATGGCGCTAAGGGCCTGTTAGTCAATGTATCCGCAGGTCCAGATATGGAGTTGGCAGAGTTTGCCCAGGTGGGCGAGATTGTTAACGAATACGCCTCGGAAGATGGCACCGTGGTGATCGGCACTGTGCTAGACCCGGAAATGGAAGGCGAACTACGGGTAACGATGGTAGCGACAGGAATTCGCAACCGCACACACACTCCCCAAATCACCCTGGTTAAAGATGGAGAGGTTGAAGACACTGTAGAAACCGAGGTTGATTACGACCAGCCTACGGTTATCCGCAGGCGCCCCCGGACTGCCGGGGACCTGGACACCAACGGTAACGCAGCAGTCGACATGGATTATCTTGATGTTCCAGCTTTTCTGCGCCGCCAGGCGGATTAACTCATTAAAAACAAAAGGTTATATTGTATATTGTCATTAATGAGGAGAATTATGCAAAAAAAGTGGTAAAAATATTTCAAAACAAGTACGATTTGCTGAGTTTCTTGTGTAGAATTGATTTTGCCGGGCGCGTGGGACGCTACCATCCGCTTGGTGTAATCAGAAAAACCAGCAAAGAAGGGAAGGATGATCCGACAGCGAACTCTCAAGAACGTGATCGGTGCGACAGGCGTAGGTCTGCATACTGGAAAGAAAGTCTACCTGACCCTGCGTCCGGCACCAGTGGGAACGGGTATCGTCTTTCGCCGCGTTGACCTTGACCCGGTTGCAGAGATAGCGGCGAGCCTGGAACGGGTCAGTGACACCCGGCTTTCGACCACCCTTGAGCACAACGGCGTGCGGGTCTCTACCGTAGAACACCTGATGTCCGCTTTCGCTGGCTTGCACATCGACAACGCCATTGTCGAACTTGATTCTGATGAAGTACCTATCATGGACGGCAGCGCTGCCGTTTTTGTTTTTCTGATTCAATCCGCTGGTATCGAGACACAGACAGCGGCCAAGCGTTTTATCCGGATCAAGGATCCGGTGGAAATCAGGGAAGGGGACAAGTGGGCACGCTTTGAACCCTTTGAGGGGTTCAAGGTTAGTTTCAGTATCGATTTCAATCACCCAACTATGCAATCCTCCGGTCAGCAAGCGACGGTTGATTTGTCCGAGGTTTCTTTTGCCAAAGAGGTCAGTCGGGCGCGTACATTCGGTTTTCTACAAGACGTTGAAGCCTTGCAGGAAGTTGGTCTTGCCCGCGGCGGCAGTTTGGATAACGCAATCGTCATGGACGATTATCGAGTGATCAACGACGATGGCCTGCGCTATGGCAACGAATTTGTTAAGCACAAAATTCTTGATGCGATCGGTGACCTCTACCTTTTGGGGTGTCCGCTGATCGGCGCTTTCTCTGCCCATAAGTCGGGGCATGGCCTCAATAACCGCCTTTTGCGCGCATTGGCGCAGCAGCGCGCGTCCTGGGAGGCTGTCTCCTATGACAGTGCTGAGACAGATGCGGCGCCGGCATTTCTTCATCCTGCCTTTACCTGATCTTCGGCCGGGTTCCGGCCTCTAGATTCTCCTGGGGTTATCCCGATTCTTTCCATCGGGTGAGCGCTTAGGTACGTTGTGCGGCAGTCAAAGGTCGCATACAGACTGTACGGTCCGACAGATATCCGGTGAAATTACGCTCACGGTAATGCATTAAAGCAGTGAGCCATCCAGCCGATGGGCAATGCGTAGCCGACCTTGTTCAGAGTCGATTAACGCAACGGCCTTTGGAGATTAAACAGGATGCAGACCATCAAAACTTTTGGTGTCATCGGTACGGGGATTATCGGCGCGGGCTGGGCCGCTCGTGCACTGGCCCGGGGTTTGAACGTATTGGCTTTCGACCCAGGCGTGGATGCACAAGACCGCTTACGCGATAACCTGACTCAGGTCTGGCCGGTATTGGAGCGTACCGGCCTTTTCCCTGGCGCATCGGTAGACCGACTAAGATTCTGCGATTCCCTGGAAGAGGTAGCTCTTGGAGCGCAGTTCATTCAGGAAAGCGCTCCAGAACGGATAGAACTTAAAACCACCCTGCATGCCCAGATCGATGCCGCGGCCCCGGCAGATGTACTGATCGCCTCGAGCACCTCGGGTCTGGCGCCAAGTGAGTTTCAGTCGCACTGTACTCATCCGGGCCGGGTAATGGTGGGACATCCTTTTAACCCGGTTTATTTGTTACCGTTGGTTGAAGTGCTGGGTGGTGAGCAGACTGACGCCGACAATATCGAACGCGCAGTAGCGCTGTACCGGGATCTCGGCATGTATCCACTGAAAGTACGCTCCGAGGTGCCGGGGTTTTTGTCTGATCGACTCCAAGAAGCATTATGGCGGGAAATCTTGCACCTGGTTAACGATGATGTCGCGACGCCGGAAGAGCTCGATGCGGCCATTTGCTATGGCCCCGGCCTGCGCTGGGCGCTATGGGGGGCCTGCCAGATTTTTCATGTGGCAGCCCAACCGGGCGGTATGGGCCAGTTTCTCAAGCACTTTGACCCTTCTCTTTTTCCCTGGACCCATTTGGAGCCACCGAAGATTACTGGGGAACTCGTCGACAAGATGCACTCGGGCTGTGAGCGTCTGGCCGGTGATGCGCCCATTGACGAATTAGAGCGGGTGCGTGACGATGCGTTGATTGGGATTCTGGAGGCGCTACAGCAACGCAACCTGGGTGCCGGGGCAGTGCTTAACCAACACCAGAAACGTATTCGCGAGTCCGCCGACAGCGATAGCAGCTGAGCGCTGCGTCGGCCGCAGCACCATGGAGAGCCCTGATGGAATTTTCCCTGAGCGATGAACAGCGGATGCTGGTCGACAGTGCCCGTGCTTTTACTGAAAAGGAATTGTATCCCTATGAGGATGAGGTGGAGGCCAGTGATGAAGTTCGCCCGGAGCTTGCGCGCCAGATTCGAGAGCGCGCCATTGCCCAGGGATTTTATGCTGCCAATATGCCCGAGGATCTCGGAGGTGGCGGACTGGACAGCGTTTCCCTGTCGTTGGTAGAACGTGAACTGGGGCGGGCTAATTTTGCCCTGCAGTATCTGGTCGGACGGCCCAGCAATATCCTGCAGGCTTGTGTCGGTGAGCAACGTGAGCGTTACCTGCTGCCGTGTATTCGCGGCGAGAAGACGGACTGTCTGGCGATGACCGAGCCCGGCGCGGGGTCTGATCTTCGCTCAATGCAATGTCGTGCCGAGCGTGACCGGGACAGTTATATCATCAACGGCACCAAGCATTTTATCAGTCATGCTGACCTGGCAGACTTTGTCATCCTCTTTGCTGCGACCGGTGAAGAAGAATCCAGTCGTGGTCCGCGAAAATTGATCAGTGCTTTTCTGGTAGACAAAGGTACCCCCGGTTTCACAGTGCGACAGGGTTATCACAGTGTTTCTCATCGGGGATACCATAACTGTATCCTCGAGTTTGAAAATTGCCGAATCCCCGCTGAGCAGATGTTGGGTGTAGAACATCAGGGTTTTAACGTGGCCAACGATTGGCTCGGAACCACGCGATTACAGGTGGCGGCGATGTGTCTGGGTCGGGCCTACCGCGCGCTGGAGCATGCTACCGACTGGGCGGCCGAACGCCAGCAGTTCGGCCAGTACATTGGCCGATTCCAGGGGGTTGGGTTCAAGCTCGCTGAGATGAAAATGCGCCTGGAGGCCTCGGAGTTACTCACTCTGCAAGCGGCGTGGAAGGCTGATCAGGGTGTTGCTACCGATACCGACTACGCGATGGCTAAGTTATATACCACGGAGATGCTCGCGTTTGTCGCTGATGAGGCCATTCAAATTCACGGTGGCATGGGATTAATGTCTGATTTACCGCTGGAACGCATCTGGCGCGATGCCCGGGTTGAGCGAATATGGGAGGGCACCAGTGAGATACAGCGACACATCATCTCCCGGGACATGCTGCGCCCACGCTGGACCTGATGCGCTGACCCCTTGACCTTAGAACGCCTGTTCCGACCATCCAGCATGGCCGTGTTCGGTGGCCGCGAAGCCTGCGAGGTCGTGCGCCAGTGCAAGCGTATGGGTTTTGCCGGCGACATCTGGCCGGTGCATCCGTCTCGGGAGACCGTCGAGGGGTATCGCTGCTATCGTGATGTTAGCGCATTGCCCGGGATTCCGGACGCCAGCTTTATTGGTGTCAACCGCCACGCTACCGTTGGCATTGTTGACAGCCTGAGTCGCGTTGGTGCCGGCGGTGCGGTCTGCTATGCCTCTGGTTTCAATGAGGTCGCCGATGGCGAAGCGCTCAACGATGCGTTGCTCGCGGCGGCAGGGTCCATGCCCATACTCGGCCCCAACTGTTATGGCCTGATCAACTACCTGGATGGTGCGCTGATGTGGCCAGATCAGCACGGTGGCGAGCGGGTAGAGCGCGGCGTGGCGCTTTTCAGTCAGAGCAGCAATATTGGATTGAACTTGACCATGCAGTCCCGCGGGTTGCCGATCGCCTACCTGCTGGCATTGGGCAATCAGGCCCAGACCGGGCTTGCCGATGCCTTAGAAGCGGCACTCGATGACCCCCGTGTGACCGCGGTGGGCCTTTACATTGAAGGCTTTGTGGATGTGCCGGCGTTTGAGCGGGCTATGCGCCGCGCGACAGAACAACGGGTGCCGGTGGTCGCGTTGAAATCCGGTGCCAGCAACCAAGGTGCGCGGATCACGCAATCACACACGGCATCTATGGCGGGATCAGACGAGGCAGCCGATGCGCTGTTCGCTCGCCTGGGTATTGCCCGGGTGCATGATCTCGATACACTGATTGAAGTCCTCAAGCTGTTGCATGTGCATGGGCCGCTGGCCGGCAACCGCCTGTGTTCCATGAGTTGTTCTGGGGGAGAGGCCTCGTTGATGGCTGATGCCGTTATCAGCCGTGATCTGGTATTCCCCGAACTGAATATGGCTCAACATCAGGCTGTAGCAGATACCGTGCATGAACTGGTCAGCGTGTCGAATCCGCTGGATTATCACACCTTCGACTGGAATCGTGAGGAAGAACTCTGCGCCACCTATTCCGCGATGCTGGGTTGCGGCTTTGACCTGTCGTTACTGGTGCTTGATTTCCCCCGGGCGGATCGATGCGATCTTAAGACCTGGGGTCCTGCGGTGAGCGCCATTGGTCGGGCTGCCCATGACACGGGCGTGCCCACCGCAGTGGTAGCGAGTTTGCCGGAAAGCATGCCTGAGTCGGTGGCACGGCAACTGATAGCAGATGGGATCGTGCCCTTGTGCGGGTTGCGCCAGGCGCTGGACGCTGCACAAGCGGCCGCCACGATAGGCGCGGCCTGGCAGCGTCAACTGCCGGATACTGCTCTGCCTGGCCCATCACGGGCCACCGGCCATGTGCTGACCAGGGTTGATGAGTGGCAAGCCAAGGTCGAACTGGCGCAAGCCGGATTAACGGTACCACGGGGTCAGCGAGTCCGAAGCCTCAAGGCGCTGATGGCCGCAGCGCAGTCTCTGGATTTTCCGCTGGCTCTAAAAGTCTGCGATGCTGACATTGCCCACAAGAGTGAGCACAACGCGGTGATCCTGAATATCCGCGATCAGGATGCTTTGAGCGGGTATGGCCAAGATCTTTTTGCGCGTTACCCACAATTGCTGGTCGAAGAGATGGTGACCGATGCGGTCTGTGAGATGATCGTTGGAGTCAGTCAGGACCCGGCTATCGGGCCGTGGATGCTGTTGGGCAGTGGCGGCATCCAGGCCGAACTTGCACCAGACCGCACAGTGGTTTTATTGCCAGCTGATTGCGCTATGTTGGAGCGAGCGTTGGCATCGCTTAAGGCCTACCCATTGCTTGTGGGTTTCCGGGGCACCCCTATCGCCGATACAGCCGCACTGCTGCAAGCACTGCAGCAGGTCGGTGAGTTTGCCCTGGCGCGCAAAGATTCCCTGGTTGAACTCGAGCTTAATCCGTTGTTGGTACGGCCCAAGGGCAAGGGTGTCGTGGCGGTTGATGCTTTGCTGTGCTGTGCCGAGGATGCTTAGTCCTATGTCTTTGCTGCGAGCCGATCCTGACCAGGCCATCGTAGCTCAGCCGCTTGATGCGCTACGCGAGTTTTTGCAGCCGTGCTTGGGCGCCTTGCTGGATATAGGCTGTGGCGGCGGAGTGTTGAGTGACGGCTTGGCGCAACAGGGTTTTCATGTCACAGGCATTGACCCGTATGTGGCTAGCGGTGCCCCTGCTTCACGGGTGCGCGGCAGCGCTCACGCACTGCCGATGACCAATGACACCTTTGATCACGTTCTGCTGCACTGGTCACTTCATCATGTACCTCAGGTGCTAATGGGCCGCGCGCTAGGTGAGGCATTGCGGGTACTGCGGGCAGCGGGCACACTGTATGTGATCGAACCCGAACCGGTAGGCAGTTGGCAGACGGTATCTTGTGCGTTTCATGATGAGACCGAGGTTCAGGCCATGGCAGCAGAAGTAGTGAACCGTTTGGTCGTGGCGAAGGGCTGCAGTCGCCGGCGCGCCTACTATTTCAGTGAAGACCGTTATCCGCAGTTTGATGCTTTCGTTGACGATATGATGTCGCTGGCGTACAACCGTTATCGCGTAGAGGATATTCGCCAGGATGTCGTCAGGGATGCGTTTGAGGCGTGTGCGCGTGAAGATGCTTACGTGCTGCACCAGAGAATCCGAATGGAGGCTATTCAATGACCGGAAAATTTTCAGGAGTGACAATTCATGAGCGTTGACAGTGTGCATACCGAGAAGCGCGGTTCTGTGCTGCAGGTGACGCTCGACCGTCCCAAGGCGAATGCGATCGATGCGGCAACCAGCCGAGCACTGGGCGATGTGTTTGCTGGATTTCGAGATGACCCTGATCTGCGCATCGCCATTATCACCGGTGCCGGTGAGAAATTTTTCTGCCCCGGATGGGATCTAAAAGCAGCCGCAGACGGTGAAGCTGTGGACAGCGACTATGGGGTTGGGGGCTTTGGCGGCCTGCAGGAGTTGCCTGACCTTAACAAGCCGGTGATCGCCGCGGTCAACGGCATCTGTTGCGGCGGCGGTCTTGAGTGGGCCTTGTCGGCTGATCTGATTCTTGCGGCCGAGCACGCCACTTTTGCTTTGCCGGAGATTAACTCAGGCACTATTGCCGATGCCGCGACACTGAAATTGCCTAAGCGCATTCCCTGGCACATTGCTATGGAGTTGTTATTTACCGGCCGATGGATGGACGCCACCGAGGCGCATCGCTTGGGTCTTGTGAACGAAGTATTGCCCTCTGGCAGTCTGCTGGAGCGAGCCCATGAACTCGC
>CAJWEF010000015.1 GCA_913031305.1 uncultured Acidiferrobacteraceae bacterium
CCCATAACGCGGCCTCGGAGAAACAGCTATGCAGCCTATCAGTGTCGAGCCCTGGAATACGCTTGAGGTACGGTAAAAGCGGCATATTGGTAACCGCCATTGTCGGAACCCGTGATGTAGCGATCCGCCCGAGCAGTTCACGAACACCCGAAGCGCTGTATTGCGGCTCCTGCATCGCCAGAATGACGAGGTCAAATTCTGATGGGTCAACATCGCCCGGCTGTGATGCGCATAGCGTTCCGGCGAGCTCACCAGAGCGGATCTCGACAGAACCCTCGCGTGCTTTGATCGGTGTGCGCACCACCGAACCCTCAGTATTGAATAAAGCCGCTGTTGCCTCACGGCAGACCAGGGTGGTGTCATGCCCCGCAAGCAGTAGCTTGGTAGACAGGAGTGATCCATAAGACGCTCCCAATATCAGAACCCGATACTTGCTGCCCATCTTGTCATGTTCAGAGACAGTCAAATCGCCTGCCAACCCCGATACTTCTCCCATGATACGTTTCTCGATTTACTTAAGAAATGATCGGCGATTCTAACGCAAGCCGAGATAAATTCGGGCCGAAATTACGGGCAATCGCTTAGTCTTTTGCGCTGGCAATCTGTCACAACACTCACCACCTTCAAGCGAATTGGCTATAGTCGTCGCCAGGAACAAGCAACCCGGCCTATACATCAGGAACAAAGGAATCCATGAGCAACATCCACGTCTTCTCGGATGTCAACAAACCCGAATCCTCAAATCCAGCCGATGGCTATACCATGCCGGCAAAGCTTTACACCGATCCAGCAAGCCTACGAGCTTGAGAAAACAGTTATATTTTCCAAGACATAGCCCTACATTGGCCATGAAAGCCATGTGCGCCATACCGGCGACTATCTCACCCTGGATTTCGCTAGTGAGCAGCCAAATAGGGTGGGTTGTTTGGCGGAGAGAGAGGGATTCGAACCCTCGATACGCTATTAACGTATACACACTTTCCAGGCGTGCGCCTTCAACCGCTCGGCCACCTCTCCGTAGGGCGGCAAAGGGTATCTGACTTGCGCGTTACGCGCAAACCCGCGTCAGCGACGTCAAGCCAGCGCGTTGAGTCCTGACATCAATCGTCCAATACCGTCGATAGCGCTGGCACTTTGCAAAGCGCCAAAAGAGACGCGCAGCGTGCAACGATCAGTCACCCCAAAAGCGCTGCCGGGGATCACGGCAACTCCGTGCTCTTTGATCAACCGGGTTGCAAGGCAGAGGTCGCCATCATCATAACCGGGGACCTCAACAAAGAGGTAAAACGCCCCCTCACCAGGCAACAGGCGAACTTTGTCTGTTATTGATTCGACCGCATCCAGCGCCTGAGCACGCACGGCTGCGAGCTCAGCCACATAAGGCGTGCAGTAGTCACGGCCGGACTGCAGTGCACCGATGGCCGCATATTGGGCTATCACCGTAGCGCAAATAACATTGGTGTCCTGAATCTTGCGCAAGGCTCCCATCAGTGGCTCAGGAACTGACGCGTAGCCGATGCGCCAGCTGGCAAAGCCGTAGGCCTTGCTCAGCGAGTATAGGCAGATCGTGTGCTGGGCGCTGTCGGTGATTGCGCCTGGCGAGAAATGCTGTACACCATCGTAAAGGAAGTACTCGTAGGCCTCGTCGCTGATATGGTAGATGCCCTGCTCAAGGCATAGCCGGTTCACCGCCCGAAGATCCACTTGTGGGTATACGACGCCGGTTGGGTTATTCGGTGACACAGTGACCATGGCCCGTGTTCGTGGGGTGATAGCGCTTTCAAGCGCCTTGAGATCTAACTGGCCATCGACATCTGTCGGCACTGCGACCGGGATACAGCCTGCAATCCTCACGGCCATTTCCTGATTGAAATAAAAAGGCCCTGGCAGAATAAATTCATCGCCCGGATCACTGATCGCCAGAAGCACGTTGAGGAATCCCATATTACTTCCGGCTGTCACCACCACCGCTCGCCCCTGTGCGGCGATTCCATTCTCCAGGGCGAGCTTCTCAACAAGGGCCTCTCTCAACGGGTCAATCCCCTCAACTGGGCCATACAGGTGGCTCAGTGGGTCGTCCCAGAATCTGCTGATCGCCTCATGCACGGTCTGTGGCGGCGCATAGTGCACCACCCCCTGACCTAGGGAAATCGTACCCGGATTAGCCCGGATCAAATCCTCGATCGTTGGAATAATAGGCGCTTGCACCTGCTGCATACGGCGGCTTGACCGGAGCTTGTGGGTTACTGTCATTAACTTAGGCCACTTGCGTTAGCCTGAAATAGAAACCAGGGCTGGTACTTTATCTTTTCTCTAGACATGCGGGCCCACCAGTCAAAATCTTCCAGTCGAGTGGATCTTCATCTATAAATGGCTTCGGAATCCGGGTATTATATGGGCCTAAGCGACGCATTCAGCCAGCTAGACAAAATTTACCCTGATCTTGGAATCTCAACCTGAAATCCGATCAGAACAAACTACTGAACAGGACCTTCGACTCGCTTGGAAAAACAGTTACAAGCGGTGTACACATTAGTTACCTCAAGATTGGGAATAGCGACTGCTTTGCGACCCTTTGGTTCAAAAGTCGCGGCCCCGCTACTTTATCCAACGACATAACAGCGCAGATGCAACAACATGACCGCTGATTCACACACGGAACCAAACCCCGGAGCATCAACCAGCGCCGACAACCCCAATCCGGGCGAACTGCGGGCAACCCCACTCCAGACAGGAGCACAGCTTGGCAACAACATCATCTCCCGGGTGCTTGTGCAGGCTGACAGCGGGTTTACCTACACAGCGAACAACGGTGGCATTGTTATCCAGGAGTATTTTCCGCTGCAATTCGCTCTGCGCGATCAAGACGGTGTTTCCCTTCTCCTTTGCGATGCGGACTTTAATCCCGACTTTGAACAAGGGCTCAGCGAATTCCTATTATTAGCCCGGGTACTCAGCCAGATAGATCATCCCGGTCGAATCTCCCGCTACGAAGAAAAGGATGGCACAGCGTGGTATGCCATCGATCTACGCATCCGCGCGTCGCTAGCTGACCTGCTGAATACCGGCGAACGGCTCCCGGAGGAAACGCTAAAGACTATTCTTTATTCGGCAGTAACCTATCTCGACGCGGCTCATGACGCCGGTGCCCTGCACCTTGAACTTAGCCCGCAACGGATTCTGCTTGCGGATGAAGACAAACTCCTTATCTGTGGTTTTAATACCGACAAGCTGCACTACCCAGCAGAAGATAAATCCAATGGGCACGATTACCGGGCTCCCGAACTCGCCAGTTTTCGCGGCCAGCTGGGTCGCTGGACTGATTATTACGCTCTTGGGGCTATCCTCTATCAGGGAGCCTGCCGTGTCGGGCCGACCGACGCGCTAACCCGACTCAGCGTCACAGACCGCGGTCAAGATGACCCCCTGGTACCCGCGATTGAGGCTGGAAAAGACTATTTTTCCCGATCAATTCTAACGCTCATCGATCATTTGCTGGCATTAGAGCCCATGGCCAGGCCACAAGACGCCGAGGCAATCGTCAGCGCTCTCGACTCGACCGCATCAATTCACCCAGCAGCGGATAGTGAATCAGAGCCCGTTCAGGACTCCGCCACTGACGATTCGCAACCATCTGTCGAACCAATTGATCCACCCCAAGTTGGGCTCAATTCGCATTCTCCAACCGTATCGCAAGCGGGGTCAAAAATGCTGCGTGGCGCAAGCGCCATTGCGCTATCAGCGCTGGGCCAGGCAACAAAGGATCAAAACCCCGAAAAGACTGAAGCAAGATCGCGGTCAAACGCAATACCCCGGGTAAAGGCCGCCTCGACTGAGGCAAAACCAACCTCACCCACCCAGGCGGCTTCGGCAAAGGGGCCTGCGCGGCAAGAGCCTGTTTTCAGCGAATCCCGTGAGGCTTTTGAAGACACGCTCAAAGCGCTTGAAGTAACGAGATCATCGAGTCCTCCGTTGGAGATCGCGAATGATCTGGAGAGCGCGGGTAAAGTGCTAACGGGCAAGCCCTACAACGATTTCACGTTGCACCCCACGAAACCGGGCAAACACCGCACTACGCCTCATCAATCCTCAAGAAGCACCGGCTCATTCTTAGGCTCGGTTGGGAGGGTTTTTGGCTCCTCACTGCAAGGACTGTACCGACATCTGACAATGCGGTTAGCCCTCGGCGCGCTGATCACGCTGTCTGCTCTCCTGGTTATTTACCTGCTGACAACGCCAAGGCCGACTCCCTTGGAAACAACCACGCGTACTACGATCGAAATTATCGGTGCTACTACCCATGAGCCACCCCCAGAGCCCAGTCGTGGATCGCCCAATATCCAACAAGTGGTCAGCACCTCACTACCCGCCGCAGCACAGGACTTCTTAAAACAAGATGATCTGAACCGGGTTAATGCGTATAGAGATGCTGAGCAACTTAAGCTTCTTAGTGAGCCCCACTTTGCTCGAGCTCAAGGATATCTGGCACAAGGGCACCTGATCGACCCACCCAATGCCAACGCCTACAGCGAGTTCACTGCCATACTTCGCGTGGATCCACAGAACAAAACGGCTACCCGCGGTGTTAAGGAGATAATCGCGCGCATACTCACCCGCATTGACAATCTGGTAGATGCCAAGGAATTCACTATCGCGCGTGAACAGTTATCCCTGGCAACGAGTGTTATAGCGGGACATAAACACTTTACCCAAACTGTCGCGCAGATTGATCGCGCACAAACGCACTGGCAAGAGGAGTTGATGCGCGAAAAAGCACTGGCCCAAGCGCAGATGGAGCAACACCGCCGGGAGCGTGAGCGAAGTCAACAAATAGAGGCGCTACTGGCCCGGGCACTGACCGCCTTTGACACTGACCGACTGATAGACCCGCCCCGGGAGAGCGCCCTAACCCTGTACCGCGCCGCCTTGGATCTTGACCCCGCCAACCAACGGGCCCGCAACGGCATCGGCAACATTACGGCCTTCTACCTGCGACAAGCCCGCGATGCCCTGTCACAAAACGAATTAGGCAATGCAGCGCGAAGCCTGCAGATTGCCAAAGCAATCGACCCCACGGATGCCGGCGTTGACACACTGATTGAGCACCTGCAACGTCGAGAATACCTTGCTACCGAGCAGCAACGCCTGCAGGCGGAGGCAGATGCCCGGATCTCTAAAGCTCGGGAAATGGCCAAAGAACAGGATCAGTTGAATCTCGCCGGTGGCATCAAATCCTACTATGGCGGAAACTACCGTGAGGCATACCAGTTCCTTGAACCCCTGGCCGAGCGCAATTACCCGAGGGCTCAGGTCCGGGTTGCCAGAATGCTGCTTGAAGCCCGTGGAACAGACCGTGACAAACCCCGGGCTATAGGTATGTTCAGTGCGGCCCTGGCTCCGGTGCAATTGGCCGCCAGCCAGGGAAACGCCTGGGCACAGTCTGATCTTGCAGATTTTTACTTCGACGGCCTGGTAATCGATGCTGACTATCGCACGGCTGCATTCTGGTACCAAAAGGCGGCCGAGCAAGGGTATGCCCCGGCACAGACAAACCTCGGTGTTCTATACATGACGGGCTACGAAGGTGTCCCACCAAACCGGGCAGTCGCGGTGCACTGGTTTAATGAGGCCGCCCGTCAGGGAAATCGCGCGGCGGAGGACAACCTACGGGTGCTGGGTGAGACTGAACCAAGCAACGCCGGAGGTTGACTCAGAATCACTTTCCTGGCCAAAGCACCCGGGCTCGCGCCATATCCATTGCAAAGTGCCTTCTGGCCCCAACGGTCGCGTCACATGCCTATTATTCTTTGCTGCAGATTCTGCGATCCGGGTGGTTTCGCATTCACGGATTTTTTCTATTCACCGTGGGTTTAAGATCCTCGGATCACTGTGATCCTTTAACCTTCCTGGTATAGGTCCGTCTATTGGGGATTACACCACGAACGCCTCCTTGCGGGTTGTCGATATCCCCTTTTCTTCGCGGAATCAAATGCATGTGCACATGAAATATTGACTGACCCGCGTCCTCGCCAGCGTTCACACCAATATTAAACCCGCTAACGGTCTCATCGTATCCCTGTATTTTATTTTTCATCTCGATCAACATTTGGTGCATCGCCTTGACTTCGCGATCGTACAGATCAAAGTAAGACGCTACATGCCTTTTTGGAATAATCAGCGTATGTCTGGGTGTCACCGGATATCCGTCTCTACGGCTGTAGCAAAGCTCGTTTTCGTCGATCAACTCAGCATTATTTGAGTCACAAAAAAGGCAATTGTTCTTGGTCATATAGGTTCATTGGCGGGCATCCAGAGGTTATCTGGATTAGTTCAGTTAAATGGCGGAGAGGGTGGGATTCGAACCCACGGTACCTTGCGGTACGCCGCATTTCGAGTGCGGTACAATCGACCGGCCTCTGCCACCTCTCCGAGGACACCAGGTAACCCAAGCCAGTTAAGTCACGGCACCCAGGTTTTGTCGGCAGGGAAGTAACTACACGTGCGCCAACTTAAAAAGTATTTTATCATGGCCTCCAGCGCTTGCTTTCGCACACACCCGGACTGGTTGGCGCTAAGACCGAAAGACTTGGCGGCAGGACCCAGACAGAGGGAATTATGACAACCAAAGCATCCGTTGGACGCCGTCAGTTCGTCAAATTGTGCGCCTCAACAGCCGCTGCAGTCGCAGCCTACCCCGAGTCACTGGTCGGAGCAGTAAAACACGGTGAATTCTATGAAAAAGTGCAGTTACATGATCAGGATGACAATCCATTACGCGCCAATATGCTGAAGCCGGACAAAAACTATCTCTTTTTCTATCCGTTTATCTCAACACCGTGCTTTCTGATCCGGCTTAACAAGCCGGTCCACCGGGCAGTAAATCTGGTTACGCGCGATGGCAGTTCCTACGATTGGCCAGGTGGCGTAGGTCGCGACCAGCAGATCGTTTCCTTTTCCGCCATCTGCGCACACAAAATGAGCCACCCTTCTGTGCGGGTCAGTTTTATTAACTATCGGCCAGAAGAGGTGCAATTCGCCGGAAATGACAGCCGCTTTCACCGGCGATCTAATGTGATCTATTGCTGCTCAGAAGGCAGCGTCTATGATCCTGCCGACGGGGCTCGCGTCCTGGGAGGTCCAGCACCACACCCTCTGGCTGCCATATTGCTGGAGCACGATCCCAACACGGACGCGCTTTCCGCGGTGGGCGTAGCCGGACAGTCTATGTTCGACCCTTATTTCAAAACCTTCCAGCATCGCCTCGAACTCGAATTTAGAACAGAAAACGTTACCGAGACAGCCCGTGGATCAGCTCGGGTTATCGACTTAGAGTCTTTTTGCTCGCGTCAGATTCTTTGTTGAACACCCATTAGCCGCCAAGACCCTCTAGCAATTGAGGATGTCCCGCTGCCCGGGCGTAATCAAGGGGGGTGCGCCCCTCGTTATCGGTTATTCCAGGATCGGCGCCCTTGTCGATAAGCATTTGTGTAACCGCCAGAAACCCCTGTGCTGCTGCACGATGAAGCGCAGTCGCCCCGTCTGCGGTACGCGCATCAATTGCGATTCCCGGTTGAGCTGCAAGCAACTGCACAACCGTCAGGCGCTTCTGCTCTGCTGCGTGGATCAACGCGGTCCAACCGAAAACATCAGCAAGGTTGGCGTTGGCCCCTGATCTTAGTAATTGATCAACGACCGACACACGTCCTTTGGCAGCGGCCAGTCCCAGCGCCGTCCAGCCATTACCGGCCTGGACATTAACCTTGGCACCCGAAGCAAGTAACAGAGCGACAGTAGTCATATCACCGGAAACAGCTGCGTGCATAAGCGGGGTGCCACCATTTTGATTGCGGGCGTTTACATCAGCCCCGCTATCTACCAGAGCCTGGCTGAGCCCTTGCTCTGCCGCCTGGGCGCTGACCATTAAAGCGGTCTTGCCTTTGGTCGAGGCCGCATTCACCTGTGAAAAGCCAGAATTCAGTAGCCGGGAGAGCGTATCAGTATCCCGCGCACGGATTGCGTTGGTCCACGATTGCAACAGAAGGTCTGCATTTTCGGCCGCCAGCCCAGCAAGTGGCTGCCCCAACCAGAGCGCGACCAACAAAACCGTAACACATAACTTTTGGGTTGCGAACACCGATTGTTTCCCCATTGTTCGCCAGAGATTTACATGGAGGTTTTGCATTCGCTCTAACACAAGCGCCTCGTTGCTCCCTTTATCGCCGTCTTCTGAGACCTAACCCAACCCGATGCGGTGGATCATCACTTCGGCAACACGTTGCTCGGCGGATAGCTCATCTGGGCCGGCCTGAACATGACCTACAGCGCCGCGAACAAGGTCGACGTTCCCGCAGCGGAATTACCCAATCGAAGTGGTCACCAACCATAGCGCCCGCTAACCCGTCTCGGGGTTAGGCGGAGGCAACCATATGTCTGCTGACTCCTGGATGACTGAGCTCCATTTGTCGATGCCCGATTAAAAATCAGGGATCCGCATTGTCGCCAGAGCTCTTGTTCCGAATCTCTTCATACCAACGATCGTGATGCTCCTTGGCCCAATTAGAATCGACTTTTCCACTAGTCATACTGGAAAGTGTGCCAGGCACAAACAAGGTCGCCAGAAATATATGGCCGAATGCCAGGGCGATAAATAGCACCGCGATAACACTATGGATAACGTGCGCGTATCCCATGACATGCCGGTACTGGGTGAACTCTGTTGAGGTTGCCAGCACCCACGAAGCTATATTCGGAAAATCCAGAACATATCCGGTTACCGAAATTCCTATACCCAAAAAGATAGTCGACCAGAATAATATTTTCTCACCTGCATTGAACATTCCCGCGCTTACATGACCGCCACCCAGCATTCCACCGCCTTTGGCGACCCAAGCGAGGTCTCCTTTTTCGTAAAGATTCCGACGAACCAGGTTTACAAACATAAAAATTAACGCAAACGGAAACAGCGGGCCAAGAATGTTATGAACCTCCTTCGACGCGGCAGCTATGACACTGAAAGCCGTTTTACCAATCACTGGAATCAAAAGGGGCCGGCCCAATAAGAGGAATAAACCGGTAATTCCTAAAATAACAAAAAGTCCGGCGACCAGCCAGTGAATAATCCGGGAATTTACTGAGTGTCGATCAACTTGCCGGCCAGACTCGCCCGAAGCCAGCTTGACCGGCCCGCGAACGGCGTACACGCCGAGAATAATCAAGAGAACCACCAGTAGTGCTTGGCCCCCTTGTGGGATCAGACGGCTATTGCGGATTGACATCCACAGTTCGCCTTGCGGGTTTACCAGAACGGAACTGTCGTGCCCACGCACCTGGGTTGCGGTCGGGGAGTCAAGCTTCCCCCGAACAGCCTGCCACAGCTCTATACCGGGATTCGGGTTGTTGATCGCCGCTGGAGCCGTGGTTTCGGCGAGTGCTTGTGTTCCAAAAAAAAGGCCAGCCAGAGGAAGACAGGACAACCCAACCAGAAAAATCCAGAATCGGAAAGATTTCATGTTTCGCTCCATTATCGGTTCGTGCCGTTAGAGATCTGGTGCTTTAGCAGTTTAATTTAGACGCCTAAACCGAGAACCGGCCGCACGTGGACGCGCCTGCTGCAGATCGCTCCAGACACCCATGCAGGCGTCGTGGTCCGGTAGTGAGATTTTTTGGCGCCCTTTTAAGCAAACTGGGGTTGCGCGGGGTCGGAGGCGGTGGCCCGTTTATGGGTCACCGCCTCGTTCCACATCCATCAGACAAGCAGTTCGATTAAGGGGTTTCTAACCCTTGATACCCTGTTTGTCATAGGCAACACCCCAACCCCACTGAAGCGCTCCAGCACCCCGGTACATGACACGCTCGCGGAATATATCCGAGACCCTGTCACCATCACCGGCCAATAAGGCCTTGGTAGCGCACATCTCTGCACACAATGGCAGTTTGCCTTGGGCAAGCCGGTTCGCCCCGTACTTGCGATGCTCCTCGACAGAGTTGTTCTGCTCTGGACCACCGGCACAGAAGGTGCACTTGTCCATCTTACCTCTTGAACCGAATGCGCCCGAGTCCGGGAACTGCGGCGCACCGAACGGGCACGCGTAGAAACAATAGCCGCAGCCAATGCAAATGTCCTTGTCGTGCAGGACTACACCGTCGTTAGTGGTATAGAAACAATCGACTGGGCATACAGTAGCGCAAGGAGCGTCAGAACAGTGCATACATGCCACCGAGATCGAACGTTCGCCATGGTTACCATCATTGATAGTAACGACGCGGCGGCGGTTCACACCCCAGGGAATGTCATTTTCGTTCTTACACGCGGTGACACAGCCGTTGCATTCAATGCAGCGTTCGGCGTCACAAAGGAACTTCATTCTAGCCATGAGTTATATCCTCCTTTTAAGCAACGCTTATGCGACACAGGGAACACTTGGATTCCTGCATCTGGGTGACTGAGTCGTAGCCGTAGGTCAACGCCGTGTTGGCCGCCTCACCGAGCACGTACGGATCGGCTCCTTCCGGATACTTACTGCGAAGATCCCTGCCCTCCATATGTCCACCGAAACAGAATGGCAAAAAGACAACGCCGGGTGACACTCTTCGGGTCACCAACGCCTTAACTTTAAGCTTGGCACCCTCGGCGCCTTCGACCCAGACCATCTGCCCATCGCGGATGCCGTGATCGTTGGCGTCACTCGGATGAATCTCTGCAAACATATCCTGTTGCAGTTCAGCAAGCCACGGATTCGACCGGGATTCATCGCCGCCACCTTCATATTCCACCAGGCGTCCGCTGGTCAGGATCAATGGGTACTCCTTGGAATGATCCGTCTTTTGGATAGATGCATACCGGGTCGGCAAGCGGTAACGCCGCTTTTTGTCCTCGTAAGTCGGATACTTCTCGACCAGATCACGCCGATTGGTATAAAGCGGTTCCCTATGAACCGGCACGGGGTCGGGGAAAGTCCACACTACCGAGCGGGCCTTGGCGTTGCCAAAAGGCGCACAACCATGCTTGATCGCGACCCGTTGGATACCGCCAGACAGATCAGTCTTCCAGTTCCTGCCCTCAGCTGCCCCTTTTTCGTCGTCCGTGAGATCATCCCACCAACCAAGTTGCTTGAGCAGTTTATGGTCGAACTGCGGATAGCCGTCCTTGATCTCCGAGCCGACCGGGTAGGAGCCGTTGGCCAACAGACTTTCGCCGTTGCGTTCCACCCCAAAACGGGCGCGGAAGCACAGGCCGCCGTCTGCGACTGGTTTACTCGGGTCGTACAGATTCGGCGTACCGGGATGACCCATCTCGGGAGTGCCCCAGCACGGCCACGGCAACCCATAGTACTCGCCGTCACACGGGCCGCCCTCAGCCTTAAGCGTAGTGATGTCGAAGGTGCCCCAATGAGCTTGCTGCTTCTTCATTCGCTCCGGGCTCTGGCCGGTATAGCCGATGGTCCACATACCGCGGTTGAATTCACGAGTGATATCCTCAATTAGAGGCTCGTCATTCTCAACTTTGATGTGTTTGGTGAACTCAGGGCCAAACTCGAGCTTGCTCGCCAGTTTGTACATGATGGTGTGATCGGGCAGTGACTCAAACATTGGCTCAATAACCTTATCGCGCCACTGTAAGGAGCGGTTAGACGCCGTCACTGAACCGTAAGTCTCGTACTGGGTTGCTGCCGGTAGTAAGTAAACGCCGTCCGTCCGATCGTGCATGACTGCGCTAACGGTTGGATAAGGATCGATTACCACCAGTAGATCCAACTTTTCCATTGCCTTTTTCATCTCAAGGCCACGGGTCTGGCTATTGGGCGCATGCCCCCAGAACACCATCGCCCGGACGTTATCGCGTTGGCCGATATTGGCTTTGTCTTCCAACACGCCATCGATCCAACGTGAAACCGGTATCCCTTTGTAATTCATCGGCGAGACCGGTTTGCCTTTGTCACCCTCCACCTCGGCAGGATCGAACCGGGCTTTGACCCACTCATAATCCAAATCCCAGACACGTGACCAATGCTTCCACGAGCCCGCGGACAGGCCATAGTACCCAGGCAGCGAGTGCGAAAGGATACAGAAGTCGGTAGCACCCTGGACGTTGTCGTGACCGCGGAAGATATTGGTACCACCGCCAGATTTGCCCATGTTACCCAGGGCCAACTGGAAGTTGCAGTAGGCGCGGGTGTTGTTGTTGCCGATGGTGTGCTGAGTACCACCCATGCACCAGATGAAAGTCCCTGGGCGGTTATCTGCCATGATCTTGGCAGCCTGATACACCAACTCCGGGCGAACGCCGGTGACGTCATAGGTGGCATCCGGGTTCCAGTTGGCAACCTCCTTCTTGATCTCATCCATTCCCCAGACCCGCTGGTGAATGAACTCTTTATCTTCCCAGCCATTTTCAAAGATATGCCAGAGGATGCCCCAGACAATGGCGACATCGGTTCCCGGGCGAATCTTCAAATGCAGGTCTGCGTGAGCCGCAGTGCGCGTGAAGCGCGGATCAATCACGATCAAGGGCGCATTGTTGCGTTCCTTGGCACGCATCAGATGGATCAGGGAAACCGGGTGTGCCTCAGCCGGGTTGCCGCCGATCACCAGCATCGCCTGACTATTGTGAATATCGTTATACGAGTTGGTCATCGCACCGTAGCCCCAGGTGTTCGCAACACCAGCGACTGTGGTCGAGTGACAGATACGCGCCTGGTGGTCACCGTTGTTCGAGCCCCAAAGAGCATAGAACTTGCGGAACATGTACGACTGCTCATTGTTAAACTTGGCAGATCCCAGCCAGTACACAGAGTCAGGTCCAGACTTCTGGCGAATCTGCAGCATCTGATCACCAATCTCGTTAATCGCCTCGTCCCAACTCACTCGTACCCATTTTCCGCCGACCAGCTTGGTCGGGTATTTCAGGCGGCGTTCGCCATGGCCATGTTCGCGCGCCGCTGCGCCCTTAGCGCAATGCGAGCCCAGGTTAAACGGGTGATCAAAGGCCGGCTCCTGACCGACCCAGACTCCATTATTGACTTCGGCATTGATGCCGCAGCCCACCGAGCAGTTAGTGCAAATCGTGCGTACCGTCTGGGTGCCATCGCCCCCAGAGGGAATAGTGGCCTGTGCCTTTCGCATCATCGTTGGCGACAGCGCCGCGGCGGCTGCGGTGCCGCCTAGGGTAATTCCAGAACGCTTAAGAAAGGTCCGCCGGTCTATCGCACTGCCGGCGCTATCCTTTTTCTGCGTTGGTGCTGGCTCAGTCGCAGTTCTAATCAGTTTCATTTGGATTCCTCCGTCATCCCGGGGTCTGCCCGGGAAAGGGTGGTTAGGACACTGGGACAGCCTTACAGTCGGGTTGTCTTGTAATAGTCCTTAATATGGCCGGACTCACGATAACCCGTGCCTGCCGATGCTTCGGGCGGGCTCGAGGTTTCGTACGCGGCCGAGCCGGTACTGGCAGCCAGTGCCGCAGCACCGCCTGCGCTCGCCGCACCCTTGAGGAATGCGCGCCTAGTGGTGACGCTTTGCTCCTTTGATAGTTGTTTCTTGATCTTATTCACTTGTGGTTTCCTCGCTGTGGAAGAGTTATAAGGTTCCAGCAACGTCAAGCTAGACCTCCATCGCAAAATACTGCTTTTCAAGAGCGATAAAGGTTTTGCCAAATTCGCCGACTACCCGGTAGAAGCCGCTGTCGCGTGCTTTAACCAGATCTTCGAAGAATTCTGTCATCCACGAACCGAGGTGCTGCGTAAAGAACGTCTTCTGCGTTTCGTGGGAATAATCTGTCGGGGCACTCGCCATCAGGCCCATGACTTCACATAATGCACCGGCGTGGTCTTCGGGCTCATGGGTTTCTTCGGTCGTCTCAAGCCCCAGACGCGCCAGATCCTGACGTAAATCCGCCAGCGGTTTTTCCTGCAGAAATCCACTCAGGTAAACCGAGCCATAAGGAAGAAGTTCGCCGCGACCAAGACCTATGAATAGCGCGTTATATTCGTGAGCCAATGCCTGCAGTTCAGCGCTTGTTATTTCGGCCTGTAGTTGCTGCCACGGCAACGTGGTGTCGCGGGCGTCTATCGTGGCGAGAAAGTTGCGTACATCCTTTGTGCATGGGGCGCCGAGCAATGCGCCAAGCAAGGTGTAGACGCCTGCGCGGGCTTGCTCCTCCGAGGGAACCGCTGGACTACACGCTGCTGTTGCGTCGCTTGTCGCCAACTTCTCTCCTTTGCATACCCTAGCATGCGCTAGGCCCCAATTTATAAATTAAACTTTCTCTAGGGGTAACTTAACCAATAATGCGCCTTTCTGGGACTATTAACAACTCTGGCAACTAACCGCGCTCCCTTGACTAAATGCAAATAATAACTATGCACTCTAACTCGTTAATTTTCTTATTTTTTACCCACAAAGCTCCCAGATGGCTGATGACTGATGACTCCTAGAACATACCCTTGATCCGGCAATCCTCGCACAATTTAAGCCGGCGCAGTCCATCTCCTGCAAACATACGATGTCCGGCCAGTTTTTTCTCCATCTTGCGAATCATACTCAGAGTTGTAAAAGGCTTGCTGCAGTCCAGGCATTCAAAAGGGGCTTCTTCTTTGAGCACCCGATGTTCCATTCGTGCGTTAGCATCAGTTAACAACCGGGGTATCAGCTCAATAGCCTGTTCCGGGCACGCCTTTGCACAAAGGCTGCATTGAACACAATTCCACTCAATAAACGAAAGACAAGGTCGATCCTTGTTATCCAGAATCGCGTCAGTGGGACAGACTGAGATACAGCCCATGCATAGGGTGCATTTCCCATCGTCTACTCGGATCTCGCCAAACGGCGAGCCGCTCGGCATAGCTATCTCGGTGGGCAGATCAGCAGCTTGTCCAATCAAGTGGTCAATAGCCGCTCGCAACACGGTACGTTTGTCATCCATGCCGCCGAAGGTTGCGTGTTTTGCGCTGGGTGATGTTTCAGTAACGATACCCGACAGTCTTTCTATCAGTTTCTGGCTAATCACCGAGTCAATCAACGGCTCATTCCAGCCAAGACCAAAAAGAAATGCCTTTACCTGGCCTATTTGAGCGGTGATCGACGAGACAACGCTCGTTGGGGTCTTGGCAGTGGTCATCACCGTAACCGAAGCTGCGCCATAGGCCATAGCAGATAGCCAGACCTCTGAGCCGGTGCTACCCGCTTCCTCAGTCTTCCAGGGAATCACATGGTCAGGCAACTCGGTCACACTGGCTGCCAGTTCGGGCGCACCTTGCGCACCATCAAAAAAAAGTAGCCCCGGGCTCATTCCGGTTTCTTGATGGTAAGTGGTGATGGCGCGACGGATACTGTCGAGCGTATCTGTCCGGCCCGGGTAGGCATAAGCCAGCGCCCCGGTAGGACAAGCCGCAGCACACGAACCCATACCATGACACAGATGTGGCTCGAGTTCGATCTTCTCGCCATTGGTGACAATGGCATCTGCGGGGCAAACCTCAAGACAGCGCCGGCAACCGGTGATACCCCGTGAGCCGTGAGCGCATATGTCCGGGTCGTATAACACGTAGCGAGGCTTTTCAAACTGACCTTTTAACTCCCTGATCGACTGGCAAGCCTGATCGAGGGCGTCGCTGTCGCCCCGGGGCGAAAAATACCCCGGCGGTAGAATCTCGCTTTCCAACATTGGCTCGCGGGAAAGGTCCAGAACAACGTCAAGATGCCCGCCGGGCAAATCCAGCGCTTTAGCAAGATCCACCTCGCCGTCATCCCGCGCCACGACAATGCTGAACTTTCCCAAAAATCCGGAGACAGTTTTGGGCTGTCCGTAGATGATGGGTACCGGCCGCCCAGCAACCTGCCGTGTTTCGGTGCCGCCCGATTCACCGCCCTGGGTTGCAAGAATTAAACAGCCTGGAACGTCTGTTAACTCCTCGACTACAGCCAGTGCAGAGGGTAGCGGACCTACTAGAGCGACAATACCGCTGGAGTTATAAGAAACCAGTGACGTGGGTGTGGCATCACTCTGCAGTGCGATGGTGAGCGCGCGCAAACGGGCTTTTTGTTGAGGGGAATCGTCAGGTAAATCAAATCCCAAAAAACTGCCAACCTGCTCTACAGAAATAGCACTCATGAAATGTTCTCGTTGTTCTCGTTGTTCTTGGGGTTCTTGGAGTTCTTGGAGTCCTGACTCGAATCGTCATCGATCGGCTGGTCCACTAATGCCACCTTTTCATCGGTCTCGCTAACGCCAGGTTGCGCACGCTCTGAATCATCATCACTGGGATGTTCGACCAAATCACTGTCTGTGGCATCCGCGTCATAAACTGCCTCATCGCCTGGCGCGTCCTCACCACTTTCATCTTTCTCAGCGATTGCTGTTAGCGAATCGTCGGAATCTTCATTTTTCCGGGCCAAAGCCTCTTTGGCTTTGCGCTCGAGCATCTCTTCACGATGCCGCATATCCGCGGTAACGATGTCGCCTAAAGGCTTAAAGATGGTGAAATCCTCATCGTAGTCATCTAAGCCATCACGGATATTGAAACCGGCGCCGTGAAACAGCTGGCGCAGCGCAACCTTGCGTAGTTTCTCGCTTACCTCGGGTGAAAGAAAGCCGCTGTAGCTATCGTCTTCGCCCAAAGTCTCTAGTGGTGGCATATCAGCGTCCGTCAACGCAGGCGCTTCCTCTTCGGCGGTAATTGCCGGCGGCAGATCTTCTTGCGCAGCACCTTCGCTGATAGTCAGCTGGTCCGTTTCCTCTTGTTGTAAGGCCTTGCGCCGTGACCAGCGGCCAAAAAAATCACTGCGGGACTCACTCATACTCTTCTATACCCTCGTATCGCCATGCTCAACGCCCCACCGGGTCGCGTAACGGTTTCCAGCTTTCATCTGCCCATTTCTGTCTGGTTCGCTTTTTCTTTTGCTCGGGCTGATAGTTTTCGAGCACCCAGGCCTCGACCCATTCATAGACTGACGGTGGAATCGGCAGATCAAACACAGGCGTATCCACCTCGATATACGAGGCCATCTCATCGTAGCTTAGGGTCACCAATAGCGGGCACAGTTCATCGCCTTCATCTTGCTCGCACACCACAAAAACACTTGGATGATTCCCGGACAGGTTAGCGTAGTAGCTCTCGGCATCATCGGCAAAGAGTTCAATACTGTAGCCCGTGTAAAGAAATTGCTCGGCCTGGTCACTTTGATGGATACTGGAACGCACGATCCCGGCTTCACTTTTCGCAGCAGGAATCACACCGATAGCTGACCAACTCTCTGTCATCCAGGCCTTGTCCGGATAAAACTTGCGCTCAATGATTATCGAAACTGGATATCGTGTGGCCATCAAAAAATGGGGGTTGCCTGTAGCGTCACAACCGTTCACTATAACCGCCCACGCCGCGCTAACTCAATATACCCGTCGTAAAACCATGACCGCCACAAGGAAAACCACAGACACTATGTATCGCCCTGCCATGTCTGACGAGGGACTTGATCCCACGCATCCTGTAAGCGCCCGTGATGAATTCGGCAACTCGCGGGATCTCAACATCGCAGGGGAATTCCCGCTGACGATAAAAGTCGATAACTCTGAAGTCGTCACACTGATGACCTTGGGCACTTACCCGGAGAAACTCACCCTCGGTTATCTACGCAACCAGAGATTACTTGAAGATATCAACGAGGTGGCACAAGTAAAAGTAGACTGGGACCGCGAGACAGTTGACGTTTCGACCGTGCACGGTGAGGGCATTGTCGATCTGCATGAGAAAATCTCCAAACGGATCGTTACCAGTGGCTGCGGGCAAGGTACCATTTTCAGTTGCACCCTGGACAAACTGTATGACACACGCCTGCCGCGTGTACAAATTCGCCAATCAACGATTTACGCTCTGCTAAAGACAATCACCAGCTATAACGAGATCTACCGTGCCGCCGGAGCGGTGCATGGCTGCGCACTGTGCGATGATGACCAGATCCTACACTTTGTCGAGGATGTGGGGCGGCACAATGCCACCGACACAATCGCAGGAGAAATGTGGCTTGAAGGTATATCTGGAAACGACAAGGTTTTTTACACTACTGGCAGACTGACTTCCGAGATCGTGATGAAGGCCGCTCACATGGGCATCCCGGTACTGATATCCCGATCAGGCATCACTTACATGGGCTTGGAACTCGCGCAGGACCTGGGGGTTACGATGATTGCCAGGGCAAAAGGAAAACACTTTTTGGTCTATAACGGCGAGGACACCGTCCTATACGACCAGAAGCCCAAGCAAAAGATGCCCGTCGAAAACCCCAGTAACACCTGAACTGTTCAGGCCGGTACCGCCTGGTACCATCCAGCCGAATCGACCAAGGACACCTCGACCCCATACAGTTCCGATAGGTTCTCCCCGGTGAGTACTTCTTGCTTGGGGCCGTCAGCCCACACCCTACCTTTGTTAAGCAGAACCACCCTGGAGATTTCCGGTGGTATTTCATGAATATGATGAGTTACCAGAATCAACGTACGGCCTGACGCAATCAACTGGCGCATCATCTGTAAGTACTGAAAGGTCGCCGAAAGATCAAGGCCGCTGGTTGGCTCATCGAGCACCAGATTAGGCGGATCATTCGCTAAAGCCCGCGCCATCAATAAACGTCGCTGTTGGCCGGTAGACAGGGAGCCAAACGCGCGCCGAGCAAGGTCTTCGATACCAAGCCTGCCGAGAATTTCTCTGGCCCGCAAACGCTGTTCGTGATCGACTTGCTGATGACCCCAAACCCCGACACTGCCGAAAAACCCCGATAACACGACCTCCTCGCCACAAACCGTTGGCGTATACTGTTCGTGCAGGTCATTTGAGATAATCCCCAGTTGCTTGCGCAATGACCAGATATCCCCACGCTCTTGCCCCAGGATACGCACCACCGGAAACTCACGCCACAGCGGATATAACTCACGAGTCAAAAGCTTAAGAAGGGTCGTCTTCCCGGCCCCATTTGGCCCAAGGATAGCGGTGCTTTCGTTCTGGGATAACGTCAGGTTGAAATCATCAAACACCCGGGTATTACCGCGGTAAACCGTAGCGTCTGTGATCTCGATAAGGGGGGTGGCTCTGTCGCTCACACGTGCCGTGACGCCTGGCGCATGGCTTGGGTCAGGCAAGTTTAATATCACCTTCGATGGTGCCATCGCGCAGTAGCCATTCCTTGAATTGGGATTGTGCCCACGCCTGGGCCACCACTTGCGCGCCGTTACAAGACCCCACTTTATGTTCGTAGGTTTCTATCAGCACATCCAAGGCCGCTGGATCTACCAGACCCTTTTCGACAAGCAAGGACTCCAATGCCTTTACCTTGAGCTCAAGATCTCCAGGCGGTTCGGTGTGGTCGTGGGAATGATCGTTGTCGGCCATGGAAAATTCTCGTTATCGGTTTTACTAGTCGCTGCGCAAGCCACTGGAGAGGTGCAGCATCCAGTCAACGACAAAATTAACCGCAACCGTCAGGCCCGCGATCGCTGCTGCCGGCAACAAAGGTGTGATGTCGTTGTAATTAATCAACGTGGCATTATCGCGCACCATCGAGCCCCAATCTGCCGTTGGGGGCTGAATTCCCAACCCCAGGAAACTGAGCGCGGCAATAAAAAGAAAGACAAAGCAAAAACGCAACCCGAATTCTGCCAGCAGCGGAGCCATAATATTGGGTAGTACTTCCTTGCGAATTACCCACCACATGCCCTCCCCCCGCAGCCGTGCCGCTTCGACAAACTCCATCACCACAACGTTCATCGCGGCCGAGCGGGAAATTCGAAACACCCGGGTACTATCAAGCACGGCGATGATCAGTATCAACGAAAGGATTGAAGTGCCAAAAATAGTCAGAAGTAGCAGCGCAAAAATCAAACTGGGCACCGCCATCAGAATGTCGACTAACCGACTGATCGCCATGTCATACCAACCTCCCAGGATCGCGGCCAGCATCCCGGTGACCCCTCCGATCAGAAAGGCTATAACCACCGTAGCAAACGCGATCCCGATAGTATTACGTGCGCCAAAAATCAAGCGCGAGAGCATGTCTCGACCAATGTTGTCGGTTCCAAAAATAAATTCTTCCGTCCATAGCTCGTAAGACGAACCTACGATCGCGGTTTCACTGTAAGGTGCTATCCAAGGCGCAAAAACAGCAGTGAACACATAGCCAAAGATGACCAGCAGGCCGATCTTTGCGCTAAGTGGAGCCCCGAGAATCAATTTACCCATAACCGTAGCCGCCTATCTTGGATGCAGCAAACGAGGGTTGGAAACGATAGAAACAATATCTGACAACAGGTTTAGCAGAATGTATACCACGGCGAATATCATTGCACAGGCCTGCACCACGGGAAGATCCCGCTTGGAAACACTGTCGACCAGCAATTGCCCCAGCCCGGGATAGACAAACACCACCTCAACCACAACCACTCCAACCACCAAATAAGCGAGGTTGAGTGCGATTACATTAACGATTGGACCCCATGCGTTGGGCAGCGCATGGTGAACGATCACGCGAAATGGTCGAGTGCCTTTCAGGCGAGCCATCTCGATATATGGGCTGGATAATAGATTGATAATTGCCGCCCGAGTCATACGCAGCATGTGAGCTAACACCACCAGGGTCAGTGTTAAGGCCGGCAGGAGAGTCCGAAACAGCTTATCGCCAAAGGCAAGGTCTGTACTGACATTAGAGATTCCTGGAAATATGCCACTTTTCACCGACAAAAAGAGGATCAGGATATAAGCAACAAAAAACTCCGGAAAGGAAATAGATGTGAGCGTGGCCAGGTTCACAATACGGTCGTACAGGCTGTTGCGATACAGCGCCGCGAGCAGGCCAAGAAATAAAGCCAAGGGCACAGCAAAGGCCGCGGCAACCCCGCCCAGAAAGAGCGTATTGGAGAGTCGGGTCCCGATAAACTCAGTGATCTCGCGTTTGCTGGCCAAAGACCTACCCATGTCACCGGAAAGCATACCCTTGAGCCATTGCAGATAGCGGATATGCGCAGGACGGTCCAGGCCGATCTCAGCCCGAAACGCCGCAACTGTCTCAGGTGTCGCCGATTGGCCAAGCATGGCCTGAGTGATGTCCCCAGGCAACAGTTCAACCACAAACGCTATGATCAAAGAGACCACAAAAAGGGTTAGCACCCCGAGCCCAAGACGCTGCAATATGACCTTAGTTAACGAAGACACACATTCTCCCAAGAAATGTTCCCGCCTAGTACACCGGGCTTTATTGGCCGACGCCAGATGCCGGCAATAAGGCACCGGATGGCACGTAATTTAACTGAGATAATCGAATACTTAAACTAAATTCCAAGTGGGCCATATTCTTTACTGGCTTAACAAAAGGAGTATACCAACTTGGCGTCATCCCACGGTGTCATTAGACTGGCACCGTGACTTAGAAGCAGGTGTTTAGGATAATCATGACACAGGTGTTCCAATTCAAAGCCGCCAAAACCGCGGTGAACTCGCCCTTTATCCTTGGAACCACACGCTCATTTGGGACAAACCGGCTGGGGCGATTACGGTAGATGTCATGGCATCAGGCGCTGAACATATTATTCCAAGCGATGAGGTAATAGCGGGCGTTGAAAAGCATGGACTTGTCGGTAAAACCGAAACTGCAGACAGCTATCTTGATCGCAACTGGCGAGCGCTGAGTCGCATGTTGGATCGAGAAGATCCCTCTTATAAAAACTAGGTTAACCTATCCCTTATTCATGAATTGTTTCATAAGTTTGCTTTTTTAAAATACTGTTGTGTGGATTGTTCCTCTTTCCTTTATAAGGCAATGAATTGCAAAAACTATTTGGCTGAACTCAGTAACCAGACTAGATACTTCCCGCGGATTCCTCAAATCGATAAACCTTAATTATCCGAAAACCCATTGAACCAGCATACGCCAACAAGGTGCCATGAGCTTGAGCACTTTCTGATTCCACTTTCTGATGGGCGCAAGCTATCAGCCAGGGCGTGGCTGCCCGAAACTGCCTTGGGCCACCGCGCCCCTGCCATCCTTGAGTACCTGCCTTATCGCAAGCGCGACGGTACTGCTTTGCGCGATGAATCCACCTACCCCATATTTGCCAGCAATGGTTACGCTGGAGTCAGAGTAGATATATCTGGCACTGGTGAATCTGGTGGCGATTTTGATGACGAATATTCGCCCAGAGAACTGGCCGATGGCGTCGAAGTCATTGCCTGGATCGCAAAGCAGGACTGGTGCGACGGCAACATCGGCATGATGGGTATCTCCTGGGGCGGGTTTAACTCTCTGCAGATTGCCGCTATGAATCCGCCGGCACTTAAAGCGGTCATCGCTATTGGCACAACCGTCGATCGCTATAACGATGACATCCACTACAAGAATGGCTGCCTGCTTTATTCCAATGCATGGTGGTCTGCTGTCATGCTGTGTTACGTATCGAGACCCCCCGACCCCGCTCTGGTAGGCGAATGCTGGCGCGATATGTGGTTGCATCGCCTTCAAACCCAGCCCTTTCCACTTGAGACATGGTTATCCCATCAGCGCCGGGATGACTACTGGCGCCACGGCTCGGTGTGCGAAAACTACGCCGCCGTAACGACTCCCGCGCTGGTAATCAGCGGCTGGGCCGACGGCTACCTCAATGCACCCCCAGCTGCCGCTCAAAATTTCGCGGGCCCAACCAAGGCAATCAATGGTCCCTGGATACACCAGTATCCCCATTTTGCTTATCCGCACCCGCGGTTGGATTTTCTTAACGAGGCACTGCGCTGGTGGGATCATTGGTTAAAAGGGCGTGACAACGGAGCTGATGCGCTGCCGGCCTACCGCGCCTATATCTCCGAAGGCGTGCATCCATCTCTTCCCCGGACACATGAGCCAGGACGCTGGGTCGCCGAAGAGTGCTGGCCCTGCAAAGATATATCGACGGTTGGCTTTTTCCCCTCCAACACCTCAGACCTCGCCGATCATCCGGGCACAACTACCCACCTGACAATCTGCTCACCGCTGGATACCGGAACTGCAGCTGGAGAATTTTTCCCCCTTAAGCCCGATGAGGAACTTACCGGCGATCAGACCGGCGATAACGCCGGCTCGCTCGTTTTCCAAACCGCGGTACTTGACCAATCTGTCGAAATCCTTGGGCAACCCACAATGGCCTTACGGGTTTCGATCGACCAACCCGTGGGCCACCTCGCGGTGCGCTTGCTGGATATACATCCAGACGGAACTTCTTTTCGAGTCAGTTGGGGGGTGATCAACCTAACCCACCGCACCAGTCATGCGAACCCCAACCCGGTAGAACCGGACAAGATCATGGATATTGCGTTAAGCCTCAACCAGTGTGGTTACCGCTTCCCTTGTGGACACCGCATCGGCCTCGCCATATCGACTGCATACTGGCCTATGGTGATGCCGGGGCCTTATCGGGTCAGTGCCTGTATCGAAGCCGGTCAGCACACCCGCCTTGATTTGCCAGTACGGTGCGGCAATGACGCCTATGACATGCCTGAACCCGATAACCCGAATCCACTACCCGAGTACGTCCAGCATCGTCCGGCCGAATACCGTCGATGGGTAACACACGGCTGTGATAACAACGCTACCCAACTACAAGTCATTGACGATACTGGTGAGGAAGAAATACCAGATCACGGAATGCGGATACGTCACCGCCACGAGGACTGTTGGTCGATTATCCCCGATGACCCGCTAAGCGCTTCATCCAGAACCCTATATTGCTGCTGGATGTCGCGCGATAACTGGTCTATTCGGACCGAAACCGAGACCACCATATCGTGTGACGTCGCAAATTTTTATATTTCGGCCAAGATTAGCGCCTTTGAAGGCGACACAGTCGTCCACACTCGTGAATGGGAGAGAACCATCCCTCGTGACCTTCTGTGATGACTGTCTTTTGGGACAGGCCCCAGGCAACAAACTTGGTGGGTGCTTTTTCCGGGAAAACAGAATAATCAATCATTTCGTATAAATAAGACACTAGTTCAATGTTTATTATTGACTTTGAGCCCCAGTCGGCATTAACTTCTAGATATCGTTGCGAAAATGGTCAACGTAGAATATCGTGACTGAATCACGCCCTCGACGGGAAATATACTAAATACACCTAAGGAGATGAGATAAATGTACGACAGACAAAGATCTGAAATCGATCAACTACAGGCCCGAGTGGCCAAAGGCAAGATGAGCCGTCGGGAATTCCTCTCGCGCATCTCAGCGATGGGACTGGGCGCCATGGCGCCGGGACTTTACATGCAAAGTGCTCTGGCCGCACCAAAACAAGGTGGACGCTTTCGCCAGGGCGTGACCGGCGGCGCCACCAGCGACGTGCTGGATCCAGGCCAGATTCTTGATCATTACATGATGAATGTGCAATTTGCTCAACTGCGCAATAACTTGACCGAGGTCGCCCCAAACGGTGATCTGGTCCCAGAACTTGCCGAAAGCTGGGAAGGTAGCAATGGCGCCAAGACCTGGAACTTCCAGGTTCGCCAGGGTGTCGAGTTTCACAACGGCAAATCATTGACTTCAGAAGACGTCGTGGATTCGCTGAACCATCACCTGGGTGAAGATTCCAAGTCTGCAGCCAAAGGTCAATTGGGCGCGGTGGCCTCAGTAAAAGCAGATGGCAAGTACGGCGTGGCGGTGGAACTCAGCGGTGGAGATGCGGACTTCCCGTTCATATTGACGGATTATCATCTGCTGATCTGCCCCTCTAACGGTGATGGCACTATTGACTGGCAGTCTGGAGTTGGCACCGCTGGCTTCACCCTGGTTGAACATGAACCCGGCGTACGTACGCTGACCAAGGCTAACCCTAATTACTGGAAGCCAAACCGGCGTTTCTTTGACGAGATCGAAACCCTGCAGATTGCCGACTCATCGGCTCGCGAGAATGCCCTGCGCACCGGTGAGATCGACGCAATGAACAACGTGGCCCCCAAAACCGCTGACCTGCTCAAGCGCCAGTCGGGCATCGTGGTAGATGTAACCAAGGGCAACAAGCAGGTCACCCTGCCCATGCTGACTAATATCGCACCGTTCGATAATAACGATGTCCGTACCGCGATAAAATACATCGTTGACCGAGAGCAATGGCTCAAGGTGGTCGCGCGTGGCTACGGCGAGCTGGGCAACGATAATCCGATTGGCCCGGCTAACGTCTATCGCGCCACCACGGATGAACTGCCACAACGCGGATATGACCCGGACAAGGCCAAATACCACTTGAAAAAAGCCGGTTTGGACAGTCTGGATATTAAATTCCACGCGGCAGAAACAGGATTTGGCGGTTCCATCGATGCCGGACAGTTAATGGCAGAGACGGCGCGGCCTGCGGGCATCAATGTCGAGGTAGTGCGTGAACCTGATGATGGCTACTGGTCGAATGTCTGGATGAAAAAACCGTTTTCGGCCTGCTACTGGTCGGGTCGTCCCACCGAGAACATGATGTTCTCCACTGTCTACTGGGGAGAAGCGGCCTGGAATGATACCTACTGGAAGAATGCCCACTTTGATGAATTACTTCTGCAGGGGCGTATCGAGACAGATGCCACCAAGCGTCGTGCGATCTACGTAGAGATGCAACAGATTGTGCATAACGATGGTGGCACAGTCCTGCCGCTCTTCCTGCAGGATATCTTCGCTACCAACGACAAGGTACGTCACCATGATGTGATCGGGGGCAACTGGGAGCTCGACGGCATGAAAGCCGTAGAACGCTGGTGGTTTGCCTGATTACAAGTACGGGTTATTAAACTAAAAAACCTGGCGCTACACCTATAGCGTCAGGTTTTTTTTAACCTCGTAAATTCTGAATCAGGCCTTGGAGGTGGCATGACCCGCCTGGCGCTGTGCGCTATTCACAAGCCACACACCATAAATGGTTACCCCCAAGGCAAGCCAGTGCCAAACACTGTAACGCTCGCCAAATACTACCAGTGCAATGGCGATTCCAAAAACGGTGACCAAATAGGCCACCTGGCTGAAATAGACCGGTCCAGCAATACGTACCAGCGTAAAGAACAAGGTAAACGCTATTGCCGATACAACCCCGTGGAGGGTTATCAGGCCATTGACCAGCGTGACATCTACCCACAGCACGTACCACTGTCCTGAAATTAGCGTTAGGCACAGCAACAACAAAGCAGAGCCAAGCATCATGCCGTTGGCGCCAACCAGTGATTCCACATCGACCGGCTTATATTTGGCTGTATATACGGTCCCGGCAGCATAGGCGGCCGGAGTAAAAAAGGCCATCATAAACCAGCCGACCGGCTGGCCTGCCGGCAGCCCGTTATCTGGCAGAATGACAAGTAGCGCCCCTAATAGACCTAAGCCGATACCAGATGCCCGTTTGATATGGGGCTTTTCCAGACCGAATACCACTGCCAAAAGATAGGTGACCAAAGGCACCATGGTCAGCGCCAACGACATGACTCCGACACTGATGTAATTAAGGCACCAAAACATATTTGCCGTGGGCAACCCGGAGCTGAGAGCCCCTGCAACCAGGTAATACCGCAAATGTCTCGGGGACGAAGGGAACCGTTTCCGGCGAACAAGATTTACCAAGGTCAGCAGACCCGCACCGATAATCAGTGTCCAAAACGCATACGCCAGAGGTGGGATTCCGGAAAGACCCACAAAACGGGCGATGTTGGTCACTCCCCCCCATAAAAGACCCAGCGATATCAATATCACAATGGGCGCCCATGCAGCCGGGGCATGCTCAGGCCTCAGGGGCAACCACATATGATAGCTCCGGTTCTCTTGCGCCCAGATAACGGCATCCTTGTTCCAGGGGGCACAAACAAAACGACTGGTGCGTTCCGTAACTCGGTCATATTAATTCAGGTGGCTTATTGAATGCTGCATCGTCGGGTGGTCAACCGTCTGTAAAGTCAATAAAGATAAGGGCACACCGGCGACACGACAGTAATCACGAGTCACGCGTCGCCTGAAACCCTCCAATGAAGCATTCGCTCACACAGGCCACGAGCAGATTCTCAGGAATTAACAAATGCGATCCTATTATCGCGAAGATTCATCACGCAACAACAGGCACAAGGCAAGTATGGTTACCACAACGCCCAGCCACACCATTAGCGGGGGCAGAGGATGCCTCAAAGCCAACTCCCAGAGTATCACCCAACTGGGTGTAAGATAGGTGTAAGCCATCACCTTAGAGGAAGGCAAATGAAGCGTGGAATACTGGATAAGCAAAAAAGACAAGGCGCTGGCAAGAACCCCAAGATAGATCAATGTCCCCCAGACTATTGGTCGTAAACCCGCATAATCCATGGCTACGAGATCGCCAAACCCATAAATCAGTACCAGCACCAGGGCTCCCAGGAGCGTACCGAATGTGAAAACGATCGG
>CAJWEF010000016.1 GCA_913031305.1 uncultured Acidiferrobacteraceae bacterium
CGAGCGCCAACCAGGACAGCTGAACAAACGTGTCAGAACAATCCCTCCACCGGGTCCGTGCTGCTGGCCCCGGTGCTTCGGCGCAGGTTCGGCGACGGGCCAGTCGCGGGCTCGGTTCCTGTAATGAAAAACTCATCGAAGCCCTGCGGGTCGTTTTCGTCGGTAGGCAGGCCACTGTCCCGGTTAACCCGTAACGTGATAATTTTTTCAGGTCGTCGTTGCGTTACTTGGGGGCGGGCCAGAAGCGCGACCCGCATGTAGTCGAGCCAGACAGGTAATGCGGCCCTGGCGCCGGATTCCCGTGAACCCAGATCGCGAGGACTGTCAAAGCCTATCCACACACTGGTTACGATGTCCGGGTTATACCCGGTAAACCAGGCATCGTGATAATTATTAGTAGTGCCGGTTTTACCGGCAAGATCGTTACGCCCAAGGGCTTGCGCGGCACGGCCGGTGCCACTGCGAATAACCTCGCTCATCATGGAATTCATGATGAATGCATTTTCCGGTGACAGCACCCGGCGGGCGAAACGTGGGTCGACAGTTCGCCGGCCAGCACTATGGGTGACGCTGTTTGGGGCCGGACAGTCGGGGCAGATCATCAGGCGGTTTGCGTACTCCACGATATCTCCTGATGGATCCTCGACGCGGGCAATGAAAAAGGGTTCAACCAGATAGCCGCCGTTGGCAAATGCGGTATAGCCACGCGCGATCTCCAGAGGAGTAACCGTAGCCGATCCCAGAGCCAGCGCGAGGCCGCGCGGGAGTCGGTCACGGTTAAAACCAAACTTTGCCAGGTAGTCGCGAACCAGTTCAATGCCCATTGCGCGGACCAGGCGGACCGAGACCAGATTCAGTGAGAGGCTGAGCGCCTTGCGCAGGCGTGTTGGTCCGAACACCTTACGGCTATAGTTTTGAGGGCGCCAAGCCCCTCCCATATGGTCTTCGACGACGACCGGAGCACCGCTGACCAAGCTTGCTGCTGTAAAGCCGTTTTCCAGGGCAGCTGAATAAATAAATGGCTTGATATTTGAGCCGGGTTGGCGCAGCGCCTGGGTGACGCGGTTGAATTTGCTTTGCTTGAAGTTAAACCCTCCGACCAGCGCGAGTACCGCTCCATCGGCAGGATTCAGGGAGACCAGTGCACCTTGGATGAGGGGTGCCTGTGCCAGGCGAAGCGAGGCGCCTCCTCCAGTGACGTAGATGACATCTCCAGGGTTCAGAAATTGAGAGGGAGTTCGACCCGTCCAACGCCATCCATCAACAGTGATGGTTGCCGGTTGTCCGTCCGCCGTCAGGATATCCAGTGCGTCTCCACCAGCTCGAAGTACCAGTACGGGCCGAAGGGGCACTGGCGCATCGAATTGCGCCAGTGCCTTTGCTTGTTCACCCCGGCTGGTGATTTTGTCTGGATCGATATACCCGTGCGGTCCGCGATACCCGTGACGTTCTTCATAAGCCAACAGCCCTGTCGTGAGGGCCTGGTTAGCCGCATCCTGATAGGTTGGGTCGATGGTGGTGTAGACCCGGAACCCGGATTGATAAGCCAAATCACCGTAACGCTCGACCATGTGCTTTCGAACTATTTCACTGACATAAGGCGCGTAGACTTGGATCTTTGCTTTGTGTCTTTGGGCTGTGACCGGGGCGGAGCGTGCACCGGCGTACTGGCTGTCACCGATCAGCTCCAGTCCATGCATCCGGCGTAGCACGTAGTTGCGCCGGTCAAGCGCTCGCTCGGGGTCGCTGACGGGATTACTGCGTGATGGGGCTTTGGGTAATCCTGCGAGCATTGCCAATTGGGCCAGAGACAGCTCCGACAGGCGTTTGTTGTAGTAGATTGAGGCAGCCGCCTGGAAACCGTATGCCCGATGACCCAGAAAAATCTTATTCAGGTAAAGCTCGAGGATTTCTGCCTTGGTGAGTTCTCGTTCTAGTCGGAAAGCCAGCAGTACTTCCTTGATTTTGCGGCTATAGGTTTTCTCTCGCGATAGAAAATAATTACGGGCTACCTGCATGGTGATGGTGCTGGCGCCCTGGCGGCTATCCAAGGATTTCAGATTAGCGATAACCGCGCGTAGCACTCCCGAGAAATCGACACCGTGGTGTTGAAAAAACCGATCATCCTCAGCAGCGAGTATTGCTTTGATCAGCAGGTCCGGCGCCTCTTCGATCGGAATGGTAATACGTCGTTGGTCACCGAATTCGCCCATTAACCGACCGTCGGTCGTGTATACCCGTAGTGGTTCCTTGAGACGGATATCCCGCACTTTGCTGGTTGGGGGGAGATCAGGCAGGATAATTGCCAGCCCGCCGGCCAGTGTGAGGATTCCGACCAGCATGAGGCTCACAAAACCCCAGATAACAGCGCGAATCGACATAAGAATAGCCGCAAAAGACCTCGCCGAATCAGGGCGAGAAACAGGTTGGTGGGGATTTTATCAAACGCCGACTGAAATCTGGATCTGCCGTTGGAGTGGAACTTCGATCGATGGAATGAGTTGATCGTATGACAGGCCGGGTTAGACTTGTGGACATGAGGGATTTGGTCAGCGCATTAAACCTTTATCCGGCACCGGGAGTGCCTGATCGAGTAGATTTTCCCAGGTTTGGGGCATGAGTCTTTTTGGTCGACGCAAACGCCAGGCACTGGGCATCGATATTGGCAGTGCCGTGGTGAAAGTGCTGGAAATGTCTGCCGTTCGTGGCGGTTATCGCGCCGACCGTTGTGCTTTGGAGCCCCTGCCAAGAAATGCGGTGATTGAGCATGGCATCAGTGACCTCAAAGCGACCAGCGAAGCCGTGCAGCGGGCAGTCAGTAATTCGCGCAGCGCTCGTAGGAATGTTGTGGTAGCGGTATCACAAACCCACGTCGTTTCCCGTACTATCAGTTTACCGGCGGGCCTGACCGATCGCGAGATGGAAGAGCAGGTCATGATTGAGGCGACGCAGCAGATTCCATATCCGCTAGACGAGATAAACCTGGATTACCGGGTCACCGGTGGCGCCCGCTCGGGCAGCGATGATGAAGTCATGATCACGGCTTGCCGCAAAGAAATCGTTGAGGATTACATAACAGTGATGGAACTCGCGGGGTTGCGGGCGGTGATCGTCGATGTGGGCTTGTTTGCGATGGAGCGCAGTTTCGAGTTTGTCGCTGCAACTCTGGGAGAATCACTGAAAGGCAGAGCGATTGCACTAATGGATTTTGGAGATGTGAGCACGCGCCTGGATCTTTTTCTGGACGGCGCTGTCATCTACAGCCGTGACCAGAATTTTGGCGGTCGGATTCTGACGGAGAATATCCGTTCGCGTTACGGTATCGATTACCGGGAAGCTGAAGCGCTTAAGCGCACCGGCGATCTTCCCCAGAATTACGAAGAGGATCTTCTTGGACCATTCCGGCAGGCCATGGCGCGAGAGGCGGCTCGAGGCGTGGAGTTTTGCCTGTCGGCGAGAAACGGGTTAGAGCAAGTTGACGCGCTGTTGATTTGTGGCGGTTGCTGTCAGATTCCCGGTGTTGCACCGCTCATTGAGGCGCAGGTCGGGGTACCCACACTGGTGGCGGATATTTTTTCGCCCGGCAGTGGTATCCGCGCCAGTAAGTTGGTGCAACGCTATGCGCCGTCCATGATCAAAGCAGCTGGATTGGCTGTCAGGGGTGCAGGATGAATACCGGCGTCAATCTGTTGCCCTGGCGTGAACAGCGGCGGCGGCGCCAGCGCCGCCGGGTCGCAATCATTGCCATCGTACTCTGGTTGAGCAGTGCAGGATCCATCGCTGCAGTGTGGTGGAATCTAGATAGGGACATTGAGTACCAAAAAAGCCGCAACCAGTTTCTGACCAGTCAGATCAGACGTGTTGGGACTCAATTGCAGGAGATCAACGACATACAGAATCGCAAAGAGGCGTTGATCTCACGTATGGAGGTTATCCGCCAGTTGCAGGCAGACCGGGTACGGCTGGTTCGCGGTATGAGTGAACTCGCTACCACAATTCCCGAAGGAATATTTTTTTCCTCTCTTCAACGCAGCGCCCGGGGCATCAGCCTCACCGGTATCGCTCAATCCAGCTCACGTATATCAGCGCTGATGGAACGCCTTACTGATACTCCCTCATTCGATCGCCCAGAACTTAATGTGATCAATGTCGGTGATACCCAGGAGTTTGAACTGTGGGTGTCTTTTGTAAGGCTTAACGAGGTCCATTTGATGCCGGAGGCAGCCGAGTGAGATACGCCAGGGTCCTTTGGACATGAGTTGGTCAGACGAACTACGCCGGATCGATTTTCAGGAGCCAGCGAGTTGGCCAGCATGGTTCATGGTGGTTGTATCGATCCTGATTTCTATCCTTTTATTGTTTGGCGGCTGGCATTTTCTGATCCAAGATCAGCTGAAGGGGTTAGACGCAGAGCAGTCCCGGGAGGCCGAACTGCGCAGTACTTTCAGCAGCAAGAAAGGCATGGTGGTTAATTTGCCTGCCTATCAGAAGCAGATGTCACAGATTGAGGACATGCTGGCGCTTATGGTGCGTCAATTGCCCGATAGCACAGAGGTGCCATCGTTGTTGGTTGATATCACAGAGGGCGGCACTCGTCAGGGACTCAATTTCCTGGTGTTTGATCCCCAGCAGGAGGAACTGGGAGATTTCTACGCGATATTGCCGATCCGGATGGAAGTGACTGGCTCTTATCATCAGCTCGCCGGATTCATCAGTGATCTCGCACAGATGCCCCGCATCGTCACGGTGGGTGATATGACAATCACCGCCGACGAGGCAGGGCTGCTGACCATCTCGGTTATCCTGAAAACCTATCGTTACCTGTCGGAGGAAGTCTGACAGTGAGTTTTGGTGAATTTCCTCTAAAATACCAACGGCGATACGGCTTGCTGCTGGCAACCGTTGTGTTGCTGGGCGGCTGTGATGAAGAGCGTTCGCTTGCCGATCTTGAGAATTTTGTAGAGACCGTACATCGTGATACTGTGCCACGGGTTGACCCGTTGCCAGAATTGCCACCCGTAGAATCGGTGGTGTATCAGGCTGATGGAGTAGCAGATCCTTTTGCGCCGAGTAATGTATTTGGCGAGGGTGATGTCGAGGCTGAGCCGGAACCTGATCCACTGACCCCGGACGCGAGTCGCGTGGCCGAAGCGTTGGAAAAGTTTCCTCTCGATGCTCTGCAGTTGGTGGGTACGATGCAGATCGAAGCACATGCCTGGGCACTGGTCAGCACCCCGGACGGACAGATTCACCGGGTAGTAGAGGGGAATTATCTCGGACAGAATAACGGCAAGGTAGTGGCGATAGATCTGGATCATGGCGCACTTGAAATCGAGGAACTATTGCAGGGGCCTACAGGTCGATGGGAAATTCGGCCGACACGGCTGGCTGTGAATCACTAATCATATGGAATTTGAGGTAGATTTGGTCTCATGGGAGGTCGTGTTTTGAGAAACAGTCGCTGGCAGCTAGGGGTGCTGATGTGCGGTGCTCTGCTGGTAATGATTACTTCGTCTGCGCGCGCTGTCGGCGATGATATCGCCCTGACAGCTATCAGTCATACCGCTTTGCCTGGCGGACAGCTACAGATTAATATCCGATCTTCGGCACCACTTCCTCAGCCCAGTGTTTTTCGTACCAGCGCCCCAGACCGGATCATCCTGGATTTCTTTGGCGTCGCCAGCGCGTTGACTTCCCCAGTGATCGATGTTGGTAGTGGCGCAGTGGAGAGCGTCATGGTGGCGCAGACCGAGCAGCGTTCGCGGGTGGTGATCAATCTGGTTGCGCCCGTCGCTTATGAAAGCGTTCTCGATCTGGATGGCTTGACGCTTGTCATCGATCAGGCGCTAGTAGCGGTCGATGCGGCCCAGGCAACCCCCGGCCCTGCCGATTCCAATAGTGCAGGGTCAGTTCGGCACAGCGGCGGCCAAGTGGGACTGGTTGATTTTCGTCGAAGCCCGGATGGTGCCGGGTGGGTAATCCTCGAACTTGATATTGACGATGCTCGTATCAATGTGCGCGAGCATCTGGGCGAGATTGTGCTGGACATTGATGATGCCAGTTTGGATGCCTCTCTCGAACGGCGACTCGATGTTATTGATTTTGCCACTCCGGTTCACTACGTAGATGCCTTCTCAACCGGGACTGGAGTTCGGGTGGTGGTAACCCCACGAGGGAGTTTTGACTTTGTCTCGGTCCAGTCGGGTAAGCGCTTTACCTTGGAGGTCTCAGATAAAACCCCTGCTGGGGACGAGGACTTAGAGGCGGTAACCTATGCGGGAAAGACGATCAGTTTTGATTTTCAGAATATCGCCGTTCGCAGCGCCTTGCAGCAGATTGCTCAGGAAACCGGCCTTAACTTCGTTATCAGTGACAGCGTTACCGGCGATATGAGCTTACGCTTGCAGGATGTCCCCTGGGATCAGGCGCTCGATACGATCATGCAGACCAAGGGGTTGGCTCGGCGTGAACATGGCAATGTGGTCTGGATTGCTCCGGCTGAGGAGATAGCAAACCAGGAGCGATTGACGCTCGAAGCTTCGAGACAGGTTAGCGAACTCGAGCCGCTGGTGTCAGATCTTATTCAGGTCAATTACGCCAAAGCTGAGGATATTGCCAACCTCCTAAAATCGGTTCGCGCCGTTGAACCCAACGTTCAACAGTCCATGTTCGGCAATGTTTCGGTCGCTGAGGTTCAGACCGAAGAGAACCGCCTTCTATCTGACCGTGGAAGCGTTACTGTTGATTCACGCACTAACTCGTTGCTGATCCAGGATACTGCGCAAAAAATCCGCGAGATTCGAAAACTCATCAGCGAACTGGACCGGCCGGTCAAACAGGTGCTGATCGAAACCCGAATCGTCGAGGCCAATGAGGATTTCAGCCGTAACATCGGTGTTAAGCTCGGCCTAACTGGGATTAACAGTAATACTGACCTGGGTAGTTTGATCGGGTCGGGCTCTACTTCGAATACAGCGGTTGTTCGTAACGATGGTCTCAGTGCTAGTGGAGATGGGTCATTGGGGGTCAATCTGCCGGCGGCTGGCATCGGCTCGGTGGCGCCGGCGTCCTATGCGTTCACCCTGGCGAAGGCTGGCGCTGGCTGGGCCGCACTGATTGATCTGGAGATCTCGGCGCTGGAGGCGAAAGGCAATGGCAAGATTGTCGCCAATCCACGGTTACTGACCGCGGATAAACAAGAAGCGCATATTGAGCAGGGGCAGGAGCGGATCTTTACGACCAACACGTTGGGGGAGGGTACCGTTGTAACCAAGAAGGCGGTACTGAGTTTGACAGTGACCCCGCAGATCACACCCGATAATCGCGTTATCCTTGACGTTTTTGTCACTAAGGACTCATTCGTGTCGCCCACAGAAGAGAATATCAACACTCTCCAGGTTCGTACCCAGGTATTACTGGACAATGGTGAGACCGTGGTGCTGGGAGGTATCTATGAGCAACAGACTTCAGAGAGTGTTTCCAAAGTTCCAGTGCTAGGCGATCTGCCGATACTGGGCGTGCTTTTCAGAACCCGGGGAATCCTTGATAATCGCCGGGAGCTGCTCATATTCCTGACGCCACGTATTATTAATCCCGTGCTTACCGCGGGCTGACCCAATGCTGCCAGCGCCTGGCGGATGGGTGTATATAAAATAGGCCTGCTTTATGATTTCTGCGAGTAATATCTACCTGGTTGGGCCCATGGGGGTCGGCAAGACTACTGTTGGCAAGGCGCTGGCCAAGAGTCTGGGCATGGATTTTATCGACTCCGACCAGCAAATCGAAGACCGCACCGGCGTTAGTATCAGCACGATCTTTGATATTGAAGGTGAAGAGGGGTTTCGGAAACGTGAGGCCCAGATGATCTTCGAACTGGTACAGAAGAAGAACATTGTCCTGGCCACCGGTGGTGGCGCAGTCGCCCGTGAGGATGTGCGTAAGGTCATGCGACACAATGGCCTGGTGATATATCTGCATGCAACTGTCGAGATGCTAGTCGAGCGCACTCGCTCAAGTAAGAACCGACCTCTGTTAAACAGTGACAAGGAGCCGCGGGAGGTTCTGGAATCGCTGATGCAAGAACGCGAACCGCTGTATCGGGCTGAAGCCGATATTGTTTTTGAGACTGATTCACGGTCGCCCCATGCAGTGGCGCGGGATATCTGCAACGAGATCAGAGAACGTTGGCAACGCTGAACGTAGATCTCGGTAGTCGCAGTTATCCGATCATCGTTGGTGCCGACCTGCTCGGCGATCGTGCGCTGCTATCACCCTATCTTGCGGGTGATGAGGTCGTCGTTGTCAGCAATGACCGGGTGGCACCTCTTTATCTTGATCGGGTAACAGCCTCCCTGAAAGACAGGCGTCTCAACTGTCAGATACTGCCAGATGGTGAGCAGCACAAGACGGTAGGCACCCTGCAGTTGGTATTTGATACCTTGCTGGATAATCACTGTAGCCGAGACACGACGCTGATCGCCCTGGGTGGTGGAGTGATCGGCGACCTGGCGGGTTTTGCTGCGGCGTGTTACCAGCGTGGCATCGCGTTTATTCAGTTGCCGACCACATTGTTGGCCCAGGTTGATTCGGCAGTCGGTGGCAAGACGGCTGTTAATCATCCGCAGGGCAAGAACATGATTGGCGCCTTCCATCAGCCGGTGTGTGTCGTGTCGGATACCCGAACTCTGGTCACACTCGAACCGCGCCAGTTATCCGCAGGCCTCGCCGAGGTTATCAAGTGCGGTCTGATTTGTGACGAGCTCTTTTTCTCCTGGTTAGAGGACAATATCGAAAAAGCGTTGGCCTATGATGAGGAAGTGCTCGAATACGTCATCATAGAATCGTGTCGTCACAAGGCTCAGATGGTCGCCCGCGACGAGAAGGAAGTTGGCGAGCGAGCGTTGTTGAATCTGGGGCACACCTTTGGTCATGCGATTGAGGTTGCAACCGGATACGGTAACTGGTTGCATGGCGAGGCAGTTTCGGCAGGAATGGTCATGGCAGCCACTATGTCCCAGAAGATGGGATGGCTGGATAAGGCGCAATGCGATCGTATTCGCGAGTTGTTGACGAGAGCCCGACTACCCATTGATCCGCCCGTTGCAATGCGCTCAGCCGATTACCTGCGGCACATGAAAGCCGATAAAAAGGTCAGTGGTGGTCGGGTGCGTTTGATATTGTTAGAAGCAATAGGTCGGGCACGACTGGTATCTGACTACCCTGACGCGCTACTGCACGAAGTGTTGGGCGAATTCTCTGGGTAGCTAAAGTCTTCCTCTACGCGCAGGGTAATCCACCCCTTTTTTTTCGACCAAAATATAGCTTTGAGGTAATCGCTCAGACCCACATAGTGTTTGTTTTTGCTTTCAAGTAAGGCCGGTTGCACCAATGAGGGGCAAATACGAGCTGATATCAGCCAAATCTGCCCTGACCATAAAGTCAAACGGTTTGAACCTGTTTTTGGCTGTCGCTATACTTGTTCGGCCGTCGCGCTGGTATTTGCTGAACAAGACGGCATTCGCCTCCTGTACGGTTGTTGGTCGATTAGCCCTCCTAGAACCATGCGCGTCACTGCCGGGAAACGCGCGAGACGGGTTCGTGCACCCTGGGAAATCTGCGGCCTATTGATAGGAGGGGCAAACCCCTGATGAGCAAACGACCAACCCGTCCCCAAGGGCTCTATGACCCGGCTTTCGAGCATGATAGCTGCGGTGTGGGCTTCGTTGCGCATATCCGCGGCACTGCCAGTCGCAGCATTGTTGAAGATGCCTATGCGATGCTGAAAAGCATGGAGCATCGGGCAGGTGTTGGCGCCCAGCCCAACAGTGGTGATGGCGCAGGAATCCTGACCGCCATACCTCACGAATTCCTTGCCAGAACTGTTCGTGATGAGTTGAGACTTACCTTGCCCGCAGCGGGACGTTTTGGAATCGGATTGGTGTTCCTTCCCCGAAACACTGATGAGCGGAATCACTGTAAGTGTGCCGTCGAGACATTGATCGAAGCCCACGGTCAGAAATTGCTGGGCTGGCGGATAGTGCCGGTCGCATCGGAAAATGCCGATCTGGGCGATGCCGCGCGATTATCCGAGCCACACATGGAGCAGTTGCTGGTAGCGGCATCAGATGGCCTGCATCGAGATGCCTTCGAGCGCAAGCTGTACCTGATTCGAAAACAGGCCAGCCATCAACTGCGGACCGCAGAGAATTTGGCGCAGGGCAAAATGTTCTACGTTTGCTCACTCTCGACCCGAGTCATGATTTACAAGGGCATGCTCCGCACTTTGCAATTAGTGGATTATTTCCCGGATCTGCAAGAGGCAGACTACGTTAGTCATTTGGCCATGGTACATGCCCGATTCTCCACAAATACATTTCCAAGCTGGGATCGAGCGCACCCCATGCGATTGATGGCACACAACGGAGAGATCAATACCTTCCGGGGTAATCGAAACTGGATGCGGGCGCGTGAAGGCGTCATGCATAGTGATTTGTTCGGTGACGATCTTGCGTCGATCTTCCCGGTGATTGAGCCCGATTGTTCAGACACCAGTGGTTTTGACAACGCGCTGGAATTCTTGTTGGTGACGGGCCGAACGTTACAGGAGTCCATCATGATGATGGTGCCTGAAGCGTGGCAGAAGCATGAATCGATGAATGCGGCTAAACGTGCCTTTTACGAATATCACTCGACGTTGATGGAGCCCTGGGATGGGCCGTCATCAGTCACTTTTACCGATGGACGCTATATTGGCGCAGTGCTCGACCGTAATGGTCTGCGGCCAAGCCGGTACTATGTCACCACAGATGATCGTGTGGTGATGGCGAGTGAGGTAGGAGTTTTAACGGTCGAGCCTGACAAGATACGTGAGAAGGGCCGACTTCAGCCCGGGCGAATGTTTCTTGTAGATTTTGAAAAAGGAGAGCTTGTTCCCGATCTTGAGCTCAAAGCCGAATTCGCTGCACGGCAACCCTATGCCCGGTGGCTGCAAGAACAGCGTATCGATCTTTGTGAGCTTCCTGCGGCGAGTGGGGTTGCCGGGTTGGATAGCGCCCAACTGGTACCCCGCCTGCGCGCTTTTGGCTATACGCTGGAAACTATGCATTTCATGTTGATCCCACTGATCCATGAGCAACGGGACCCGATAGGCTCTATGGGTAATGACTCAGCTCTGGCATGCCTCTCTGATCAGCCGCGATTGATTTACGATTACTTCAAACAACTGTTTGCACAGGTAACTAATCCGGCGATCGACTCCATTCGTGAAGACGTCATTATGTCTTTGGAATGCTATATCGGACCCGAACAAAACTTGCTGAGCCCAGTCGCAAAGAGCTGCCATCGATTGCGGGTGGCTCACCCGATACTCACCCATGAGGAATTGGCTGCCATTGCCCAGCTGGATTATCGTGGTTGGCGCAGCCAGGTAATCGACATCACTTTCGATCGGTCATCTGGGGCAATCGGGCTGTTGTCGGCATTAGGTCGGATTTGTGAGGAGGCAGAGTCGGCAGTTGATGCAGGTGTCAACGTGCTGGTGTTGTCGGATCGCGCCCTGAGCGCGGATCGCCCGGCAGCCAGCATGCTGCTGGCGGCAGGAGCCGTGCATCAGCATCTGGTGCGTACCGCCAAGCGTACCCGGGTCGGCCTGGTGGTTGAAACCGGAGAAGCCAGCGAGGTGCACCATCATTGCCTGTTGATCGGCTATGGCGTTGACGCGATTAACCCTTATCTCGCACTGGAATCATTGTGGCAGTCGCGCCGCGACGGCAAACTGGATGCCAAGACCCTGCCTGACGATGCCGCAGTACTTGGCGCCTATCGCAAAGGTGTCGCCAAAGGCATTCTTAAGGTGATGGGAAAAATGGGGATCTCGACTCTGCAGTCCTATAAAGGCGCACAGATATTCGAGGCCGTCGGTGTGCAAAGCGAAGTCATCGATTTGTGCTTTACTGACACCGCAAGCCGTCTGCAAGGCGTGGGTTTTGATGTGCTGGCACAAGAAATCCTGCGACGTCACGAGTTGGGATTTCCACGGGCTACCTCGAGCAATGTTGCGAGCTTGCCCAACCCTGGCGAATATCACTGGCGCGCTGGCGGCCGTAAACACGCTTGGGAACCCCAGGCCATAGCCAGTTTGCAGCGGGCCGCTCGGGAAAACAGTGAATCGGCCTATCGGGATTTTGCCAATACGATTAACGCTGAAGCCAGCGGCCGCTGCACATTGCGCGGACTGATGTCTTTTCGGGCCGGTGTAGCCGGTGCGCCTGTGGCGCTGTCCGAAGTTGAACCTGCGGCCCACATTGTGCGGCGTTTTTGTACTGGCGCCATGAGTTTTGGATCCATCTCTCGCGAGGCCCATGAAACGCTCGCGATTGCAATGAATCGCCTGGGCGGCAAGAGTAATACAGGGGAGGGTGGTGAGGATCCTCAGCGGTTCCAGCCACTTGCCAACGGCGATCTCAAGCGCTCGGCGATCAAACAGGTGGCTTCGGGTCGTTTTGGAGTTACCGCCTGGTATCTTTCTAACGCAGACGAAATCCAGATCAAGATTTCCCAGGGTGCCAAGCCCGGTGAAGGCGGGGAATTGCCGGGTACTAAGGTTGATGAAAACATCGCCCGGATCCGCTATTCCACACCAGGGGTTGGCCTGATCAGCCCGCCACCGCACCATGACATCTATTCCATTGAGGATCTCGCCCAGCTGATCTATGATCTGAAAAATACCAATCCGGATGCCCGGGTCAGTGTCAAACTGGTTTCAGAAGTTGGCGTAGGCACTATAGCCGCAGGGGTTGCTAAAGCACATGCCGACCACATCCTGATCTCCGGTGATAGCGGTGGAACCGGTGCGTCGCCATTGACCAGCATCAAGCACGCCGGGTTGCCCTGGGAACTGGGCATCGCCGAGACACACCAGACACTGGTGATGAACGATTTGCGTAGCCGGGTCGTCTTGCAGACCGATGGCGGGATCAAAACAGGTCGGGATGTGGTGATTGGGGCACTACTCGGCGCTGAGGAAATTGGCTTTTCAACTGCCCCTTTGATTACTCTTGGGTGCATCATGGTGCGCAAGTGCCACCTCAATACCTGTCCGGTGGGAATTGCAACCCAGGATCCCGTCTTGCGTGAAAAGTTCCATGGACGACCGGAAAACGTAGTGAATTATCTGTTTCTGGTGGCCGAAGAGGTGCGGGGGATCATGGCCCAGTTGGGTTTTAGAACATTCAACGAGATGATTGGTCGTGTCGATGTACTTGAGCTCGATTCGACCGTCTCGCATTGGAAAGCCAGCAGTCTTGATCTCGCGCCGCTGCTGGCGCCGGCACAAAAGCCTCGTGAGGACATCGGTGTTTACTGCCAAACTCCCCAGGATCACGGGCTCGACAGGGCTTTGGACAATACCCACCTGATCAGGCTCAGCAAGGCGGCATTGGAGAAGGGCGAACGCGTGGAATTCGAGTTGCCCATCAACAATACCCATCGCACGGTGGGCACTTTGCTGAGTCACGAGATCGTCAAACGCTGGGGTGAGTTTGGCCTGCCAGATGACACCATTCATGCCCGCTTTGGTGGGTCAGCAGGACAGAGTTTCGGCGCTTGGCTAGCCCGCGGCGTGACCCTGGAGTTGGTTGGCGACGCCAATGATTATGTAGGCAAGGGGCTTTCGGGCGGGCGTATCGTGGTCTATCCACCGCCTGAAAGTAGTTTTGTGCCAGAGCACAATATTCTTGTTGGCAATGTAGTGCTCTACGGTGCAACCGCTGGACGTGCGTTTTTTCGTGGCGCGGCGGCCGAACGTTTCGCAATTCGCAACAGCGGGGCGTGGGCCGTGGTCGAGGGCGTGGGAGACCACGGCTGCGAATACATGACAGGTGGACGAGTGGTGATTCTCGGTCCGACGGGTCGTAACTTTGCGGCCGGGATGTCCGGGGGTATTGCCTATGTTCTGGCACCGGATCGCGAGGTGTTTGCTTTGAACTGTAATCAGGACATGGTAGATCTCGAGCCCCTGGAGGACATGGACGATGTGTCCGAGCTCCAGCAATTGTTGCGCGAGCATCACCAACTGACGGGCTCAACCGTAGCCGCCGACCTGATGGCCAACTGGGAGTTGGCTTTGGCCGCCTTTGTGAAAGTCATGCCCCGCGACTACAAGCGGGTGCTGTCTCAGCGCGCAGTGCAGGGCGAAGAAGTCGAGTTGGCTGTTCCTTCGGGGAGTGTTGTGAATCAGGCTTCGGCCTGATCGGCCAAGTTTGAATGGGTATCAGTCGTGGGTAAGGTAACCGGGTTCAAGGAATACCCACGCGTTAGCGTAGCCTACCGCGAAGCGCGTGAGCGCATGGGTGATTTCGATGAGATTTTCTCTCAGGCGCCGCCATCCCATTTGCAGACCCAAGGCGCCCGCTGCATGGATTGCGGGGTGCCCTTTTGTCAGTCGGCTGATGGATGTCCAGTAGATAACCTGATCCCCGAATGGAACGACCTGGTTTACCGCGGCGAGTGGCGGGCAGCGTTGGATCGACTGCATGCCACCAACAACTTTCCGGAATTTACGGGCCGTGTTTGCCCCGCTCCTTGTGAAGGTGCCTGTGTCCTGGGCATCACTGAGCCGGCAGTCACCATAAAGAATATTGAACAGGCGATTGTCGATCGCGGGTTTGCCGAAGGCTGGATCAACTCGGCAGAGCCGGCAGTCCGTAGTGGCTACCATGTGGCTATCGTCGGTTCAGGGCCGGCGGGTCTGGCTGCAGCGGATGAACTGAATCAGGCGGGACACCAGGTAACGGTTTATGAGCGTGCTGACCGGATTGGCGGCTTGCTGATGTATGGCATCCCGAACATGAAATTGGACAAAGATGTGGTGCAGCGGCGTGTAGATCTGCTGCGGGGCGCGGGTGTGAACTTTATTACCGGCACCAGTGTGGGTGAGAGTGTTACTTTGCCGGGTGGCGATGTGCCCGGGCTCATGGTTGAGCACAGCAAGAAGCCGCGCCATTTACCAGCCCGGGAACTGCTGGAACACTATGATGCCGTGGTTCTCGCAGTCGGGGCGACAGTGCCACGTGATCTTCTTATTCCCGGTCGGGAATATCAGGGCATCCACTTTGCTATGGATTACCTGACCCGCAGTACCCAGGCATTCTTGGATCACACTGATACCGCAATTTCTGCAGCGGGCCGCCAGGTGGTGGTCATAGGCGGAGGGGATACTGGTGCCGACTGTATCGGTACCGCACTGCGACAAGGATGTGAAAGCATCGTAAACTTCGAGTTACTCGCTCAGCCACCCGTTGCGCGGACTGAGGATAACCCCTGGCCGCAGTGGCCGCTTATCCTGCGTAGCGACTATGCTCATACCGAAGCTCAACATCGATTTGGCGACGACCCGCGAACCTACAATCTGTTGTCCAAAGCTTTTATCTGTGACGATCATGGACGTGTGTCCGGGATCCGCACTGTCACCGTCGATTGGGATAAGCCCTCGGACCATGCACCGTTCAGCGAGGTGGACGGTTCTGAGCGTACCTGGCCTTGTGATCTGGTTTTTCTGTCAATGGGTTTTACTGGGCCTGAGGTTACGCTTGCCGAAGAGTTGGATCTTGAGCGTGATGGCAGATCAAATTTCCTTGCGTTGCCTCCGCGCTACCAGTGCGAAGAGTCAAGTGTTTTCGCGGCCGGGGATTGTCGCCGTGGCCAATCGCTGGTGGTCTGGGCAATCCAGGAGGGTCGTGAGGTTGCCAGGTCGGTCAGCGTTTATCTCGCGGGTTTACCTCAACCCAAAGCGGCAGCCTGAGTCGGTGCGGATATGAGCCGCGCCAGCATTCCCGCTGCCAAGCGGCTGATTATCGCGCTGGATGTTCCAACCAGTGCCCAAGCCCGGGACTTGGTCGAGGACCTTGGTGATACGGTCAGTTTCTACAAAGTAGGCCTGGAGTTATTCACCGGCGAAGATGGTTTTACCATGGTGGACTGGTTGACCAGACGGGGTAAGGAGGTTTTTGTTGATCTTAAGTTTTTTGACGTGCCGGCGACGGTTGCCCGTGCTGTGAGTCAGTTGCGTGGCCGGCAGGTGAGCTTTGCGACTGTGCACGGGAACGATGCCATGATGCGTGCAGCGGCCGAGGCCGCAGGCGAGGTCGGCATTCTCGCCGTAACTGTATTGACGAGCCTGGATGCGGCCGATATGCGGGACCTGGGTTTTGATTGCGATATCCCGGCTCTGGTACGCTCCCGGGCGCTTCGAGCTGTGGCACTAGGCTGCGCAGGTGTCGTCGCGTCTGGCCAGGAGGCGGCGATGCTGCGCAAGACATTGGGAGGCGATGGATTGATTGTGACGCCGGGTATTCGCCCGGTACGCCAGGATGATGACCAGAAGCGTACCGTCACACCGACACAGGCACTGCGCGATGGAGCCGATTATCTGGTGGTCGGCCGGCCCGTGCGTGATGCGGATAACCCGCGCGAGGCGGCCAGAGTAATTCAGGATGAGATTGCGAGTGCGCTGGGGCACTGTGTCGGTTGATGGAAGCGCTGAAGAATGATCGGCTGATACGTGCGTTACGTCGGCAAAGTGTGGACTACACGCCCGTATGGATCATGCGCCAGGCCGGACGCTACCTGCCTGAGTACCGGGCGACCCGTCAGCGGGCTGGGGATTTTCTGACACTGTGTCAGACGCCGGAGTTAGCCTGTGAGGTCACGCTGCAGCCATTGGCCCGTTTTGATCTGGATGCAGCCATTCTTTTTTCAGATATCCTGACCATACCGGATGCCATGGGTTTGGGTCTGAGCGTGCATGAGGGCGAAGGCCCGCGTTTTGCCCGCCCGATACGGACAGCCGCTGATGTTGCAGCCCTGGGCGTGCCGGATCCCGAAGATGATCTGAGCTATGTGATAGAGGCCGTGCGGCTGATTCGACACGAACTGGCGGGTCGGGTGCCGCTGATCGGCTTTTCAGGCAGCCCCTGGACCTTGGCCACTTATATGGTAGAGGGCCAGAGCAGTCGGGATTTTGCCCGCATAAAGCAAATGGTCTATGACGCCCCAGCTACGGCGCACCAGCTTTTGAAGGTGCTGAGCGATTCGGTCTCGATTTATCTGGCGGCTCAGGCCCATGCCGGCGCCCAGGTGTTGATGATCTTTGATACCTGGGGTGGGGTGCTGGCCCACGCAGACTATTGGCATTTTTCCCTTGAGCCCATGGAGCAGATTATTGGGCACCTGCGTGCTGATCCGATTGCGTCGGATTTACCGATTATTGTGTTTACCAAAGGGGGAGGCCAGTGGTTGGCGCGAATGGCGGCAACCGGCTGTGACGCGCTGGGTTGCGATTGGACGAGCTCTTTGGGTCAAGCTCGGCACCAGGTGCAGGACCGGGTCGCCCTGCAGGGCAATCTGGATCCAGCAATACTTTACGCGTCACCGGACAGAATCCGTGCGGCGGTGGCTGAGGTGCTGGAAGATTTCGGCCCCGGTCCCGGCCACGTGTTCAACCTTGGTCATGGTGTGACGCCAGGGGTCGATCCGGATCAGGTCAAGGTGCTGGTGGACGCTGTACATGAGCTCAGTCGAACTGGGGCTTAGCCTCAATTCTTGGCAGTTCGCAGGTCAGTCGGATACGGGCACAGTGTAATTCAGTGCAAGCCGTCCACCATCGGCATAGATGCATTGTCCGGTGATGTAGGAGGAATCGTCGCTTGCCAGAAAAAGGGCGATCCGGGCGATTTCGTCGACATTGCCGCAACGGCCCATTGGCGTGCGCGACAGGATCGCGTGGCGTTTTGCATCGTCGGTCATTACTTGCTCCAGCATTTCGGTCAGGATACTGCCGGGCCCAATGGCGTTTACCCGTACACCCTTGTCCGCGAGCGCTACAGCCATCACTCGGGTCAGCTGGTCGAGTCCACCCTTGGAGACGTTATAAGGAAGAATATTGGGAATCGCCATAACCCCGTTTACCGAAGACATATTAATGATGCTGCCGCTGCCCGCCACTACCATGTGCCGACCGACTGCCTGGCTCACCAGGAAGGCACCCTTGAGATTGACCGAGAGCACTGCGTCAAAATCTTCTTCACTGATCTTGAGCACATCACCCGAGCGCAGAATCCCAGCATTATTGACACAGATGTCAATCTGCCCGGTATCGGCGATGATGTCTGTGATGGTTGCGTCTACTGCGGTTTTGTTGGATATGTCGCAGCATAAAAAACTTGCCCCAGCTACGCTGGTTATGGCGTTACTGCCAACCTGTTCATTGATATCGAGCACCATGACTCGCGCACCCTCAGCGGCAAAACATTGCGCCACTCCCAGGCCGATGCCCTGCGCTGCACCCGTCACAACGGCCACCTTATTCTTAAGTCTCATCGTCGTCTCCATCGAATTTCTCAAACTTGCTGCGATTGTATCGCGACTCAAAGAACCGCTTGTGGAGATGGCACAGCAGATCACCTAGACTTGGTGCAATGTTAATGCCTGGACAGCACCCCATCCAAATTCGACAAGCTACGGCTGGTGACCTGCCGCTGGTACGTGCGCTATTTCGGGAATACGAGGCATCGATTGACACACAGTACTGTTTTCAGTCTTTTGAGGCCGAACTGGCCGATTTGCCCGGATACTACGCTCTGCCAGGCTGCCTGCTGATTGCGTGCTCAGGTGAGGCAGCAGCAGGGTGTGTCGCACTCCGTCGTCTTGACGATAAGTCGGGTGAAGTGAAAAGGTTTTTCGTCCGCGAGCATTATCAGGGCGCGGGCCTCGGTGCTGAACTGATGACTCGACTCATCGCGAATGCACAAAATGCCGGCTTTGAGTCTTTGGTGCTGGAAACCCTGCCCACAATGCGGTCCGCAAACGGACTATATGAACGACTTGGTTTTGTTCGTAGGTCAGCCTATCATCGCAATTCAGCACCCGGTATTACCCATTTGTCGCTGAGCCTAAAGCGAGCGCCCTTTGAGTGATTAATGAGTGATTCAGGTATGTTGATCTCTTTGGCCTTCATCGCAGTAGCTAAAACAGAATATTTATGAAACTTGGTGATCTTGCACTAAAGATCGGTGGCAAATGCCACGGAAATGCCGACCTTGAGGTTAAAACCCTGGGCACGCTCGAGGATGCAGGGCCGAATGAGATCACATTCTTGGTGTCGCCCGTGTTCCGCGATAATCTTGCCAACTGTTGTGCAGGTGCAGTGATTTTGCTTAAAGAGGATCTGGATGCCTGGAGTGGGCCTGCGATTGTCTGCGATAACCCACACTTAGGTTACGCCCGGGCGGCTCGGGCGCTCGACAATACGCCGCCACCGGCGACTGGGATTCACCCCAGTGCCGTTGTGGCTGCTAGTGCCCAGATAGCAGACGATGCCTCGGTCGGTCCGAACTGCGTTGTCGAGGAAGGGGCAAAGATCGGCGAGTCGGTCGTGCTGGGCCCTGGCTGCGTGATCGGCGAGGGGGCTTGCATCGATGATGGCAGCCGACTGTTTGCCAATGTGACTGTCAGTCGGGAAGTGTCTATTGGCAAACGTTGTTTTATAAAAAGCGGCGCGGTGCTTGGCAGTGATGGCTTTGGCAACACCAACGAAGAGGGCCACTGGGTTCGTATCCCCCAACTGGGCAGCCTGACGATAGGCGATGACGTGCAAGTGGGTGCGGCGACCACGATAGACCGAGGGGCAATCGGCGACACCGTGATCAGCAAGGGCGTGGTCATCGACAACCTGGTGCAGATCGGTCACAACGTCCAGATTGGGGAAGACAGCGCTGTGGTCTCGTGTGTCGGTATTGCTGGCAGCGTAGTGATTGGCAAGCGCTGTATCTTGGCTGGCGCTGTGGGGGTGGCTGATCATGTGAATATCTGCGACGATGTCCACTTGACCGGTATGGCGATGGTCACCGGCTCTATCGACAAGCCCGGAATGTATTCCTCTGGTACTGGGCTATTGCCCACGGCTGAGTGGCGCAAAGCGGCGGTGCGTTTTCGCCAACTGGACGACCTTGCCAAACGGGTGAAGGCTCTGGAAAAGAAATAGCCCGGTTAATTATTGAGTCCAAGACAACTAGAGCCGATTTTTCAGGGCTCTCATTAATGCCGAGCCCATATCGCCCGTTTTTGCTTTACTGGACCCTGACACTTCTACCCCTGGACTGTAATAAAATGGTGCTGAAATGATACTGCGACCTCAATCTACCCAGACGGGAAGCGCCAGGGTAATTTCGACGGTAGCGGCCAGCGCCGATGATTCCGTCGTGCGTCAGATGGTACGCTCTATTTTGTAACGGAATAGTTTCACTTGACCCGTGAATTCTGAGGGTTAGTGATGAATACAGGTTGACTCAATGTCCTTTTTCTCGAATGTCCCCCCCGCGCTCTGGGTAGCTGCCTTCCTCGCCCTGTACATGGCATGGGCTATCGGCGCCAACGATGTTGCCAACGCGATGGGTACCAGTGTCGGTTCAGGGGCGCTCACAGTTTGGGGTGCGATCCTGGTCGCTGGCATTTTTGAATTTTGCGGCGCGTTTTTTGCCGGTGGACATGTGACCGATACGGTGCGCAAAGGGATGCTTGATCTTGGCATGATAAGTCGGGATCAGCTTGTTTATGGAATGTTGGCATCTCTAGCATCGGCGGGTACCTTGTTGATCGGCGCCACCCGGTTCGGCTTACCTGTGTCAACCACGCACTCGATCGTTGGTGCCATTGTCGGATTTGGTACGGTGGCTATTGGGTTTGATGCCGTGAACTGGGGCAAGATCATGCAGATCGTATTGTCCTGGCTGACCTCACCACTGTTGGCTGGTGTCATTGCGTTTTTTATTTTCCAGATCACCCGATCCAAGGTTCTTGATACCAAAGATCCGGTTGCGCAGATTCGAAAGCTCGGCCCGTTGTTTTTCTTTTTCGTGTTTTTTATTATTGGCCTCGTGACCCTTTTCAAGGGCCTCAAGCCTTTGAAGCTAGACCTCAATCTCACCCAGGCATTGATCGGTTCGATAGGTTTGGGAGTCGTAGGGGCTGGACTAGGTGTATTCTTTATCCGCAGGGTGCATCTGGGGCCGGTAGATAAAAAACACCGATTTAGTCAAGTCGAGCGTATTTTCGTAATTCTCCAGATTCTGACGGCCTGCGCAATTGCTTTCGCCCATGGCTCCAATGATGTCGCCAACTCAATAGGACCGCTGGCGGCCGTGGCGCATGCGGTACGGGGTATGGATCTTGCGAGCAAAGCGCCCGTTGAGCCTTGGATGCTCGCGATTGGTGGCATCGGAATAGTGGTTGGATTGGGTACATGGGGTTACCGGGTGATGGAGACCGTGGGCAAGCGGATTACCGAACTGACGCCGAGTCGCGGTTTTGCCGCCCAACTGTCGGCAGCAACGACCATCGTGCTGGCCTCGAGAATGGGCATTCCGATATCCACAACACATACCCTGGTTGGTGCTGTACTGGGTGTGGGCCTTGCGCGTGGGATCGGTGCGCTGGATTTGCGGGTAGTCGGAAAAATCATTACATCATGGGTGGCTACTCTGCCGATTTCCGCAGGGTTATCGGTATTCTTTTATTATTTTTTCAGAGGTTTGTTAATTCCTTAGGAGAATTTCATGGCCTGGATAGATCAACTGGTGGGGCGGTCGCCGATTGCGCCAATGCAAAAACATATGCAGGTCGCCGTCCTCTGCGCCCGTGAGGTAGTCCCCTTACTTGAGGCAATGGCCATAGGGGATAATGACTCGATTCGAGTTTGCCGTGCGAAGATAGATCGATTGGAGCATGAAGCGGATCAGATCAAGCATGAGATTCGATCCCACACCCCCAGGCGTTTCATGATGGCCCTGGATCGCCGCACAATACTGGAGATTCTCGATTACCAGGATTCGATCGCAGATGTTGCCCAGGATATTGCCGAACTGGCGGATCAGCGCAGCATGCATCTGCCTGAAGCACTGAAAGAACCAGTATTGTCACTGGCCAACCGGGTGGTAGCGGCCTGCGAGCAGGGCCAGCGTATCATTGATGAATTGGACGAACTCGTGGAGACAGGTTTTGGTGATGCGGAGGTTGCACGCGTCGACGAGATGATCTCTGAATTGGGTCGTCTCGAAACCGAAACGGATGCTCTATTGGATAAAGCCGCGCGTAAACTGTTTTCAATAGAGGGAGAACTTGGTGTTGCCACAATCTTTTGGCACCAGGTCATTCGTCAGATCGCAACTCTTGCAGACCTTTCCGAGCGAGTGGGCAATCGATTGCGCCTGTTAATGGCCAACTGACGGGTTTAGCCCCCATCCGAGTCTGCACTCGATAAATTAGAGCGCAGCAGCCAACCGATCACTGCAGTTGCGATCACCGCCCCGGCCAACTGGGCCGCAATAAAAGCTGGCATGTTCGCCGGCAAGATTCCACTGAAAGTATCGGTCAGGCTTCTGGCGATGGTTACTGCCGGGTTGGCAAAGGAAGTGGAGGCGGTAAACCAGTAGGCGGCCGTGATAAACAGCCCAACGGCGCTCGCCACAGCTTCAGGTCGCCAGCGTCGAGTCGCCAGGATCGTGGCAACCAGGCCGAAAGTAGCAACACTTTCTGAAAACCACTGCGCTGGGCCATTGCGCAGCTGTGTGGAAAACTGGATCAGGGTCTGTTCAAACATGGCATGTGCAATCAACGTGCCTGTGATTCCCCCGGCGATCTGGACCACGACATAGGCTAGGGCAACCAGAGGGGTGAGCTCGCGCCGCAGAACAAAACTCAGAGTTACGGCTGGATTGAAATGGGCGCCGGAAATCGGCCCTAGCATAGTAATCAGAACAAATAGGATTGCCCCGGTGGGTATGGCATTGCCCAGCAGCGCGATCGCAGCATTGCCCCCCGCGAGGCGCTCTGCCATGATTCCTGAGCCCACCACTGTTGCTAACAGCAACGCGGTGCCAAGAAACTCGGCAGCCAGTTTGCGTGGCAAAGAGAACTGTTCCATCAGTGGTTTAGCCCGTTGGAACTGTGTTGCCCCTCTCGCTCAACTGAACGCTTAGCGCAAGATGATCGAGAGATACTCGTATCAGGCTGACGCAAGTTCTGGATTGGCCTATGCCGTCCCGATTTACTACCGCCTCGGCCAGAAGGCTGCAAACTGAGATTCTGGCGGACAGAGCCAGCGCGTTGTCATAAGGCTTTCCCATACTCTGCCCGTCACCTTCGCTAGTTTATTGCTGGGACAAAGTTTTAAGGGTTGTAGCGGTTAGCGGTGCACACAACTCCGGTCGCCCACCACAGCAGTCCTGTACCAGGTAGTCGAACAGAGCCTGGATTCCCTTGGGGTCGATGGAATAGATAATTGATCGACCTCGCCGGGTCGAGGTCAGTAGGCCCGCTCGGGTGAGTACAGCCAAATGGGTCGATAACGTGTTGTGAGGGGCATGGAGTTGTTTGGCGATCTTCCCGGCGGCCAATCCATCGCGGCCTTGCTCTATCAGAAGGCGGAATATCTGCAGGCGGCTGTCCTGGGCGAGAGCTGAGAGCCGATTGACCGCGGTGGATATGTCCATATGTCGATTATTATCGAAATAACCCTCGTCAGCAAGGCATGAAAAGGCCAGGGTCGATCGTGTGCCATCAAGAGCGGCTATATGGCGCACCTTGGGGCGCCAGAGGGTATTTGCTGGTTGTATACGGCCACCTGCGAGAAACGTCAGTCTGTAACAAGGGCTTGCCCATAAGGGTCAGGCACGCGACATTTTTGTTTCACTCAACTTGATTGCTGGTACAGCCCATCAAGCGTAGTTGGCTCCAGAGCTTCGATTTCACCGCAATCTTGCAGATAGAGTATCGCGGCGAATATTGACCGGCTGGCAGCGCCGTGCAGACGGGTATCGAGCTGGGGGTACAGTTGCTCGACCATATCGGCAATTCTCCAGGGGCCGGTCTTGAGCAACTGAATGATGTCTTGCATGCGTTGAAGGCGGTGTGCAATCAACGCTTGAACGTAATCGTGCGGGGAGCCCAGCGGTGGTCCGTGGGTGGGCCAATAACGTGATTCAGTTCGGTTGCAAAGCAGGGCCAGACTGGCCAGGTAGTCGGCCATGTTGCCGTCCGGAGGGATAACCACACTGGTGGACCATGCCATAACGTGATCCCCGCTAAACAGCGAATCCTGTCCGGGAACAGCAAAACACATGTGGTTGCTGGTATGGCCAGGGGTATGGATACACTCGATCTCACAGTCACCCACGGTCAGATATTCCCCATGCTTTAAAGGGTTATCAGGTGTAAACAAGGTATCGACCCCTTCTTCGATAGCGCTATCATCATGCTCAATGCCACCAGCGTGCGGGCCAAAGGCGTAGGTAGGTGCATCGCAGGCGGTTTGCAGCAGTCTGGCTCCCGGGGAGTGATCCCGGTGGCAATGCGTCACCAGGATATGACTGATAGTCTCCGAAGAGAGACTGCTGACAAGGGTGTCGATATGATCTGGATCGTCTGGACCTGGATCAATAACCGCCACTTCGCCTTGGCCGACGATATAGGTGCCGGTGCCGTGATAGGTGAATGCCCCTGCATTTCTCGCAGTTAACCTGCGAATGCCGGGTGCAACCGTCTCAATCTCACCATAGCGAAACTGGTGATCTTGGATAAAAGGAATCTCTGGCACGGCTGAGTGTTCAGCAGACATGAGCCCACGTTATAGCCATTGAGTCGAAAGCTTCCAGTGGTCTGAACCGGGTCTTGTAGGTCATTTTCTCGCAGTCGGGGATCCAGTAGCCCAGGTACAGCCAGTTGTATTCGACCGAGCGAGTCAATTCAATCTGACGCAGTATCGCTAGAGTCCCTGGGCTACGCCGAGCCTGGGTGGGATCAAAGAAGGTATAGACTGCCGAGAGGCCGTCTGCGACATGATCCAGTACAGAAACCGCCAGTAGACGGCGGCCAATACGTAGCTCGATCATGAAAGTTTCGACCTGTGAGCGGGCCAGAAACTGCTGATATTTCTCTGGATCAGGGTCGTCCATGCTGTCGCCGTGATGTCTTTGGGACTGGTAGGTCCGGTACAGGGCAAAGTGCTCTTCACGGAAGCCCAGCGCGCATAGTTCCATCACGACGTCACTGTTACGTGTCTGGATACGGCGGAAAGATCTTCCTGGAACAAAATTATTGACTTGAATGCGCACCGATTGGCACTGGCGACAGGTCGGGCAATGCGGACGATAATACACGGCGCCGTTACGCCGGAAGCCATTGCGTATCAGCTTGTCGTACATCGCCGGTGTTACCTTGAACTGAGGATCGATCAGCAGGTTTGCCGCAGTCTCACCTTGCAGATAAGGGCATGTGTGTGGCGTGGATTGATACAGGTCTGGAGCTGATTGTTGGCGGGTCATGCCAGTTGCCCCCCCTGTTTTTCTAACTGCCAAGCCTCAGCACTTATATGGACATTTACGGCTTGAGCTAATTGTTGCGTGAACCGTTGCCGGGACAGACTCTCGGCACCGAGTGACTCGAGATGCGGTGATGCCACCTGACAGTCGATAAAGTGATAACCCTGCGTTGCAAGCAGCGATGCCAAGCCAATCAGAGCTGCCTTGGATGCGTCAGTGGTTTGACTGAACATGCTCTCACCAAAAAAGGCCTTGCCGATTGCGATCCCGTAGAGGCCGCCAACGAGTTTGGAGTCTTGCCATGTCTCGATGCTGTGCGCGTACCCCATCTGGTGAAGCGTGGTATAGGCCTGCTCCATGTCGGGTGTAATCCAGGTGCCGGATTGTCCGTTGCGCGGTTGAGTGCACTGCCGAATGACTCCAGCAAAATTGCGATCAGCAGTAATGACGAAGCCTCGTTGGCGAAGACTCCTTCGCAGACTGCGAGAGATCCGGACTTGCTGTGGGTACAGGATGGCTCTTGGGTTCGGTGACCACCACAGTATCGGCTGTCCGGCGCTGTACCAGGGAAAGATTCCTTGCCGGTAGGCGCTCAATATTCGTTCAGGATCAAGATCGCCACCGATGGCAAGCAAACCCTCAGTGGAGGCGCTCTCCAGCGGCGGGAAGGAGTATTTCTCGGGGGGGTGAGCCATTGTGCGAGTCATTCTAGCACTCACAAATTCAGGGATTGTGCTTGCGAAATGGGGTATGGGCGTGAAGGACACGGGAATATTCTGCGAGTTGCGAACTTTCCTCAATCGTATATCTCCCGATCGCATCGTGAAATCTCCGATGGGCCAGCCAGTGTGCTGACAGAGTGATTTCAGGCGTGAGTCCTCGGCTCAATTTGTGCTCACCCTGGGCGCCGGCTTCAAATCGGCTGAGACCATGTTTAATGCAGTACTCGATCGGGGCGTAATAGCAGGCCTCAAAATGCAGATCCG
>CAJWEF010000017.1 GCA_913031305.1 uncultured Acidiferrobacteraceae bacterium
CTACTTGATCTCGCGCAACTCGATCTCAAAAACCAGAGTCTCCTCAGGGCCAATAACTCCGCCAGCACCAGCGCTGCCATAGGCGAGTTCCGGCGGGATCACCACCTCCCACCGTGATCCCTCAGGCATCAGTTGAAGAATCTCCTGCCAGCCAGGAATAATGCCGCCCAAGCTGAATGTCGCAGGCTGGTTACGCTTGAACGAGCTATCGAACTCGGTGCCGTCAATCAGCGTGCCGCGGTAATGCACCACCACGGTGTCACTTGCCTGTGGCTGTTTTCCAGTTCCTTCAACCAAAACGGTATAAAGAATCCCGCTGTCTGTTGTACGCACGCCTTCGCGCTGTTTATATTCAGCCCGGAATGCAGCCCCGGCGCTGGCACTTCCCTGCGATTTCGCCATAGTCTCCTCCTGTGCGTGCTTTCGCGCTTCGGTGATCGCTGCTGCCATCTGCTCATCCGTCATCGCCGGAGCCCGCCCTGCAAGTACGTCTTCAATTGCCTGCGCCAGATGTGCCGGATCCAAATCGAGATTATCGGCCTTCATCTGTTGTGCAATCTGACTGCCAATCTGAAACCCCAGGGCATAACTGAACTGCTCTTGCGAGGTTTGTGGCACATCATCAGCCATAGCCGACGACCCAATCAGTAGGGCCACCAATAATGGGGTAACGGATAAAACGATCTTGGTCATAGGTCTTCCAGTTCTCTAGGGTAGGTTTCGCTCTGCAACAACTTATCTTCAACGATGCCCTGCACTTCAATAGTGACATGCGACACCCGGGGACAACGCTCGCGGAGTTGGGCTTCGAGTTCATTAATTATACGTTCTATGCGCTCCAGGGTCGCCTGGACCGCAGCACGGTCGGCGACGTAGGACTGAAGCGCAGGGTCTGAGCGACGTGACTCAGGTAATGCAGCCAGCAATGTTCTCTCGTGTTTATCAATATGGTCACGTAATCCTGCAAGAACTGTCTCTTCGCGCATCTCGACTTCAGCAACCAGTACGGTGTGATCCTCGTCTACGACGATGCTGCGTAGATCGTGGTAGTCCTCGACTTCACGGTGTGCCTTGGCGATTGTCTCGAAAATCCTTTCTGCCTCGCGATCCCGTACATCCGACAGAAACTGCATATTGATGGCACCCAGAATAATTGCCGTAACTCCCAGCATTAGTGCAATAGCAATTGAAAAACCGACATCCCAAGCTGCATTACCCGTCAGTCGGGATAAGGCAATGCCGCAACTCGCCAACATCAGCCCGGTTACCGCGATTGCATCCTCGAGCACCACCGCCAGCAGGGTCGGGTCACCCGCCCGAAACAATTTTCGCCACGGCGACAGCGATTGCAAGCGTGCACGGCTGGAAAATTCCCCCCAGGCAATGCGCAACACGTAGCCCTCAACAACGAACGCGATCGCCAATACCGCAGCTGCCAACCAGATCGAGTCAATATTGAAATCACCGATGGCAATAACAGAAACCCCAACACCTTCATGCAACTGGCGCCAGGCATGCCAGGCATGCGCCAACCCAAGCCCGCAGCCGATTGAGAAAAGGCCGATGGCGCTCCAGAGATTCCAAAGGTATTTTTTCTGCCCGTGACCAAACGCGTAACGGGCGTCGGCCTGCCGTTTGCCCTGGGCCAGGCCAATCAAAAGAAATACCTGATTCAAGGTATCCATCAAACTATGCACCGCCTCGTTCATCATGGCGGCAGAATGAGTCGGCAGCGCAACAGCAAACTTGAGTATGGTTAAAAGTGCGTTACCGGAAATTGCACTCAAGACGGCGCGCCGCGAGCCAGAAGCCATAGTTGCTGAAATCCTGGTTACTGATAACGGTCAGGCTACAGATGCCTGTACCAGACGCCCAGAGTATACTTAGTTGGATAATACAAATTGCAACCCATCCATGAATATCCCACAGACCCGATGCCTATAGACCGCAAACTTCTGGAAATCCTCTGCTGCCCGGTTAGCAAACAAGCGTTGACCGTGCTCAGTCCTGAGCAACTGGCTCTGATAAATAAACAGATCGCCGCGGGGAGTATCGCCACTGCCGATGACAGGGTCATAACCACACCACTGAATGAGGGGTTGATCACTAACAATCAGCAGCGAATCTACCGGATAGATGACAATATTCCGGTTATGCTGGAAAAAGAAAGCATCCCCACAGACCAATTCGACGGACTATAACGACTTCTCGGGGCGACCCACTGGACGGCCCCGGGGTATCAGGCGACTTGCGCAGTGCCTTGAGCATAATGATCCATCAGGATGCGTGCCACTTCAGGGCGAGCGAATTCCAGCGGCAGATCCTCTCCCGCCGCAAGCATCTCCCGAACCCGGGTGCCGGATAACAGTACAAAATCTTCTTTCTGGTGATCCGGTGCATCACGCATCATCACTACCCTGTTCAACTTCTTTGAGTAGGCGGTGTGATCTGCTCGGAAAATTTCGATATCAAGCGCATCTGAAGGCACTTCTTCATCAAAAATCTCCTGCGCATCAAAAGCGCCGTAAAAATCACCGACCCCAGCATGATCACGCCCGACAATCAGGTGTGTGCAACCGGCATTCTGTCGGAACAGCGCATGCAGCACTGCTTCTCGCGGCCCCGCATAAAGCATATCAAAGCCATACCCGCCGATCATTACCGAATTAGATGGAAAATACAGATCGACCATCTTGCGGATAGCGGCATCTCGCACTTCGGCAGGTATATCGCCGGGCTTGAGTTTGCCCAGCAGCATATGGATCAGCACGCCATCAGCGCCGACCATGTCACTGGCTATCTTGCACAGTTCTTCATGGGCACGGTGCATGGGGTTGCGCGTCTGAAACGCGACCACGGTCTCCCAACCGCGTTCGGCGATCTCCTCACGAATCTGGCCAGCCGTGCGAAAAGTGCCAGGGAACTCGCTTTCAAAATAACTGAGATTCAACACCTCGATCGGCCCTGAGATTACAAACTTTCCTAAAGAGCTAAAGGTCGCAACACCCGGATGTCCGGGATCTACAGTGCGGTACACCTTTTGTGTGATGAGATCGATTTCTTCGTCAGTCAGTTCCTCGACGGCTTCAACCTCCTGAATGGCGATCACCGGATCACCGGATACATTCGGATCACGCAATGCGATCCGTGAACCCACAGCAATCCCGTGACCATCGGCTACGAGGTTGAGGACCGGTACAGGCCAGAACAGCCCATCGCTGGTACGCATGTCAGTTGCGACACTAAGCGCGTCAGCCTTGTTCATGAACCCGGTTAGAGGCGTGAAATATCCGGCTCCCAGCATCACGGCATTGGCCGCAGCTGCAGAACTGATAATCAATTGTGGCAGTTTGACGGCTTGCGCTTCCAACGCCGCGCGACGCACCGAGTCCTTGACTAGCAGTGCAGTGAGGGAGTCTGAACCATGGGGCCTGATCATTACTTAAAGTCTCCGGGAATAGGGTCAAACCACTGATGAACGTGTTGATAACAGCCGATTGCCTACGCGGGCTTGGCGCCAAGCATTCATCGCTAACGCAAACATTAGCACCTCCGAAGCCAGGCGCTGACTAAATTTTTTGATTAACCCATAAGGTTTGAACACCCCAACACAACCAAAGAACTCAGTAAGTCGGTGCTGGCTCAGTATTATCTGCGGCGCCGATCCCGGACCGCCTCAGCCAGGCGCGACAACAACGGCGGCGTCTCCTCCCAGCCAATGCAGGCGTCAGTAACACTCTGACCGTAAGCCAGAGTCTCGCCAGAGACAATATCCTGGCGGCCCGGTTGCAGATGACTCTCAATCATAACCCCCATCAGACGACGTTCGCCAGCGGCCAGTTGATCGCAGACGGCCCCGACTACCTGGGGCTGGCGCTGTGGATCCTTGCCGCTGTTAGCATGACTGCAGTCAACCATAAGGCGAGTTGGAACGCCGGCCTTGGACATCAGCGTTGCCGCTCGGTCAAGACTTCGGGAATCATAATTAGGCTCAATACCACCGCGAAGGATTACGTGACCATCATCATTGCCAGCAGTGGCATAAATAGCCGAGTGCCCTTCCTTGGTAAGGGTCAGAAAATGATGCGGATGTTGTGCTGCTCCGACAGCATCGACTGCAATCTTTAGATTGCCGTCCGTGCCGTTTTTGAATCCTACCGGACAAGATAACCCAGACGCCAACTCGCGGTGCAGCTGACTCTCGGTAGTCCGTGCACCAATAGCCCCCCAACTTACAAGGTCGGTCAAATATTGCGGGGTTAACAGATCCAAGTACTCGGTTCCCGCCGCAACGCCCAGTTCATTGATATCAGCCAACAGTTTGCGTGCTGTGCGCAAGCCCCGGTTAATATCAAACGATCCGTCCAGGCCCGGATCATTGATCAGCCCTTTCCAACCAACAGTAGTGCGGGGCTTCTCAAAGTAGACCCGCATGATCAACACCAGCTCGTCTGCATACTGACCTACCAACGGCGACAGTCGGCCAGCATATTCCAGTGCCGCCAAAGAATCATGAATCGAGCATGGCCCAACTACGACGATGAGGCGATCATCGTGGCCGTGGAGTATCTGGTGAATATCCTGGCGGGCCGCAAAAACTACTTCGGCCATCCGTTGATTCACGGGAAACTCGGCGACAACCGTTGCCGGATTGGCAACATCTCGGATTTCGACAATACGAAGATCGTCGGTGTTGGCTACGTGCACTGTGATAACCCAAGGGCTTGTTTGCGTCACCCCCCTGGCGGCGCAAAACGGCGCGAATTATATCACCGCATGAACACAAGTCGTAGCTCGTCAATCCTCCTCGGGGTGTTCGAACGTCGACATCAGTTGTTTCTGTATCGCTGCTGGCGCGGGTTCATAGTTGGCAAACTCCATGTTGTAGCTACCTTCCCCACCCGTCACCGACTTTAGCCGAGACTGGTAATCAGTCATTTCCGCCAGAGGCGCCTGACCGCTGATCATCATGCGTCCGCCACTGGCCACATCGGTACTGACTACCCGACCACGCCTTGATGAAAGATCGCCTGCAATGTCTCCCATATTGTCAGCTGGAACCATCGCCTCGATATTGACTACCGGTTCCAGAACCAGCGGTTTGGCGTTGGCTATAGCGTCCAAAAATGCCTTGCGCCCAGCGTTCACAAAGGCCACTTCCTTAGAATCGACCGGGTGATGCTTGCCGTCATAGACCTTGACCCGAACGTCCTGCATGGGAAATCCGGCTATCGCACCTCCATTAAGAACGCTGCGTACCCCCTTTTCCACCGCAGGAATAAATTGAGCTGGAATCACCCCGCCAACAATCTTATTGGCGAACTCGAAACCCGAACCACGAGGTAAAGGCTCAATTTCCAGGAACACTTCGCCAAATTGACCCGCACCGCCGGTCTGCTTCTTATGCCGGCAATGGCCTTTGGCGGTTTTGCCAATGGTTTCCCGGTAGGGAATAGACGGTACCCCGGTCGTGACCTTGAGGTCATACTGGTCAGACATACGTTCAATAGCCATGCGTAGATGCAGTTCACCGGTTCCGCGCAGAACCGTCTCGTTGGCTACCGGATCCTGCTCTACCCGCAGACAGGGATCAGACGCGGTGAGGCGCAACAACACATCCGCTATCTTCTGTTCATCACCTCGACTACTCGCTGCAATCGATACACCAGCCATCGGCGTAGGCAGATTCAACGGCTCGAGGTGAATGAGATCTTCATCATGCGAGTCATGCAGTACATCATCGTAGGACAGACCATCAACCTTGGACACCAGCGCAATGTCACCGGGAACTGCGATACTCAACTCGCTGCTTTCCTTGCCCGATGGAGTTGACAAGTTGCTGATTTTTAGAGGCTTACGGGCATCGCCCACAAATAACTGCATATCCTTGCGGACCCGGCCCTGGTGTACACGGAGCAGGGTCTGGCGCCCGACAAATGGATCAAAAGAGACTTTGAACACATGGGCCAGTACATGTTTTGCGGGATCGGGGCTGACCTCAACCTTTTGCGCATCATCACCGAAGCCGTTTTTAAAATGAGGGGGGTTTCCTTCGGCAGGGTTGGGTAACAGGCGAACAATAAAATCCAGTAGTTCAGGAACCCCAACTCCGGTATGAGCAGACACGAAACACACCGGGACAAGATGACCCTCACGCATCGCCTGCTCAAACGCATCGTGCAACTGCTCCGCGGAGACTTCACCCTTATCAAGGTAAATCTCCATGAGTTCCTCATCCACTTCGACGACCTGGTCCACAATCGCTGTGTGGGCATTTTCGGCTGAGGAGAACGCTGACTCGCCCTCAGCTTTGAAAAAACAATCTATAACCTCCTTGCCGTTACTGGATGGCAGGTTAACCGCAAGACACTCGTTACCGAAGCCTTCGCGAACCTCCTGGTAGATTGCCTGAAGATCAGCCTGATCACTGTCTATATGGTTAATCACCACCATGCGGCACTGATCCTGACTTTGGGCCCAACTCATCATCCGGCGACTGGTGCTCTCGACTCCCCGCTGGGCATTGATTACCACGCCCACCGTTTCCACGGCCGGCAGGACGCTGAGCGCCGCACCAATGAAGTCCGGGTAACCGGGGGTGTCGAGCAGATTGATATGGGTGTTACGGTAATCGAACCCAGCGAGTGAAGACGAAAGCGAGTGACCGTGCTTTTTTTCAAGATCATCCCAGTCACTGACCGTGGTACCTTTCTCGATTACACCCGGAGCCTTAATCGCACCAGCATGAGCCAGAATCTTCTCTACCAACATCGTCTTGCCTGCGCCAGCGTGGCCCGCAAAGGCCACATTGCGAATATCCTCTGTCTGGTAATCCATTATCTTCGCCCTCCTCGGTTATCCTTGTGCTGTGTGCTTTGCTCACTGATTCCTATAATCATTGACTTTCGAGGTTTGATCCCCATTACACCATATTCTTTTTAGTAACAGAGTTATGACTATCACGTTCACCGCATCAAATCAACAAGATGTTTGGGAAAATCGCTATCAGGGTGGGAAAACCGGGTGGGATCGGGGGCAATCCAGTCCGGCGCTCGGGCACTGGTTTCCCTCGATGTGCCCGCCCCCGGCCCGGGTACTGGTGCCTGCCTGCGGCTACGGCCACGAGGTTCTAACGCTCAGCGAGCAGGGCTATAGCGTCACCGCGATTGAGTTTGCGCCAAGTGCGGTCGCAACCCTAAATGCAAAACTCCGCGAAAAAGAGCTGCGGGCCGATGTCATCCAAGCTGACCTGCTTACCTGGGAGCCAACCGGGGAATTTGACATTATTTACGAGCAAACGGCGCTGTGTGCGCTGGAACCGGCCTTGTGGCACAACTATGCCGACCGACTGCACCGATGGCTGGCTGCCGAAGGAATACTATTGGGCCTGTTCCTGCAGACTGATCGCGACGGCGGACCGCCTTGGCACTGCGCCATCGAGACGCTGAAAGAAATTTTCCCGACAACACGGTGGCATTGGCCTCAGCAACAGGATCGAAAGATTGCGCACCCGAGCGGCTTTAGCGAGTTAGCACTAGCTCTGAAACGTCAAAATTCAGCCAAATAAACATTTTTTTGACTCAAATGTGTTGCAACCTCGAGAGCGGTTGCCTAAAGTTGCGCCTTCGGAAATTCATGAGATGCACCCCGATGAGAACATTGTCATCAATAACAGTCGGCTTGGCCATGGCACTGGCTGCGCTACCCCTGCAGGCTGCAAACGACGCTGCGGCAGGCCGTAGCGCGGCTGCTACCTGTATGGGTTGTCATGGGGCTCCCGGCTTTCGTAATGCTTATCCTGCTTTTAAGGTGCCCAAACTCGCCGGACAACAAGAGCAATACCTTGTTGTCGCCCTAAAAAGCTACCAGGCCGGCGAACGCATTCATCCAACGATGCAAGCCCAGGCAGGAGCACTCGATGAAGCTACTATTGGAAATATCGCAGCATACCTTGGTAATCTGAAGAACAGCGGCGGTGGCGAACTGGGTGATGGTGATGCGGTAGCTGGGCAAGCCAAGGCACAACTCTGCCTTTCCTGCCACGGCTCCGGTGGCGGCAAACCATTGACCCCACAATACCCGATACTGGCGGGACAGTACCCTGATTATCTCGCTCATACTCTTGGCAGTTACAAATCTGGTACTCGCAATAACCCCATCATGAAGGGTTTTGCTGCTGCACTCAGTGATACTGATATCCAGGATCTCGCTGCCTACTTCGCCAGCCAACCCTCGGAGTTGTCTACGCCAACCGACTGGTAAGATGCCGACCAGGTGCTGCGTCGCGGCAACGCACGACGCACGACGCAGCACATCCGACAGGATCGTTCATATCGCAATCAACCGAATGCACTGGTCCGAACCCGGGCGCGCAACCACGGTTGCGCTGTGTCAGTGTGGCATACCGACAAACCGATGCCCGAAAGTAATAACACCGTAACGCCTACCCACTTTATCCGTCAGAAGATCGCGGCGGATCTAGCCGCTGGCAAATATCCTGAGGGCATAACGACTCGTTTTCCGCCCGAGCCCAACGGTTACCTGCATATTGGTCATGCAAAATCGATATGTCTTAATTTTGGGTTAGCCAATGAGTTCAGCGGGCGTTGTTTTCTACGCTTCGACGACACCAACCCCGACCGGGAGAGCCCGGAGTTTGTCAAAGCCATCAAGGAAGATGTGAAATGGCTAGGCTTTGGCTGGAGTGACCGACTACGGCATGCCTCAGACTACTTTGAGCAGTTATACCAATGGGCAGTGGAGTTGGTTGAGAATGGCCACGCTTATGTCTGCGACCTGAGTGCTGAGGAAATTCGTGCGACCCGAGGCACTCTCACCTCTCCCGGCAGCAACAGCCCGTACCGGGGTCGTAGTGCTGAAGAAAACCTTGAACTCCTGGCGCAGATGCGCGCTGGAGAATTTGCCGACGGTAGCCGCGTTCTACGGGCGCGGATAGACATGGCGTCACCCAATCTGCACCTGCGGGATCCCGCTCTATACCGGATTCGCCACCAGACGCACCATAATACCGGGGACACCTGGTGTATCTACCCAATGTACGACTTTACCCATCCCCTGTCAGACGCTATCGAAGGGGTAACCCATTCGCTGTGTACTCTTGAATTTGAGGACAACCGGGCTCTGTATGATTGGGTACTTGAACACGTATCGATTCCGTCACGTCCTTACCAGACCGAGTTCTCCCGTCTGTCACTGGAATACACGGTAGTCAGCAAGCGGCTTTTGACCACCTTGGTCAGCGAGCGTGTCGTCGATGGCTGGGATGATCCACGCATGCCGACCCTCTCCGGACTGCGGCGGCGAGGTTATTCGCCCGCCTCACTTCGGGATTTCTGCAACCGGATCGGTGTCACACGCAATCAACAGCATGTTGAACTCAGCGTGCTGGAAAACTGTGTCCGTGAGGATCTTGAGCGGACCGCCGCGCGGGCCTTTGCTGTCATTCGTCCTCTCAAACTGGTGATCGACAACTACCCACAAGACCAGGAAGAATTCTTTGAGGCCGCCAACCATCCGGCAGATCCGTCTCGTGGCTCAAGGGCTGTGGCTTTCTGCCGCGAACTCTATATCGAACATGACGACTTCATCGAAGATCCACCGCGAAAATTCTTCCGCCTCTCTCCTGGGCGCGAAGTGCGACTACGCTATGCCTATCTGGTTACATGTACCAAGGTAATCCACGATGAGCAGGGCAACGTCACACAAGTGCACTGCACCTATGACCCTCAAAGCCGTGGCGGCAATCCAGCTGACGGCCGCAAGGTCAAGGGCACCATTCACTGGACCTCAGCCCGTCACAGCAAAAAAGCGCAGGTTCGGTTATATGAGCCGCTGTTCAATGATTCACAGCCGCGCTTCTCTTCTCAGGACGATCTTCACGATAGCCTTAATGAACATTCACTGGTCACAATAGACGATGCACAAATTGAGCCAAGTCTGACAGAGGCCACTGCGGGCAATACCTTCCAGTTCGAGCGCCTCGGTTACTTTTGTGTTGATCGCGATAGCGCACCAGAACAAATGATATTTAACCGAACTGTCCCGCTGCGCGATACCTGGGCCCGGGTAAAGCCGCGCTGACTGAGGCTATCCGAGCCCGGTTCAGTCTGAAACTCGGGTCAGGTCCCGGCTTGCGATTCCCGGACCCGACGGGTTGCCCACCAGGAGCTAACATTCGCTTGCAGTACCAAAGCGCTTGGGGTCACCACCAGAGTGAGCACGGTGGCAAAACTCAGGCCGAAAACGATAGAGGTGGAAAGCTGCGTCCACCACTGTGTAGAGGGCGCCCCCTGAGTCACCTCTCGCGAAAGGAAATCTATATTAATACCAAGCATCATCGGCATCAGGCCCAATATGGTCGTCGCTGTAGTCAGCATCACCGGGCGCAGGCGTTGAGCCCCGGTGCGCAACACTGCCTCCACTGGATCTGCGATGGTCTGGCGAAGTCGCACATAGGTGTCAATCAGGACAATATTATTGTTGACCACGATACCGGCGAGAGCAATCACACCAATCCCGTTCATCACGATGCCAAAAGGCGATCCTGTAGCCATCAGACCAATGAGGACTCCGACCGTAGACATGATCACAGCGAAAAGTATTAATAAGGCTTGATAAAAACTGTTGAACTGCGTTACCAGTATCAGAGCCATAACAAAGAGCGCGACCACAAAAGCCTTGCCCAGGAACGCCTTGGCCTTGGCCTGCTCTTCATCCTCTCCTTTAAATGTGACCTGAACCCGTGAATCAAGAGGAGACTTCGCCAGCCACGACTCTAGTTCTTGCAATTTGGTGTCGGCCAGCACTCCCTCATCAACGTCAGCCTTGATCGTAATCACCCGAAATCCATCGACCCGCTTGAGCATCCCAGTTTTTTGGCGAGCCTCACGCACCACAAAGTTCGAGACCGGTACCGAACCCGCGGCAGTGCTGACACGAACCTCGCTCAAACCCGTAACAGTTCTGTCGGGCTCAGGAAAACGCACTCGAATTTCGATCTCTTCTGCGCTGTCATCAGGGCGGTATTCGCCAATTTTGTAACCGCCAGTCGTCATCTGGATCATATTGCCGACCTTCCCAATATCGACCCCGTACTTGGCGGCCTGGGCGCGGTCGACCTGCAGGGCCCAATCGATACCAGGCAAGGGCCGGGAGTCCTCGATACTATTCAGCCCGGTCATACCGTCGAACTGAGCCCGAACTATTGCAGCGGCCGGTACCAGCAGTTCCGGATAATAAGAAGAAAGTTGTAGTTGGAGCGGCTTGCCGACGGGGGGTCCACCTTCTTCCTTGCGCAGGTCAATAATCACCCCGGAAAAATCAACCAAGCGCTCACGTAATGTCTCAAAAATCTGGTTGACCCGTGGCCGGTGGCGCCAGTCAGCAAACTCCAGTGATATCGAGCCGACGATATCCTCGGCTTCTTCGCTGTTGGCATCGCCACCCACTCGCGTATAAAAAGTACGCACGCCGCGAATATCCAAAACCCGTTGCTCCACCGCCCGCATGATCTCATCCTGCTCATCTACCGACAGGTTGCCACGCGCACGGACCTGAATCTGAGCATTATCAGGTTCAACATCGGGGAAAAATTCCACCCCGGGGCCGATGCGTCCGTAAAGAAGAAGTACGCCAATAAGCAATCCTATCGCCAAAGCCATCACCTGGCCAGGTCGTTTCACCGCCTGGGCCAAGAGCGTGAGATATCGACCGGTAAATCCGCTGATACTAAAAAGATCACCACTTTCCCCTGCATTCAGTGTGCGCAAGGCTCGACTGCTGATATCAGCAGGTTTACCAATTAATGCGCCGATGGTTGGTACGAAAATAAGCGCCATCAGTAATGAGGCGCTCAGGGTCAACAGCACTGTCATTGGCAGAAACTTCATGAACTCACCGACGATCCCAGGCCAGAACACCAGCGGCAAAAAGGCCGCAAGTGTGGTCGCAGTCGAAGCAATGATTGGGGCGGCCATGCGCTGAGAAGCCTGCAGATAAGCCTGCCGGCGCGGAACTGCTTCACTCAACCTACGGTCGGCAAACTCGGTTACGACGATGGCGCCATCAACGAGCATCCCCACCGCAAGAATAAGGCTGAACAACACAACGATGTTCAGTGACACCTCCAGCAGGTAAAGCAATAGCAAGGCGGTTAGAAAAGAACCAGGAATCGCAATTCCGACTAAGGCGCCACTGCGCACACCAAGCACGGCAATAACAACCACCATCACCAGAATGACGGCGCTGAGGACACTGTTCTGCAAGTCACTCAGCATCGTGCGAATCTGGTCGGAGCGGTCCTGCGAGTAACTGACCTTTACCGATTCGCGTAGTGTTGCTGGCCAGTTAAGCTGTTCACTTTTGACTACCGCCCGGATTTTCTCAATCGTGGCGATGACATTTTCTCCAGAACGTTTCGATACTTCCAATGCCACAGCAGGTCTACCGTTGACCCGGGCGTAAGTTGATGGATCCCGGAAGGTGCGCCGGACCTGTGCAATATCACCGACAGTAACCACTGAGTCGCCATCAGTTAAAACCGGCAAACCGACGATATCGAGCACACTTTCGAACAGGCCGGGTACCTTGATCGAAAAGCGGCCCTGCCCGGTGTCCTGTACTCCGGCGGCCACCAACAGGTTCGAGCCACTTACGGTAGCCGCCGCGAGGGCGGGATCAAGTCCGTAACTCTCTAAGCGCAAAGGATCAACGATGACTTCCACAACCTCATCTCGATTACCGGCAAGTTTTGCCTCAAGCACCTCTCCAATTCCCTCGACGGCATCCTTGAGATCCCGGGCGAGATCATAGAGCGCGCGATCCGGCACATCTCCCGAAAGAATGACGACGACAACCGGAAACAAACTGAAATTAACCTCGTGGACTTCGGGATCATCAGACGCTGTCGGGAGCTGGGTTTTCGCCAGATCGACCGCCTCCCGGACATCCTGCAGCGCGGTATCTGCATCGAACCCCGCGTCAAACTCCAATAACACGTTGGCGCCCCCCTCATAGCCGGACGAACGCATCTCCTTGACCCCTTCTATCGTCTTCAACTCCTGCTCCAGGGGTCGAATCAGCAGACGCTCGGCGTCTTCCGGAGATATGCCGTCATGACTCACCGTGACATAAATAATCGGAATATCGATATCCGGCTCGGATTCTTTTGGAATATCCCGGTAGGCAAATGAGCCCGCGATAAGAATGAACACCAGAACGGAAAGCACTGTCCGCGAATAACTGAACGCTGTGCCAATGAAAGACATAAATCTCAGCCGCGGTCTATTGCACGCTGCGGCTGACCGTCACCTGCTGACCCGCCGAGACAAATTCGTGCCCCACCGTGATCAGTTCGATCGTATCCGGCAATCCGCCCAGCCACATGCCATCAGGAGTGTCCGAGATCAGATCTACCGGCAGGAAACGTACCCGACTGCTGTTATCAATAATCTTGACACCAACCCGACCTTCGTCATCCAGGGTAAGCACCGCAGGGGTGAGGCGATGCCCTGGGGTGCTGCCCAAATTCAAACTGATCTTGGCCGTCATCCCACTGGCCACCCCAAGATTCTGATTGGACGCGGTGACTTCGACTCGGAAGGTCCGGGTTGCGCTATCGCTCGCGTGGGCAATAAAGGTCACCGTACCGATTAGCTGTTGACCGCCAGACAAAGTCAACTGAGCCGGCATACCGGTGTGCAATTGTCCGATATCCCGCTCTGAGGCCTGGCCACTGATAACCACCTCCGACAAATCCAACAGATCCGCAACTGGATCTCCCACATCGAGATAGTTGCCAATCTCGACGAAACGCCGCTCAATGATCCCTGCGAAAGGTGCTGTTACCCGGGTATGGCGCATATCAAGTTCGATGCCTTGCAACGAGGCCTTGGCCGCTTCCAGTTGCGCCTGAGCCTCGGCCACCGTGGTCTTGGAGCTGAGTTTCTTTTTGGAAAGCTCAGACGCTGCCCGGTACTCGGCCTGGCGCTGGGCTACCAGCGCCTTGGCCTGGCGCTGGCGGGCTTCGCGGTCACGGATATCAATCCGTATCACCAGATCACCGGCCTTCAGCATCTCGCCTTCATCAGAGTGAACCACGACAACAGCGCCAGCTGTCTGCGCCCGCAACTGTACAGAACGCTTCGGTTGTGTCACCCCCATCAAGTAAAGTTTCCGTGAGACGGGAACCGCAACCAGGGTGCGGACCTGGACAGCGGGTGGTCGCGCCAATTGAGAGCCGGTATTTTCGGCTGAACCCGCCGATACACCGGGCGCGGATGCGGGCTTTCGGTCAAGCAGCAGACCCGAGCCAATCCAGGCGCTGACGGCCAACAGTAGTATGGCCGCAAGGGCAACAGATTTTCTCATTTCGGCATATTCCTTAGCTCCCATCCATGCGAGCGGGGGCGTGTCAAAACTTGGATTGAAGAATAACTACTCAATCAGCATCAATTCAAGAATCTGCGATCAACCGGCGGGTACCGGCTCGGCCCAAGACCTTGCGTTGCCATTGTGATAAAAACGCCCGCCCACCGAGTGCAGCCACTATCGTTATTCTCATTCGCTGATCTTTTAGGCGGAAAAGTTCGAAAAACATTATAACCTTGAGTCCTGCGAAGATACCGGTATTGCTTGCGCTTATGACATAAGTCAGCCCTGGGCGCCGACTCTGGAGATACATTTCAGGGTATCAATCCAAATACTGATCTGCTTTGTCTTAGCATATACGCGTTATCCGAGAGCCTGTGTCACCTAACCCTGTATTTAATCCGGACTTGATCCGACGCTACGATCACGCCGGGCCACGCTACACTTCCTACCCTACGGCCGTACAGTTCAGCGAAGCAATCACCTCCACCCGAGTGTGCCAGCTCGCTCGCCTCAGCAACGAAGATCCGATCCCCCGATCACTGTCTCTTTACGTACACATTCCTTTCTGCGCGACGCTTTGCTTCTACTGCGCCTGCAACAAAATTGTCACAAAAACTACCCACAAGGCGGCCATCTATCTTGATCACCTTCGCCGCGAAATCGAGATGTACGGCCAACTATTTGATGACGACCGGCAAGCCGTACAGATGCACTTCGGCGGAGGGACCCCAACTTTTCTGCAGCCCGATCAACTCGAACAACTGATCACCCATATTGGCCAACATTTTAGGCTCACTGATGATCCGGAGCGTGATTACTCCATAGAGATTGATCCACGAACTGTATCACGCCACTCCCTAGATCAACTACAACAGATGGGATTTAACCGAATCAGCATGGGGGTGCAGGACTTTGACCCGAAAGTCCAGGCTGCGGTACACCGGGTCCAGTCACCCGAAAAAACCCTGGACCTGCTGCGCCATACCCGTGCACTGGGCTTTCGCTCGACCAACGTGGATCTGATATACGGGCTGCCGTTTCAGAGCATCAGCAGCTTCAGTCACACCCTGGACCAGTTACTGGAGGTCCTGCCGGACCGACTCAGCATATTCAACTACGCACATCTGCCACACCTGTTCGCTCCACAACAGCGAATCCGATCGGCCGATCTACCCGACAGTGCAGAGAAGCTAGGAATACTGGGCGCCTGTATTGAAAAGCTTACCAGTGCCGGCTACATACACATCGGCATGGATCATTTCGCCCGGCCCGATGATCCGATGGTGAGAGCCGGCCAGGATGGCTCGTTGCATAGAAATTTCCAGGGGTACTCGACCCATGCCTACTGCGAACTCATCGGCCTGGGTGTTAGCGCCATCAGCCAAATCGGCACGAGCTATAGCCAGAATAGCAAAGATCTTTTCGCCTACCAGGAACAGATTGATAACAACCAGTTGCCGGTCGCCCGAGGGATAGAACTAAATCATGACGACGAACTTCGCCGATACATAATAGAACAGCTAATGTGTGCAGGCGGGGTACGCTTGCCTGAAGCGTTGTCCAGCTACGGTATTGCTGACCTGGATTATTTTCAGGCGGAACTTCAAAAACTTCGACTGCTGGCTGATGATGGCCTGGTGACGGTGACACGCGGGAACCATATCCAGGTTACCCCGGCCGGGCGCTTCCTGCTGCGCAATATCTGCATGGTCTTCGATCGTTACCTGTCGCCACATCCAGGCCAATCGCGCCACTCAAGAGCGATCTAGAAAACCAGAATTATACCTGCCGGCTGTAAAATCGGACTTTCAGCCGGCGGTTGCAGATGTCGCTCCGCCTAAACAATCACCCACCCGCTGTCGTAACCCCTGAAGATTGTGAATCTTGATCTTGCGGCCATTAACGGCCAGTAATCCCCCATCAGCCAGGCGGCTGAAAAGACGGCTGACGGTTTCCGCGGCGAGCCCAAGATAATTGGCGATATCATGCCGGGACATCGACAGTGTGAAATCCACTTCGGAGAAGCCCCGATTAGCAAACCGCTGCGACAGGCTCAAAAGGAAAGCGGCCAGTCGATCTTCAGCGTTGCGCCTTGCCAGCAACAACAACATCGACTGATCAAGGCTGATCTCGTGAGCCATAACTTTATAGAGCTCACGATTCAGGCTTGGAATCTCTTTGGAAATCTCGCTGATGGAATCAAGCGGTAGTTCGCAGATATTCGTTCGTTCCAAAGCCACTGCAGTACAAGTGTGGCCATTTTGTATTCCATCAAAGCCAAAAAGCTCGCCCGGCATCGAAAAGCCAATAATCTGTTCCTCACCGTCAAGCGCTGACATCACAATCTTCAAAGACCCCGACTTAACGGCGTACAGAGCATGGGAGGCGTCCCCGGCATGATAGGCGAGTTCCCCGCTCTGTAGCGGGGGTTTCTGGCCAACAACTGCTTCGAAACGTTCAAGGTCCTGGGCATCGAGACCACGCGGCAGACAAAGCTCTGCCAAAGAGCAATCCCGGCATGACAGTCGGACCTGCGGCAAATTGATTACGCTATCCACGGACATAAATCAATGTATTTGAAAAAAGAGGGAAAAGGCTGGCGAACGGCAAGCATACTATCACATCACTCCTTTTACGGAACCGACCCAGCGGAGCAACGATGCCGACATGGAGGCGATCCGAATGGTAGAACAGGGCGCTGCCTCAGTCGCTGATACCGACAACGCCATGGTCCACGGCTACCGTCACCCTGTCGCTCGAGTGCGCCTGACCGACAGGATTGGCGAGCGTACGACTGGCCATCGCACGGCACCTGCAGCAGGCCCTGGACGCCCCACAGTGCCAGCCCTTCCAACTACTTAAGGATATGATCTACGACGGATTGCTTGGAAAGGAAAACTGGCAAGGGTTCATTGCCGAGGCGAATGACCGTTGCATCCACCCGTCGCGGCTTACAGTCAACGCCGGCGGGTATAGATCATGACATAAGCCCGGCAGACCTCTGAGGGGCACTCGCCACAACTCAGGGGAAAGTCAGCGGGATCGAGTTTTTGCTCGTACACCTCATAACCCATTGAAGAGTACAGTTCCCGCGCTTCGTGAGCCCGGGCGGGATCGGCCAAATAGCGTTTAACCCAGCCATCTGCCGTAAGCGCTGGATCGACAAGAATCGCGCTGGAATCGGCCGCAGCATCAGTAGTGGTCGTCGTGGAGTCACAACAGCCCCCCGATACCAACTGTTCAGGCAACACCGGCACCCACCGTAAGCCCGCTGCCTACACCCAGTTGCTGCATCCGCCGGTGCCCCAGCACGGCTGCACCCAGCGCGGCTGTAAACTGAACCAGATCCCCATCGGGAACATTGACTTCCTGGCCCAGTTTCTCCTGCACTTCGTCAACCATTGTCCGAAACCGTAACAGGCCACCAACCAGGGTATATCCGGGCTCAGCGCGGACCCGCTTCATTAACTGAACCGATCGTTTAATCAGTGATGAGACCGCACCCTGCATGATGTCCGCCGGTGCAGTACCCTGTGACAGGTGATTGATCACTTCAGACTCAGCGAACACCGCGCATACCCCTGATATGGAGACTGACTCACGTGAGGTGGCCAACAGCGGTCCGATCTCCTTTGTTTTAAACCCCATGTAATACGCAGTCTTTTCCAAAAACGCGCCAGTTCCAGCCGCGCACTTATCGTTGAGACGAAACGAATCCACCTTGCAGTTCTCGTCGACCCGGCTCGCCTTCATCGTCTGACCGCCGATATCGAGCACAGTGCGGGTATCCGGAAAGATGAACCTAGCGCCGCGGGCGGCGGCGGTCAGATCAGTCACCGCCGCGTCCTTGTCCTTGACCTGGTGGCGGCCAAAGCCGGTAGCAATTACATAGCCAACATCGCCGCGCTCGAGCCCACTGTCTGCCAGGGTCTCATTCAATAGCCTCACCGAAACCTCCCCCAGTTTGAACCCGGTCTGTGCCAGCCTGCGGCCAACGATCTCACCGTTTGCAAAAAGGGCAACACACTTAGTGTAGGTAGAACCTACGTCTATACCGACTGTACAGTCCATTACGCCACCTCTGCGCTAGACGCGGGTTTACGGCTATCTAGGATATGATCAAGAGCAAAAAGTGCTGCGCCGAGCGCACCCATGTAGTGAGCCTGTTCACTCACGTTCAAGCGGATACCGAGGCGGTCTTCCAGCGCCTTGACCATGGCCACGTTGCGGGTTACCCCGCCGGTAAATGTAATCTTCTCGTCCAGCCCTACCCGACGCACCAGGCCGATGGTTCGGGTAGCGATCGACTGGTGCACTCCCCAGAGTATGTCGGGAAGTTTTTTTCCTTTACCCAGCCAGGAAAGAACTTCTGACTCAGCGAATACCGTGCAGGTGGTGCTGATGCGTACGGGCTTATCCGACTTCAAGGCCGTAGGGCCAAGCTCGGCCAAAGACAGATCCAGGGCCATCGCAGCAGCCCCGAGAAAGCGGCCAGTCCCGGCGGCACACTTGTCATTCATACAGAAATCGTTGATCTCCCCGCTCGGACTGACGCTGATGGCTTTGGTATCCTGGCCACCCATGTCGATCACCGTGCGGGTATCGGGAAACATCTTTACCGCGCCCCGGCCGTGACAGCTGATCTCGGTAACTTGGGCGTTGCCGAATGTCACCTTATAGCGGCCGTAACCAGTGCCAATAATGTAGTCGACTTCCTCTTCGCGCAGCTTAGCGCTGCGCAGGGCCTGTTCATATACCCTTTCTGCAGCTTGCACCACGTTTGCTCCGGTTTCGTCAAGAGCGGTCGCGATCAGGTTGCCATCCTCATCAACAATCGCGGCTTTACTCTGGGTCGACCCCACATCTACACCTGCAGCATACGCCATGGCTTGATTCCTCTACTGGTTCAGGCCGCGGCCTGCTGGCTGCGACGCGATGCAAGGCCCTCGAAGAACGCGTCTACCCGGTTCTTCATCTGAGCCTCAGAAACAACACGTTTATCCATCATGTCCGATTCCAGGAACAGCGATGGCACACCGGTTTTTTCCATCAGGTAGCGCCGACTATCCGCGAGTCCGGTAGAGACTGTGCGACAACTCTTGATCGGGTGATAAACCACACCATCCACATGCATTTCGTCGATCATATCCTCAATCATGTAACTCTGATGGAACATACTGTCCATGGCGTCACGGACACTGAGCAGCACGCCCTCGGCCAGGCTCTCGACCGGGCGTTGCAGGTCGTACTGAAAGCCCCTGTTGGTACCACCAGAGGCAAACCACAGATAGGTTGAATTAACGAAAGTGCCTCCCCAGTCGGAGAACATCTCGTTAAAGCGCCGGAAAATCGGGTAGCAGGGAACACCCACGAAGGTCAGTCGGTATTTCTCATCGGTCAGGGTGCCGATGCCGTTGGCCGATTTATATTCCATCTCCTCGACCAACTCCCTGAAATATCGACTGCCCTGCTCGGTGCCGCGAAAGCCGTTGGCAACCCCCAGGTAAATAGTCCCCTCAGTGACGGCATTGAATACTGAAGGCCGACTGGCATTCAGTTGCAACACCCGTTGCCAGCTGCTGGCCACGTCGTTGGCATAACCCAATACCTCGCGCAACTTGTCAATGTCGAACTTGCGACCGGTTACTTCCTCACACAGCGTGATCAGCTCATGCACCTGGGCCTCGACATAACTGCGATCATTCTCGAACGAGCGGTCACCTGGGCCAGTGTGCACCCCGCCCTCGCGGCTGCCCGGTACGTCCAGCGTGAAAATCGGAATCTTGTACATACGCTCCCAGATCTCCGCCCACTTGATATAGGTATTACAGGCATTGGTGTAAACGGCCAGGGAAGGCTTGGGAATCCTACCCATCGGATGCTCGCCATTACGCAACTGCACTGCTACATCAGCTTTGACGTAGCCGCAGATGTCGGGTGAATAACCGTAATCCTCAGCCTCGTTGAGGTACTCGTGGGCAACACGCCGCACCGCGGTCTGAAGCGAATTGATTTCCGGAAAGACCACCGGCAGATCGAAAGCCTTTAGAATCTCATTCATACTGCCCATGACAAACACGTAGGCACTCTGCGCTCCCTGTTCGGCAGTCGCGTCCAGTGAGGAGAACCACTGCCGGAAAAGCTCGGCCCCGTCCCGGGCACCGCGCCCTACAATCTCGTTCTGACTATCCTGCCCCATTACTGTCTCTCCTCGTCCCGGCAATTCGCCAGGTTCACTGGTACATCAGGTTTTCCATAAAAGTTTCGATCTGCAGACCCAGGTGATCAAAACTCGTCATGTTTTCTTCGAACTCACTGACGAAATATCCGATACCGTCCTCGTCCAACGAGCGGGTATAACAGACCTGCTCCTCCAGTCCTGGCTCGCACATCTTGGCCGCAGTAATAATGGCGGCATCCGCCCGGGCGACGCTGATCCGTTCTTTGAGCATTTTTTCCTTGGGCTTGCGCAAGTCGTGCTGTACCGGGCTGTAGGATGATTTCTCCAGATAGGCTTGGGCCAGCTGGTGTAGCGGATCACCCGTGCTCGGGACGTCTTCAAGAATCCAGCGCAGTCCGATCAGAAAGTCGTCATCAACAACATAGCACGAGCGACCGACCATGCGGATCAGATCCAACGGTGGCTGCTCACAGAAACCGCCCTCGAATACCACCCGTACCCGGTCCTCCTGGTTACTGTCGGCCTGCTCCCGGATCATCGGTAGTACCGTCTCAAGCAAGGCATTGTGCTCCTCGCGCGGTACCATCCCTCCCACCGATACCAGGCAATAAGCATCCTCGGCATTTAACAGCCACGGTGTCTCACGCTTGATCTGATACAACTCGCGGATCAGCGTACGGTTGCGATTGAACAGCTCGATAGAGCCTCGCAGGTCGTCATCGGTGATCGTAGTCCCGGCAACCTGCTGGACCACTTCCAGGAGCCGAGCGTACTCGTTACGCAGGTAACGGGCGCTGTCGGCCGAATTCGCATTCTGCGGCAGATACAGGATCTGACAGGGATGCTCACTGTTGCGTTCCCAGACCGCAGCCAGATTTCGGGCTGCATCGCAGATCGGGTGGGTAACAAACATGTCCAGTTCTACGCGGTCGCTCAGCACCAGTTCCAGCGATGTCTTGAGAATAGAACACAGGTACGAACCGAAACGGGAGTCTGCATGGTCGGGCTCAACCGGGGCACCACGCAACTTGAAGGGCAGCAGCCCGGCGGCATGCGCGATCTCCTCTGGAAAATAGACCTGAAAATGGCCTAGCACCCGGCCACCCCCATCCCGCCAGCGCTGTACCGTTGGAAAGTCGCCGTCCTCGACAAGATCACGGCAGGCCAACAGCAGCCCAGCCAGATCCTGGTCCTGCCACTCGGGAAACACACCGGTGCCGGTATAAGCTGTTGGTGCCGTCACTGCCGACCCCGAATTTGCCGCAGTGCTGGTCGTGGCTGCCTGGCCCAGTCCACTGTCTTTTGGGCCGCACGCTCCACGGAAAAACAGGTCGAGGACGAAATCGAGTTTCTTACCCGACTCTTCCAGTACCCGGTCCCCATGCGCACTGATCGCGGTTTCCACCAGAGCCACGAATGACCAGGCTAACAGGCGGGCATCAACGGTCTGAATCTCACCCGTGCGAATCCCACTCTTGATTATGGACAGGATCTGGTTCGGCAGTGCCTGCTGGTAGGCGCTGATCAACCGAGCCCGGGCTGCGTCACCAAGGGCGTTACTGTTGCGCCGTACCAGGCTGATCAGTTGGCGCTTGGGATCGGGTAACTCAAAAAATGCCTGGGTCAGGCACCGCAGCCGCGATCGACAGTCACCCCCGGATTGGGCCATCGCGGTAAAAAGGGTCTGCTTCTCGGCAAGATCAGTCTGCATCATCGCCAGGTACAGAGCCTCCTTGCTGGGAAAATGATGGTACAGGCCGCCCTTGGTAAATCCAGCCTTGCGGGCAATCTGATCCATGGTCACGTCGGCGTAACTCGCCGCCAGGAAAAGCGGTTCGGCCACCGCCAGGATCCGTTCCACCGCCGCGGTTTTTTGGGTCATGTGTGCTAGTGTCATTTTGGTTACATACCGACCAGTCAGTATGCTGAAACATTACCCTCCATATGGTTAATTTGTCAACCGTTATATGGCGATAAAACTACGCCCACATCAACCAACTAATATGCGCTGCCTATCCCGGCCCCCGCAGGCCAACTCTGCACCAGCCCAAGCGGCGAGCGTGGCACCCCTGGGGTAGCACCAAATAAATGCTCCGAATCAGAGAGTTATCAGCAACTATTCTGAATACACCTGAAACTACGCTAAAGGTGCGTTACTGAGAGCCAGAACCGATGCCTGTGGTTGCAGGAGGTAGCTGCGCGCGCCATCAAGCCTTACGAGTATTTACCTAATCGAACCACTTTTCGCCCATTTCGGGCAAGCGAACGGCAGGTATTAGTTCTGCGGTATAGGCTTAGTGGGGCTTGGGAAAAACCTGTGCACATGAGCCGCATTCAACGATCTCACCATGATTGATCACCATGACCTGATCGCATAATGCGGCTAGGACCAACGACACATCGTGACTGATTAAAGATATGCGCAAGCTCAGGGTCAGATTGCAGGCGATGCAGCAATTGAAGAATCTGTGGCTGGGCAGGAGCCAGTTACGGCGCTTAGCGGCGTAATCAACCTTACCTTGCACAAACAAATACTTGCCTACAGGCGCCTGGCAACTCTATTCTCTTTAAATAGCCAATGCGGTTATCGTAGCCCGCCGATGCCACCGGTAAATACTGATGCCGACACCAGCCCCGTTACCAGACATTGACCCTGTCCAGGCCTTGGTTTTGCAGCGACGGCTGAGGGCTATTACCGAAGGAATGGGACTCAGGTCGCGGCTGCGCCGGCCGATCTGCGCCGGGCTTTCAGATGTGAGGCGCGGGTCAATGCTGTCTTCAGGTGAGGGGCTCTTTTCAGCCTACCCCGGGTTGCCGTGAAAACCCGCCTGATGGAAATCGCACCACAGAGGATGCCGTGACAACGCCTCACCTACCGCGTATCAGCGACTATCCGTTCAGTACTGCCCAGCGCTGGCCTGAGCGCATGGCGATGAAATTTTCCGGGCGCTGCTGGAGTTACGCGGAACTGGTCAGTCAGGTCGACCGCTGCGCTAAAGCACTGCTGGCCCTGGGCGTTGCACCCGGTGACCGGGTCGCCATGCTCACCAGCCCACGACCCGAATTCCTCATCGTCTTTTTGGCAACGGTTCGCATTGGCGCAATCTGGACCGGCCTTAATCCCAGGTACACCATGAGGGAAAGGGCAGTCATTCTTGCTAATGCGACCCCAACGGTGCTGTTTAGTGTGGCGCAGCCGGCAGGCAGCACCCACCCGGGGCTTGAGCAAGGCAGGATCATTGCAATAGACGAAACGGATAACAGCAGTGGCACGCTGCCTTATGAAGAATTTGCCGATCTGGCCGATCAGGTTTCGAACGCAAGCTATCGTGCTGCCCAGCACGTGGTCATGCCTGATGATCCGGCGGTAATTGTCTACACCTCCGGTACCACTGGTGTTCCCAAAGGAGTTGTGATCAGCCACCAGGCGCTGGTGCTGGGCAATCGCGCCCGCCACCAGCGTTGGCCATCACAGATTCCCCGAATAGTTGCCAACCTGCCAGTGAACCATATCGGGGGGCTGGGTGATATTGTCTGTTTTGCCCTGGTCGGCGCCGGCACCATCTATTTCATGGAGAGTTTTGATGCTGAAGTTACGCTCAAGATGGTTCAGCGTGAAAATATCAACCTCTGGCTGCAGGTCCCAACCATGTATCGCAGAGTGTCAGAACTGTCTCGGTTCAAGGATGCAACGGTCCCGGCGCTCGAATGGCTGATCTGGTCCGGTGCCCCGATGCCGCCGGAGTTACTGCGCAAACTGGCCCGCCTGGATACCAACATTGCAACTGCCTACGGCCTGACTGAGTCCTGTGGCTCTTTGACCGGAACCGGTGCGCTGAACCCGGCCCATGCTCCATCTACCATAGTCGGGTTTCCTCATCCAGGGTGCGAAATACGTATCGCTGATGATGCGGGCAGATCGGTCGAATCTGGCCATAGCGGTGAGATACAAGCTCGTTCACCCTGGATGATGTCCGGCTATTTTGACCTGCCAGAGGCGAGCACCGCAGCCTTCACTGCTGACGGCTGGTTGCGGACCGGGGACATCGGCACCCTGCATGCCGATGGCTCACTGCACCTGGTCGGACGAGCGACGGAGATGTTTATCACCGGCGGTTACAACGTCTACCCGCGGGAAATCGAAGCCGTACTCGAGCAACATCCGGCAGTGGCCATGGCTGTAGTGATCGCGGTACCAGACCCGGCTTTTCAGGAAAGCGCTACTGCCTTTATCCAATTGGCTGATGAGGTCTCGCCCCAGCCTCGATCCGCTGCGTCGATTGATTTTTCCGCCTGGTGCAGGCAGCAACTGGCCGGTTACAAGGTGCCTAGGCATTTCATAATAACGACCGATTTCCCGCTACTGCCAAACGGAAAAATTGACCGCCGGGCTCTTGGTGCCGACAGGCACGGACCCACGGTTGGATAGCCAATGCCGTGAACAAGAACCAGGGCTGATAGCACGGATCTGGCGTGTTTACACCTCGGAAGTGAATTTCCCCACGATTTGTGGCATTGTGCTACCAGTGGTTAGCGAATAACCCGCGGAGCACGCCTGGCAGCGACCCTGCCTGGTGACCCGCGTCGTTAAATAACAATAACCCGAATCATTTTCCGGGTATTTCTAATACTGTGCATAAGGAGGCTTTAAATGTTGCAACTAAAAAAAAATGCGATCTTTGTTCTGGCTGGAGCAATCGCTGTCATCGGCTCTGCGATGAATCCGGTGTATTCAGCTGAAGTAACCCTTTCCGGGGCCAGCTGTTTTCCCATTGGCAGCCCCCCGGGTAAGCCCTTCGAAAAACTGGTCGAAGCGGTCAACGCCCGTGGTAAGGGCGTTGTCCAGATCGATCTTAAGGGTGGCGCTCCGGCAATCGGCAGCCCGTTTGAATTGACCAAAAAAATGGCCAAGGGCGCGTACGATATCGTCGGTTGCACCGAAGCCTATTTCGGGAATGTACTGCCTGAGGCCCCTGTGCTGCGTCTGCAGGACTACACCTTTGCGGAGTTGCGCGCAAACGGCGCGATTGATTACGTGCAAAAGTTGATGACAGAAAAGAATATGAAGTTCATCGCACGGCACCATGATTTCGGCCCGTTCCATCTTTGGCTCAATCAACCGATTAGCGGACCGGATCTGACGGGCCTGAACTTGCGGGTATCACCTGTTTACACGGCGTTTTTCACCTCACTCGGCGCGACCGTGCAGCGCTCGAATTTTGCACAGGTCTATACCTACATGGAAAATGGGACCGTCCAGGGCTACGGCTGGCCAGCGCTAGGCTGGAACCCCGCCTGGGTAAAAGTGACCAAGTACCGGGTCGAACCGGGCTTCTATCACTCGTCTTTGCATACCGTAGCAAATCTTAAGAAATGGAATTCCCTGACCCAGGAACAACAGGACCTGCTGAACCAGGTCGGCCTCGAGTTCGAGGTCAAAGCTGAGACCAGCAATCCGGATTTCCAGGCACTGCTGACCAAACAAAAAGATTGGATGGCCAGTGAAGGCATGGAAACGATCACCCTGGAAGGGGCCGATCGGGACCAGTGGTTGGCGGCCGCTGTTGCTGCCGGTTGGGCGGAGGTTCTCGAACGCAGCCCCGAACACGGCCCTGCGCTCAAGAAACTGTTTACCCAGTAGTTGTCCTAGCTTATCCTCGTTCACGCTGGCGGGATCCGGCCATCAGGCCGGCTCCCGCACGCTGGTCATTTCGTTTTCAGTTTAAGG